>JAFUAD010000096.1 GCA_017460835.1 Oscillospiraceae bacterium
GCTGCACGCCCAAGCGTGCCAAAATATTCGGCTGAGAAAAGAAACCCGCCTTCGCTCATTATGGTGCGAAGCGAATCGCCAGCGCGGGCTCCGCGCCGGCTGCACGCCCAAGCGTGCCAAAATATTCGGCTGAGAAAAGAAGCCCGCCTCCGCTCATTATGGTGCGAAGCGAATCGGCAGCCGGCACTGCCGGCCGTGAGATTTCACAGATGATTTTTAGAAAAACATGTGACTTTAACGCTGTTTTTTTGCGGTTATCATGAGATTTTCACATTGCAGCGTATAATAAAAGCATACCGCAAAGGAAATACGGCAGCCCCGGAAACACCCCTCCGGCACTGCTTACAATAAAGAAAGAGGTGCGATCAAATGTTACAGGATAACAACAATCTGAGATTCGGTCCGAGAGAAGCCGGAAGCTATCCGGAATCCCCCGCCTATACACCGGCGCCGGAGCAGCCCGGACAGCCTGTGCAGGAGATTCCCGTTCAGCCGCAGGAGCCCCGGAGCAGCGGAAGCTATTACTCCCCCCGCAGCGGCTATCCGGCAATGAACAGCTATCCGCAGCAGGGCCCCGTTTACAGCGCGCCGGAATCCGTCCGGGAAACCGCACGCGCGCCGAAGCCGAAAAAGAAAAAGTCCCATAAGGTTCTGAAGGGCGTTGCCGTGTTCGCAGGCATCGCGCTGCTCTCATACGGCTCGATCGTCTGCTACAAATATGCCACGCAAAATAAGGAGGTCGGGAGCTTTCTCGGAAGCTCCGAGCTCGACGAAAAGAGCGTCGCAGAGCAGTCCTCTGAAAGCAGCACATCCGGCAGCACGGTCAGCGCACAGAACACCGGAAACAGCGGCGCCTCCGATTCTACCGTCAATGCCACAAACTGGATCGACCTTGCAGCACGCGAGGGCGCAATGAGCATTCCGGATATCGTCGATAAGGTGACTCCGGCGACCGTCGGCGTTGCCTCGACCTTCACCTATCACGGCCAGACCTATTCCATGTGGGGCTACGGCCAGTCGCAGAGCTATGAGGAGGACTTCTCCGCGACCGGAACCGGCATCATCATGTCGAAAAACAACGACAATTCCTACTATATCCTCACCAATGCGCATGTCATTTATGACACGGAATCGCGCTATCAGATGGGGCTTGCAACATCCGTGCAGGTCGTTCTGAACAGCGATTATTACAGCGGTGAGACGGAGCTCGACGCAAAGGTCGTCGGGTACGATACCGCAGAGGATATTGCAGTTCTGCGCGTCACCTCAGCACAGGCGCTCACCGTCGCGGAATTCGGCGACAGCGATGATCTGCGCGTCGGCGAGCTGGTCGTCGCGATCGGAAACCCGCTCGGCTTTGACCTGTTCGGCTCCGTTACGACCGGTATCGTCTCTGCGCTGAACCGCGAGATCACCATTAACGAGAACACCATGAACCTGATCCAGACCGATACCGCGATCAATGCCGGAAACTCCGGCGGCCCGCTGATCAACAGCTACGGTCAGGTCATCGGCATCAATTCCTCGAAGATCAGCAGCAACTACTATGACGGCTCTGCAAGCGTCGAGGGTCTTTGCTTCGCAATCCCGATCTCTCATGCACGGAGCGTTGTCAATGACCTCATCAATTACGGTTATGTCACAGGCAAGCCGGTTATCGGCATCTCCGGCGTCACGCTTTCCGAGCAGAAGGCACGCGCACTCGGCGTTCCGGTCGGCTTCTATGTCAATGACGTCACAGACGGCAGTGCTGCCGATCTCGCCGGAATTCAGGTCGGCGATGTCATCATCGCAGTCAACGGCGATACCATTACCACCGGCGAGGAGCTGAACGCGGCGAAGGATCAGTTCAGAGCCGGAGACCGGATCGTCCTGACCGTCACACGCGGCGGCGTGGATATCGACTTTACCCTGATTCTTCAGGAGCTGAAGCCCTCTGTGAACGAGTAAGCCATTCCTTTTTGATCCTTTCTGAATATACACCCTTTTCAAAGTGCAGGATATCCGTTCCGGTCATTTCCGGGGCGGGTATTCTGCATTTTGCCGCGATGCTGCCGAATCGACCCCCAAAATGCGCAATGCGCTCCGTTCCGATATCCGGATGCGCCCTGCCGGGAAGCAGAGCGGGATATCGGGAACGGAGCGCAGCATGTGTTCTGTACTCAGCCTGCGAGCTTTTCGCCGAGCGCCTTGCACTGTGCAAGCGCATCATCGTCCGGCGCTTCATTGACGGTCAGGCCGTCTGCGAGCAGCTCAGCGCCCGCTTCCTTTACGCGGCCTTCCCAGTCGCGCATCCACTGGCCGTCGCCCCAGCCGTAGGAGCCGAACAGCACGACCTTTTTGCCCGCGAGCTTTGCGATGCTGTCTGCGAAGAACGGCTCGAAGGTATCCTCCTCCAGCACCTCGTCACCCATTGCCGGGCAGCCGAATGCGATTGCATCGTATTCCGCGAGATCCGCAGAGAAATCGGAAACCTCGACCGCCTCGGTGCCTGCGCCCTCTGCGACTGCCTGTGCCATTGCCTCGGTGTTGCCCGTGCCGCTCCAGAAAATAACTGCTGTTTTCATAGTGTACCTCCATTTAGTTAGATTACGCTAACTATAATCAAAAAAATATGCGGCTGAACCAGCCGAGAGTTAGTATACCATAACCGCACCCCCCTTATCCGCTCCGAACGGACAGCGGGCAGTGCCCGCTGCCGTTTTGGCTTCGCGGGTTTCTTTTTGCGTGCTTCCAATTTCAATCAGGACGCAGCACAGGAAAAGAAACCCGCGAAGCCAAAATGGAGGCCGGCACTGCCGGTCGAAGGGGCGCAAACCTGAGAGGGAACCACAAGAGAGGGGCGAGAGCGCAAGCTGCGCTTGCTTATTCTCTCCCCTCTCTTAAGGTTCCCTCTCAGACTCTCCTTCCTTAACTCGCCCC
>JAFUAD010000097.1 GCA_017460835.1 Oscillospiraceae bacterium
GAAGCGGAGCAGTAATGGGAGTCCAGAGGGATAGTATCCCTCTGGCAGGGGGTGTGGGGGACGGCGTCCCCCACTGCCCATCGCTGAAAGCACTACTAATACTCTAGGAGAGCAGAGCAGAGGCAGGGTCAAACGGCGAAGAAGCTGCGGATTTCGGATTCCGGAGCATTGACAGTTCCTTGAATCATCTGATCGGAGCCGCCGCCTCTGCCGTTGAGCTTCTGGTTGAATTCTTTTGCCCATGCACGCAGCGGGATGGTTTTGCTGCCGATGATATACCGGTAGCCGTCCTTGTCATTCCCCTGAAACGCGGCACAGACCCCGCCGCTCCGCTCTACGCCCGCATTCACGAGATTGCGCAGGCTGTTCTGATCGAGCAGATCTTCAAAAATCACCGTATTTCCGTCGGTTTCGGAGAGCGCGGCAATGCGGCTGCTGAGCAGCGCACGGCTTAGGCTTGCGGTTTTCTCACGCTCCTCCGCCATATTTTTCAGGATGCGCTCGACGGCATCCGCCGCCTCAAGCTGCTTGCAGGAAAGCAGATTGGAGATGCGGACGGTATTCATAAGCCGCTTCTGGTAGTCGTCGCGGGCATCCAGTCCGCAGAGCATCCGGATGCGGACGCCGCCCTTCCAGTTCTCTGCGCTGAGAATCTTGATTCCGCCGACTGCGCCGGTCTGCGAAACATGCGGCGCGCAGCAGGCACAGACATCCCAGCCCTCGATCGTCACGATGCGGATATTCTCGGTCAGATCGAGCTTCGAGCGATATTCCATCGCGGCGCACTCCTCCGGCGAGGGGTAGCTGACCGTGACCGGCACATTCAGTGCCACGACGCGGTTTGCGATGTACTCCACAAACTCCAGCTCCGGCTCGGTCAGCACGCCGCTGAAATCGACGGTCACGCCGTCCGTGCCGAGGTGAAAGCCGACATTGTCATATCCGAACTGCCGGTGCACAATGCCCGAAACCAGATGCTCGCCGGTGTGATTCTGCATCTTCCGGAGGCGCTGTTCCCAGTTCAGGACGCCCTTGATCTCGATGCCGGGCTCCAGCGGCACATCGGTATAGTGCAGAATTTCGCCGTTTACCTCCTGCACATCGGTCACGACGGCATTGCCGAGATTTCCCGTATCAGCGGTCTGGCCGCCGCCCTCCGGGAAAAACGCGGTCTGATCGAGCGTCACGGCAAATGCCGCGCCGTCCCCGCGCTTCTTTGCGTCCGGAAGCGGATCGCAGGTCAGCACCTTCGCGGTGAATTCGCGCAGGTAGCTGTCTGTATCATAGAGCTTTTTCGTCAGGGTACTCATGTATCATCAGATCTCCTTTTTCAGAAACTGGAATATTCGTATATCTTATTATAACATAATGTGAGGGAAATTTCAATGGGATACAGGAGAAAAAAGGAAAACCCCGTTCACCGGGCTGTGAACGGGGCATTGCATTGTCATGAGAGCGTGCGGATGCTGAAATTACCGCTGTCCTTTTCCATATCCTCGATAATCGTGCCGAGCGTTCCGGACATCCCGGCAAATTTCAGTGCCGGATGCTCGGAATACGCGATCTCCTCGACATACATCTTCCGGTCGATGTACCGCAGCACATAATCATACTGTCCGCGGTAGTTATACTTCAGGGTTTCCGAATAACCGCGCCGGATGTCATAAACCATGACATGCTGTGTGCAGTAGAAATCGTATCCCAAACAGTAATCGACGATCATCTCCGGATAGCTGTCGCCGTTCAGATCGGTGAAATAGACCTGCCACGGCGTGATCGTGCTCGAGAAATCCATTTCGCCGCTGCCGATTATCCGCGTTTCGGTGCCGTCCTTTTCGGAATAGATGCCGTAGTGCCGCCAGATGAATTCGGTATCCGGGAACGCCGCCAGCTTCAGCCGGTATTCGCCGTCATCCCCGATCGCCTGCGTCGGCGTGATCTGCTCCTGAATCAGATCGTGCCAGACATAGACCTCATCCGCTCCGATGGACACTCTGCCCTCGGGCGGGTCTGCGACCGGGTCATCCAGCACAACGACTTTGGTCACGCGGCTGAACCGCGCAGGGGAAACCTCCATGATCGAACCGTCGTAGTAAACCAGCAGCCATGTGCCGACGGTCGGCGTTGTGCCTGCGGGGAGATCGCCTGCATTCAGCTCAAGGCTTCCATATTGGCTGATCCACTGACCGGAATCCGGTTTGACAAGCATATAATCACCGCTGACATACGTCACATGCACATATGCGCAGTCTCTGCGCAGGTCTGAAAATGTGACCGTTGTAGAAGCTGTGGATTGCGGTGCAGCGGTTGTGCCGGTCGATGCGGCAGTTGTACCGGTCGATACGGTCTCGTCAGCGCTCCGGCGGGTAAAAACCAGCGTGGTCTGGGTATTCGGCAGGATGGGGTCGGTGAGATGCGGGTCATACGGCACTCTGTCCCGCGTGACCGGCAAAGATGTTGTAGTCTGCCCGGGTGCGGAATCGCTTACGTCATAGGTCGTGATTTCCGGTGCGATCTCCGTTGCCGGAGCAAATTCCTCCGTGATCTGGTCGGTGGGGTCAGTCGAGGCAGTCGTGAGGCCGCGGTCGGACGGTCTCCCGTGCAGCAGAAACAGCACCGCACCAAGGCATGCCGCTGCACCGGCAAATCCGATCAGAACCGGCTTTAGGCGCCGCTGCTTCGGCATTGCAGCATCGGCGGCACGCTGCTCGGTCTCGCGGACAAAGCGTGGGTCGGCATTGCGCAGGGCATTCAGCAAATCTGTGTTTTTCATAGCCAGCCCTCCTTTTTGAGGTATGCTTTCAGTTTCTTTCGGACACGCATGAGCGTGACCTTGACCTTGCTCTCTGTAAGCTGAAATTTCTCTGCAATTTCAGCAACCGGCGTCAGCTTTGTGTAGCGCTCCACAAAAATCGTCCGTGCGTCAAATTTCAGTCCGTCCAGAAATCCGTTCACCGAATCCTGAAGCATCCGGCTGTCAATCGACTCCTCCACCGATTCCTCTGCGGAAATACAGTATGAGAGCTCCTCAAGCGCCTGCGGGACTTCCCCGCCGCCGCGTTTTCCGGCGTTCTTCGATTCAAGACGGTTCAGCGCACAGTTCCTGACTGCGGCAGAGAGAAAAGCAAACAGATTCTCAGGCTCCGCCGGCGGGATGCTGTTCCAGACCCGCAGCCACATGTCATTGACCGCTTCCTCGGCATCCTCTGCATTGCCGAGAACCTCCCGCGCGATCCTCCGGCAGCCCTTTCCGTACTGTTTGTCAGCCTCCTTGATCGCTGCTTCGTCGCGGTCGCGGAAAAGCTGCAAAATCTCGTGATCCTGCACGGCGTCACCTCCTCTGTAAGCCTTTAGGCAACACCGCACAAAGCCCGCCTGACGGCTTGGCGGCACATCTGCTTGCAGCTTTTTCGTCATCTTGCACGAAAACTCCTTGCTGGGCGCATGTTTCGCAAAGCGAAACTGCGCAGTTTGCAAGCAAACGTGCGACAGC
>JAFUAD010000098.1 GCA_017460835.1 Oscillospiraceae bacterium
GCCATGACGTCATTGCCGCAGACGATCGCCTCCGGCATCGGAAGCTGACCGGAGAGCAGCTTTTTGGCATACGCGATCGAGGAATCATACCAGAATGTGCCGAATTCATAATATGTTTCGTCAAAATAAAGGCCGTGCTGCGTCATGCGGTCCTTCCATGCGCGCAGCCGCGTCTGTGCCTGATGGCTCTCCGCAGGCCCGGTCAGGCAGTAGATCCGCTTGCGGCCATGTACCACGATCAGATGCTCGGTCAGCTTGCCGAAATCGTCATAATCGTCATACTGCGTGCTGTCAAACACCGGATGCGCCGTTTCATCGACCGTCATGACATATTTCTGCGACTCCAGCAGGCGGCGCTCAATCTCGTCGATTGCCTTCCGCCCCATTGTTGCTTCATCCTTCAGATACAAAAAGGCATCGAGATCCGGCGCGCCGATCATGCGGAAAACGGCACGCTCGGCCTCAGCATGTGCGGGCATTGCGCTTTCAAACTGGATCAGCGACGCAAGAATGAGCGCATCGCAGCCGCAGAGCCGAAGCTGTGCGATCGCACCGCGCAGCATATCCTGCATGAATGACCTTGCCAGAACCGGCGCGATCACGCCGATCAGCGGTTTTGGTTTCATATGACACCTCCCGGTCTGTTATTGTATTATTATACTATTATAGCATATCTGCATCGGAATTTCAAGATAATTTTACAGCGATTAGAAATAAAATTGCCATAATTTGTGCAATATTGAATTGACACTTCAGGGAAATTGCGCTACAATAGAAATATACAGAGCGTTATGTTTCATGGAAAATTGACATAACGGGAAAAGGGGGAAACCATATGCACACAAAGAAAATCGCAGCTGCCATGACAGCGGCAGTCCTGTGTCTGTCCGCGATGACAGCACCGGAACCGATCATCGGCCCTGAATCCGCTTCTGCGGCGAGTATCTCCGATATCCCGCAGGAATACCGCACCGCCTGCGACTGGGTCTGGACAAACCGCATCGAGCCGGAGGGCTCCTGCAAGGGCTGGAACACCGTCTACGACCAGATCATTGCTGGAAACGGAACCGTGCAGTACATCCTGATCTGGCAGTCCTACGAAACACTCACCCTTGCGCAGAGGCAGAGGCTCCCGCAGATGCTGGAGGATGCCCTCAACAAGTGGAACGACTGCCTTGTGGGGTATGACGACTGGCCGGTCGAGCATGTCAATGTCAAGGTGATCGGCTATGCGGTGCTGGACAAGAGCGTTTTGCAGGACCTTCAGCCGGACGAGGTCGTTTTCACCGAGACCGCAGTGCCGTGGACACGCGACTGGCTCATTGAAAGCGGCATGGGCAATTCCAGCATTCCGGAATTGCAGCCCGCAGAGCCGACGGCGCTCTCCCGCTATGCGCACTGGCAGGACAAAAACTGGAGCTACAACGGCAGCTATGACAACCGCTTTGACATGTATCTCCACGGCATTCACGGCATGATCGACATGGGCGGCGTCGGCTATCAGTACGGGCAGATTCTCTCCGACCACTCAATCGAGGGACTGCTGAACGGCACCACCAGCGAGCACATTCTGCTGCATGAAATGGGACACGGCTTCGGCTATCCCGATTATTACGGCGGCGAGGGCGCTTCGGACGGCTTCCCGCCCGGCGGCTTCCCCGGCGGTCAGGGCTCGATCATGATGGCGGGCTCGTGCAGCTACATCAACACCTTCGACAAATACTTTGCGCAGTACACATGGAGCAAGCTCAAGGATGAGCCCGGACGTTTTGACCTCGCAGGCTTCTCGCCGATTACGACGGAGCCTTCGGTCACGGAAACGACCGCGCCCCCGACCACCACCACAACCACCACAACAACAGCTCAGCCCCAGATCGCGGAGGCTGCATTCACCGATACAGTTGCGGAGATGCAGCTCACGGGGAACGGCGGCGTGATCCGCTTTGCAGAGCACGGCAGCTTCTCGTTCAGCGGCGATGCCTATTACGGCGGCGATGATACGAAAAATCTCTCGTATTACGAACCCGGCGACCGCATCCGGATCCGCTTTACCTATGACGCACAGAGCAGCGGGATCATACAGATTACAGAGCTGGAGCTCGAACAAAATGCGCGTGCAGTCCGCGGAGATGTGGACAAAAACGGCAAATTGGAGATCAACGATCTTGTGCTCTTGCAGAGATGGATTCTGTCTCAGCCGAACACGGTGCTCGCAGACTGGCAGGCGGGCGATCTGGACGAAAACGGCAGACTGACTGCCGCCGACCTCACGCTGATGAAGCGCGAACTCATGAATATCTGAACAGAACAGCACCCGGTACGCTTCCCCTTCGGCGTACCGGGTGCTGCGGGCTTTCTGTGCCCGGTTCAGCTCCGGGAAATCAGGATTATGAGATGATTTTGCAATGCCTGAGAAATATCCCAAAGCCTGTTCTGAAATATTAAGCGATATGAGAAAGTCTCATCAGTTCGTCCCGTTTTGCAATGCTTCTGTTGACCTGTTCCTCTGCAAGACGCAGCTTTGCTTCCTCTGCGGTTTCACCGTTCCTTGCCAGAAACAACCTGACAAAAGCGTTCTCTATCGCTGTATATCCGCCGACTGCCTTTCGCTCGATAAAACGATATGCACGCACATTTGCAGAGACGGTTTTCTGAATCAGGCTCTCACGCGCTTCAGCGGGCTCGGCGTGAACGGGCATATCCCTCATAAGCGTATCGCAGGGAGTCGAAAATTCTATCATGTCGGAAACAGCAAGTTCAACAGCCGCATTCTCAAACTGCTGTGCAAGTGCTTTGACATACTGATCGCTCTCGAAATCCTGAACAAAATCTATGCAGAAATATCCGCATTGACAGGTCATGTTCAGAACCAGTCCGTCCGAGCAGTCGGAGAAAAGATGGATGGAATCCACATACTGTGCATTCTCATTCAGATGAAACTGCCCGATATAGCTGATCAGATATGTGTCGAGCTTCAGATTGTCAAGAAATCTCATAATCATCCGCTTTTTCTTGAACGAATGCAAATGGCCGACGGCGTTCAGCAGCATGATGATCTTGTTGAATTCGTCCTTGCAGCGTTCAGGCTCTCTTTGCTCGTTCATCAGCGTCTTGTAATGTTTGCAAAGCGCTTCCGCAGACATTTCCTGTTCGGCTGCACCGTAAGGCAGGCTGATGCTCTTGACGCAGTTTTTATATGTTCCCTCTGCACCCAGCGCCTGTCTTGCATCGACAGGGAAATTGCTGTTGATGACCTCACCGTTTTCGGGGTAAAGCGCACGGATCGCTCTGCTCATCATGACACTGAGCATTACAACAGGCGATGCGCCGTTTTGCTTGCAGAGCCTTATAAAATCCTCCTGCGCAAATTTCAGCTCATACCGTCTGTGCGAGGCTTTTGGCTCTTTCGTTTCGGGGAGAGCAAAGCCTTTTCTCGAAACGCCCTCGATCTTATGAAGCCTGCTGCGGTCAACGGGATATTTTTCACCGCACGGCTCTGCGGTCTCTGTGTCGGTCATCGGCTCATCGTTTGTGAGAATCCCCTCGCTGTCTGCGCAGCTCCCGTATGCTGCCTGACAGTAGTTATAGATCAATGTTTCCACAAAGCTCTTGACACCCCTGCCGTCGGCAAGACCGTGGTGGAAGGAAACGTCGATATTGCGTCCGTGATGTGTCACACCGATCAGGTAGTAATGGTTCTCCGTTCCGCCGAGAGGGATCAGCGCGTCGGTCTCAAATGCTTCGAGCGGCAATTCGTTCTCAATTGCATAGAAATCGCCGTTCTGCTCCTCGTAGCGCACCCTGAAATACGGGTAGCGTTCAATCGTCTGTTCCAGTGCAGTCTGCAAAGCTGTGTGCGCAACCCTGTCCTGCATTCTGATCTCATACACCTCACTGGGCAGTCCGTTTTCTCTGTAAAGATAGGGCTGACCTGCTCTGACCTTTTCTCTGTTGACAGTCGTTGTGTTCATAAATGAATCCTCGCTTTCTGTTTTCGTTTGGTATGATGCTATTATATACCGGGAATGTTTGCGAGTTGTTTTTGAAATGTTTGAGAAATGTTAAAACGAAAATAACCGTCTTCCCTCTGCCTGATCTGCACAACGCTCCTGCTGTAATCAGCGGTTATGGCAGCATGCAAAATCGGTATTGTACAAATCCGATGAAATGTGCTATAATAGTGGTATCAATCGAGGAGGTCTTCGCGATGAACACATTTACATACAGCTATCCGGTCAAGGTGTATTTTGGCGAGGGCGCGGCAGCGGCGAATCTGCCTGCGGAGCTTGCAAAGGCCGGCAAAACGGTCATGCTTGCATACGGCGGCGGTTCGATCAAGCGCAACGGTCATCAGTCTGCATTTGCTATTGTAGAAGCAAAACGCTCGATTACTCGACAGCAGGAGTTGAACGAGGCTCTCTCGCAGGCTCGGAGCTATGCAAAATTGTTAGGTGCAAAGTATGCTGCGATTATCTCGCAGGAAAAGGTTTGGATTTATTCGGCGGAAGATGATTACGGTGCTGTGCAGTTATGTGTTCCAGCAAACATGACCGAAGATGAATTGTTTTCATTGCAAAAAATATTGGGCGCAAAGTGAATTGCCATGGAAATAATCGGATTGACGTTCCATGCATCAATCCCCGCCTGCGGCAAACACCGCGTTTGTGTGACGAGGCGCGCAGTGAAAACATTGACACGGGATTTGATGTTCTGTATGGGGATGGAAGCGGCAAAGGAACGGTACATCGGGAAATGAATACAGGCGAACAGCTCCCCAAACCGGGGAGCTGCTGCTTTGCACATGCGATTTCATTTTCCTTCTTTTTTGCGGTATTCCGCCGCAGTCATGCCGGTCTTGCTGCGGAACTGCCGCATGAAGTGCGTCGGGTTGTTGTAGCCGCACTGCTCCGCGATCTCGTGAATGCGCAGATTGGTTGTTGTGAGCAGGAGCTTTGCCTTCAGCAGCCGCGCATTGATGACATCGTCGATGAAGGTTACGCTGAATTGCTGCTTATACATCTTTTGCAGATAGCTGCGGCTGATGCAGAGCATGCCCGCAGCCGCATCCTCGCTCCAGTCCGACTGCGGCGTGCTGAAAATCTCCCTGCGCAGACGTGTGAGCTGCTGTGTGTAATCGGTTTTCTGCGGCGAAGCGGAGGCCTTTTGTGCCAGAATCTCAAGCTGCTCTGCCAGAAACCGCTCCGAATATTCCGTGACCTCTGCCGCATGACAGATCAGCGCGGGAAAATACGCCGATGCAATGGAATCCTGCGTTTTCTTGATGAGCGTTTCCATCCGAATCATGATTTGCTCGGTGTATGCAGACAGATCGGTCGATTCGGAGATCGGCGTCAGCAGCAAAAATGTGTGCTGACTGAGATGCGCGGCGGCATCGTCACCGTGCAGCATGAGCCGGAGCGCATTGGTGATCATCATTTCGGCATCGACCTGCCAGTCCAGCACCTTCTGCGATTCCGTGCTGCGCTCTGTCATCAGCCGGCGAACAGTCATGAGCAGCAGCACATATCTGCGGTTTTGCTCCGCACAGAGCGGGAGCTGCTGCAAAATTCCCTTTTTGCTGTAAAGCCCGGAGAGTAAATCGTACATCGACGCGCGCTCGACCTTTTCGCGCAGATATTCGGTGTAGAGCCGCTTTTGCAGCGTGCGCAGACCGTTTGCAAAGGCGTTGAGCCAGCTTACCAGCACCGTATTGATACGGAAAATATGCTGCGGCTGCGGCGTATCGGTCAGCACCGCGTAGCCGTAAACGCGCCGGACATGGTGCAGCGGGATCACAAAGAGCAGTGCAGGCTCGTGCTGCTGATTCAGTGCCGGAATCAGCTCGCGTGTCGGAAAGATCAGATCGTTCGGCCGATGCACCGCGCCCTGTTTTGACAGTGTCAGATACATTTCCGCGGGGTAGCCCTCGGAGCGGTACTGCTCGGGGTGTTTGAAATCGCCCGCCCAATCCGGCAGAATGCAGAGATCAATCCCCGCAAAATCGGAAAGCAGATGCGTGCTGCTGTCCGCAACGGCGACGAGCGCAGCGAGATTTTCAGCCTCTGCCATGTCGGCAATATACCCGGTGTTATTCTGCATCTCATAGCTGTAGGTCTGCTCAAAATCGCGGTTGATGTAATTCTGCACCTGCACCGCTGCATGATAGGCGCTTTCGGCCTCGCTCACACAGCCGCAGCTCGCGCCGGGCATGATCTGCATAGACTGCGCCGGAATGACCGCTTCGATCCCGATTTGCGCGCACAGCATCTGCACGGCGATGCGCCCGAGTACCCGGTTCTGCCCGCCGACCGTCGTGACGGACGGAACATGCGCCAGCGCCTGAATATGCCCGTCAAAGCCGGTCACGATCACATCCTGCGGAACGGAAATGCCGTGTTCCGCAAGGCGGTCGCAGAGCGTTTCCGCCATAATATCATTGCCGCAGATCACGGCATCGGGCATCGCGATTTCGCCGGAGAAAAGCCGGTCGGCAAGGGCGCACGCACTGTCCTTCCAGAAGTCGCCGTACAAAATATTCTGCGGCGGAATTTCGATTCCGTGCTGCTTTGCGGCATCGAGCATACCTGCAAGCCGCGCCTCTGCGTCGGGATTGCCCTCCGGCCCCGTGAGGCAAATGATACGCCGGCAGCCGTGTGCCGTGATCAGATGCTCCGTCAGCACTGCCATTGATTCCCGCTGCGGTGCTTCTGCATACGGAAAATCCCGCAGCCTTTGCCCGGTCGTGACGCAGGGAATGCCGCATTCCGCAATCAGATCGCAAAGCTGTTTGATCAGCGCGGTTTTATGGAAAAACTGCACCGGAAAGATCACACCGTCCGGGCGCAATTCCCGGAGCAGTGAGAAGATGTTTTCCTCGCCGACGGAAAATTCATTGTGAACAAAATCATCGTAGCCGTTGGTCGCATTCGTCAGCGTTACAACGTCAAATCCCAGCGGAAATGCGCTTTCGCAGACGCTGTAAATCAGCTCGCCCTGCAATAAATCCGTGATTGCAGGCATCAGAATCCCGATGCGCTTCATTTTGGCACCCCCGTTCGCGTTTTTTCTTATTATAAACGCTTTCCGGAGATTTGTCAACAAAAACCGGCACGACGCGCAAATACGCCATGCCGGTTCGCTGTTATGTCAGTGCCATGCGCTTCATCAGCGTCAGGTCAATTGCATTGATTTTGCCGTTTCCGTCCAGATCGCCTGTATTCCAATCGGTCAGAGTGCCGTCGGTCAGCAGCCACTTTTGCAGCATTTCGATATCCGCTGTGCTGAATGTGCCGTCTGCATTGACATCGCCGATGACACCCTGCTGCGCCGTGACAAACACCGTATAATTGACACAGCCTGTGCTCTGCCCGTTTGCGCCGAGGGTGACTGTCTCACCGGTGGCATAATTTTTGCTGTAGATTGCAAATGTCACGCCCTTGTTGTTTTCTGCGGTGAGATCGGTTTTCGTCCAGCCGCTGCGCCACGCCGGAGTTGCCGTAACGCGGCTGTCCACGAGCAGGTATGCGGTAATGTCCGCGCCCGCCGTGAATGCTGCCAGATCGCTGCCCGAATTTTTGGAGTCACAGGCTGTCCGGATGAACTCCGCACCTTGCAGCACGGACGGAAGTGCAGTATAGGTCACATCGCGGTCGCCGAAGACCGCATCGCCGACAGCGGCATTCTCCGCGATCTGCCAGCTTTTGTAATTTGCGGTATCCTTGATTTCGAGCGACTGAATCAGCGTTCCGTTCAGCGGCTCGATGACGACCGGATTCTCCTGAATCTGCACAGAATCGCCTGCAAGCTCGTTGAGATACAGTTCAATATTGGTGTACCCTTCGGCAGAAAGCGTTGTGAGATTGCCGTCTGCCGCGTTATTCGGGTCAAGACCGTGCGCAGATTCCCATTCATCGGAGATGCTGTCGCGGTCGGAATCGGCAGGGGCTTTGCCGCCCTTGAATTTTGCAG
>JAFUAD010000099.1 GCA_017460835.1 Oscillospiraceae bacterium
TTTTTTTGATAAGATAAAATAAATTCTTCGGAATTATAATTTGAATTTTTGGAGGAATTGTTATGAGTCAGGAATTGTGCAGAGCACAGATCAAACCGAAGCTGAAAATCGCTTCTATTATTATTATGATGATACCGGCTGTGTTTTTGCTGGTGTGGGTAATTCCTGTTTATGATTCTATGAATATGTTTGATATTATAATTGATTTTGGATTTGAATATTTTTTATTAGGCTTTTTCATCGGTTTAGGTGTTCTGCTGATTGCTGTGGGCTTTTTCATCAGTATGCTTTTTACATCAAAAAAATGTGTCCTGATTCTGAATGAAAACGGCATCAGCGGCGAAAAGAAAAGCCTGTTCGGCAAGAAATCGGTCGAGCTCCCGTTTGAGAATATCACGAGCATCGCGGTACAGAACGGCCTGATTGACAAGCTGATCGACGGCCAGACGGTTTCGATCGCAAGCGCAACCGGATTTATCCGCTTCCGCAGCGTGATGAATGCACAGGAATTCACGGATAAAACGCTCGTTGAGCTGCGGAAATTCAAGGAAATGACCAGACAGGGCGCCGGCAGTGCCGCTCCGGCAGCCGCCCCCGCACCTGCTCCTGCGCCTGCCGCGGCAGACGAAACCGATAAGCTCCTGAAGCTGAAATCGCTGCTTGACAATGGCGTGATTTCGCAGGAGGAATACGAGGAAAAGCGCAAGGAGCTCCTTGCAAGGCTCTGACGCGCACACTGAAAAGCCCGGCGGGAAACTGCCGGGCTTTGGCATGTTTTCCGATTTTCACACGGCTTTCACAAAACCGTCACCGTTTTTTTTTTTTTTTTTGCTAGTATACTTGTAACAACTACCAATCACCTGTGTATTACGGAATTCGGCCGCAGCAGGCTGATATCATACACAAAAGCACATACACCGGCTCCGAAAGGACGCGGCTTTCCGCGCCGGAAAACGAGCACATTATGTGCTGAAAATTCCCGCGCGGGGATGCTCATTTTCTTGAATCTACGCGCTTTTTGGAGGAATCTATAAGGTTAGTATTGTGAAATATATACAAAAGCGATTCGGCAAATTTGGCAGATTTCTGAATTGCAATTTCCCTGAACTTGCGGTATAATATATCTATACATATCCAGTTGAATATGCTGAGATAACTCCCGAAAGGAGGCGTTGCGGCGGAGTGAGGGAAGCAGCTAAACCGGAATCTGACGAAAAACAAACAAGCAAGGGTCAGCGCATATTCTCGGTAGTGCGGTCTGTGTTTGTTTACTTATTTGCGATTCTGATCGTGTTGTTCGCGGTGCTCTTCGCAGCAGACAGAAGCCCGACGAAGTCACTTTTCGGTTACCGTTATTACGTCGTACTGACGCCTTCAATGGAACCGGAGCTTTCGCCCGGCGACATGGTATTTGTGAAGCTGACAAATGCCGCAGACATCCGTGTAAACGATGTTATCACATTCAATCCCTCAAGCGGCAGCGATGCGTACCTGACGCACCGCGTTACCGAGAAGCTTGAGAACTATCAGGGTTCAGGCGTTACCTGCTTCAGGACAAAGGGTGACGCAAATGATTCAGAGGATTCTTTTCTGATTGATGAAAGCCGGGTCGTCGGCAAGGTGAAATTTCACATCCCGAAGATCGGCACCGTCCTTCGCTTTATTCAGCTGCGATGGTATTTTATCGTTCCGCTTATCATATTACTCGTGGTATTCTTTGAACTGATGAAATACTACTTTAAGCTGAAAAACCCCGATTCCGATGAGGACAGCGGGGAACATAATGAGGAGAACAAAAAAGAGGAAACCGCTGAGACCTAGGAAACCAGACATTCATTTGAGGAGGTTCTATTATGAAAAAAACTAACAAGAAGTCCGCAAAAGAAAAGCGCGTCCTGATCGCTGCTCTGCTCGTCGCCGCCGTCACCATCGCCGGCAGCACCTTTGCATGGTTCACCAGCAAGGATGAGGTTACGAACAGACTGACCGCTTCTGCTGACTACGGCGTGTCGATCGTCGAAGATTTTACACCGCCTGAGGACTGGCTCCCTGGTCAGAAGATCAATAAGGACGTCTCTGCGGTCAATACCGGAAATGTCGCGGCATTTGTCCGCCTCGGCCTGCTTTATGATTCCAAGCTGACCACCGCAGGCGAGGGCGTTGCAATTGCTGATTTTGCTGCGAATGTGGATAATCTTGTCGAGCTCGGCACAGAGGCATCTACGTCTGAGGCCAATACACCGACCGGCGGCAATACCGTCAACGGTACTGCGAACGAGGTCACTCTGCTTCAGGCGGGCGGCACACTGGTCATCGCGGCCGGTCAGCCGGTGTCTCCGTCGGATGACTGGAAAGTCCGCTCCGGTGATGATTCAAATACCGATGATTACTCCGGTGATGAGCAGTTTACTCCGACTGAGGAAGGCCTCTACATCTTCCAGCGCACTATCTATGAAGAAGGAACAGGTGCGGAAAAGATTAAATATTCCGGCTATTACTACAAGGGCGAAAAGTTCTATGCACTGGAAACTGAGCCGGGTACCGTATATATCGCGGGCATTGTGACTCCGGCAGTTGAGGAGGATGAAAACGGTGTCGTGACGCTTGTTGACGGTGCTTTGGATGATGTGAAGCTCGCAAGCACACAGGAGGTCACGATTGCAAACGACGGTGATGATCCTGCGTATGAAATTGCATGGATTAAGGCAGACGGCACTGAAGCTGATGCAGGTTCGGCGAATGCAAAGTTCATTCGTCTGACTTATGTCGGAAATGACAATACATCCGATGACAAGGCACTCGATGATGTCATTATCGACATTGAGCTCGCTGAAGGCTGGACAACAAACTGGACTTACATCGCAAACGGCGGTCGGATTGACAGCACGAACGATACCGGCTTCTTCTACTATAACAAGATCCTTGAGCCGGGCGCAACCACGCCGAAGCTGGTTGACAGCGTGACGCTCAATAAGGATGTGACACAGGAAGCCTACAAGGAGCTCACATTCGATCTCTCCGTCATCCTCGACAGCATCCAGATCACACCTGACGAGAACAAGACTGCTCCGAGCTATGTCGAAGGCGTCAACGGCGCTGAGTGGGGCGTAACCGCAGAATACGACGGCACAGCGGTTTCTTGGTCTTGATCTGACCGGCACTGCGCGCAAATCCCTGACAGAAATTTATAATTGAACGGAGGAGGCTGGCGAATGAGCATCAAACGAAAACTGACTGCTCTGACGGCGAGCCTCCTCCTTTTTTCATGCCAATCTTTGACAGCTTTTGCGGAGGTCGCTCTGCCCGAGGGCGCGGTAAAGGGACTTCCGGAGAAGCTGACTGCGATGGATTCTGACGGCAATGTCGTCAGCTCCGATACCGGCGAATACTTCTTCCGCGTGGAGGATATGGACTACGGCGTGACCTATACGAAGGACGTACAGATCATGAATCTGCGCGACGATAAATCGTATCATATCTATTTCTATGTCGAACCGCTCTGGAAAAACGGCGAGATCGACCTCGAAAAGGGCTGCGACTGCACCTTCTGGCTCGACGGGCAGGCGGTTTTCCGCGGCAAGGTGACGGGCGAGCCGTATGAGGGCTATCTCGACCTCTCACAGGAGGTTCTCGACTGCGGAAACTATGACCCCGGCGAATCCCATACCCTGCGCTGCGCGGTGGTCTGGAATGACCTCGATGTGCTGGTCGGCGTGGACAACGGACACCGGCTCGTCGATATCGACGGCGAGCATGTGCTCGTCGGAACGCAGGATTCGGGCTATGTCGAGGGGCAGATTGAGTTCAAATGGATTTTCTATGCCGCGGTGAATGACGACTATACCCCGCCGAAAACCGGCCTGCTGGGCACGAATAATGCCTTCTGGATGGCGTGCATCGCCGCTGCCGGTATCCTCACCGGCGGCATGATCCTGCTGGTTCTTTTCAAGAAAAAGGAGAAGCAGAAGGAATGAAGCGTGCGCTGATCGCGGCAGCCGCGGCGGTGCTGATCGCGGCCGGCTGCTATTGCGGCTACCGGTATTATCAGGCGGATATCCTTCCGGAGAAGCAGCTCGATGAGGCAAATGAAAAGCAGCTCCGGCTGTTTCAGAGTGTCCGGCCGGAAAGCTCCGGCTTGAGTGCGACGGCACCGACCGTGCAGGAGACCCGGCCTGACGGGGATGATCCCGCAGGGAATGCTCCCGCTGAGGCGGATCCGCTTGAGGCTGCGGAGGCGGTCAACAGCGGGATTGTCGGCTGGCTGACCGTTCCCGGCACCCATATCGACTATGCGGTCTGTCAGGCCGAGGATAACGACTTTTATCTGCACAACGGGTTCGACGGAAGATATAATTATGATCTCGGCTGCCCGTTTCTTGATTACCGCTGCGAGCCGGATTTCAGCGGCTTCAATTCCATTGTCTATGCGCATCATCTGAAACGGCAGCGGATGTTTGCGGATATTGCACTTTTTAAGGATGAATCGTTCCTGCGCGCGCACCCGACAGGCAGTCTGACGCTGCATGACGGCGTGCATCCGATCCGGTTCTTTGCCTATCTGAATGTTCCGAGCACCGCGCCGGCATACCGCGCGGTATTTGTGACTGAGGGCGAGCGGCAGGAGTACCTTGACGAACTGTTCGATGCGGCGGCTTACAGTATTATGGATGCCGCGGCGCTTCCCGACGATCCGCACCTGATTTTGCTTTCGACCTGTACCTATGAGTTCGATCAGGCAAGGGGCGTGCTGGTCGGGCTGATTGAATAAAGCATCCGGAATGATCCCCAAATATACCGGAGGCTTCCTGACATGAATTTTCGGCATCATACTGATCTGATATTTGATAATGAATGATGAAATGCACTTGATTCTGAAAGGGGATTGGGTGCATTTTTGCTTGCATGAGAAAGAAAGGAGGGCAATATGAAAACAAAGCTGATGCGTTTTATTTGCATCTTCCTTTCTGCTGTCTTCCTGATGGATTCCCTGAGCGACCGGACCTTTTTCCTTTACTGGAATACCCTGCACGCACATGCTGCCGCGTCGGATTATGAGGTCAGATTCTTCTGGGATACCTCCGGGCTCGGCGAGCAGGGCGACAACCGCGAATATTCGCTCAGCGCGGACGGCACATCGCTTTATCTGAAGGAGATGAAGGATGAGCCGGTCACCCTGAAAACGACCTTCTATTTCAACCTCGAACGCGCCGTTGAGCCCGGCAACCTGACCTTTACCATCGAGGGGCTCGATCAGCTCATCCGGGACGGCAAGCTGATTATGAATCTGGAGGACCCGAATCTGGTCGGCACATGGGATTACAGCAGAGACAAGGACAAGGACAGCTATACCTTTGTCAACAATTCCCGCGTTACCTCGAATAATGAATCCACCTTCACATGGCAGTTTGAGTCCCGCGAGGCGATCAATGAGGCGCTGCTGCTGCTGAATACGCAGGTGAAGGTGACGGAGGTCACATCTGTTACAGACCCGGAGACCGGGGAGGTGACGGAGGTGAAAAATGAGATCAAGCTCGATTCTGCGCCGCTTCAGCTTTCCTATGAGTCCGTTCACGATGAGAATGAGTGCAAGATCGTTTGCAGAAATGTGGATGAAACGGATTTCAACAATCTGAACACCGATTATGACTGGCGCAGCTATTATTCGATGGTCGGCCTGAAGGGCATGACGGAGCGGACAAAGAACAACGGCGAGCCCTATGTCGGAGAGAATCAGGCATATGATGCGCATTCCGTGACGCAGAGCATCGAGGCGCAGGAGGCAAGCCAGAAGGCACGCGGCATCGAGACTGCGGACTATTTCATCGAGATCGACCGCGGCATCTTTGACGAGGACGATATCATGATCGTGGACGTCAACGGAAACCGCGTCAAGACGGTCGGCTATTACAATGTAAACGGCGAGCAGCTCTACGGATTCTATGTATTCAGAGGGCAGGGCGACCGCGAGCCGGGGCAGAGCTACGGCGCGGATTACCGGATCGGCGTTCTGAACGATAAGATTCCGGAGGGGGAGACCGGCGCGGATATCAAGCTGACCGGCCACTATCTCATCACCTATCAGGATGAGCAGACTGTGACGGATATCACCGATACCGCCGCACATACGCTGCTGAAGGACGAAAAGCTGCCGATCGGCGAGGGCGGCGGCACGATCCTCAAGTACAATGAGTACGAGATCAATTACCCCGTGACCTACAACGGGCACTACTATCACTCGCATTCCAAGCACTATTCCGGCGTCAATCAGCTCCTGTTCGATACGATTTTCACAGGCAAGACCGTGACCTACCGCCTCTATGCGACGGCGCCGCAGATCACCGATGCGGACATTGCCGTGGGATACGACCTGATCTACGAGGACGGCGCACCGACGATCAGCCACCTGAAGAATGCTGAGACCGGCGTGATCTCAGACCGTGTGCTGGGCGCAGAGGAATATGATTTCACGAGAATCCAGATCAATAAGCTCGTGGACGGCAACACCGTCGGCCCCGGCCTGACCGAAAACGGCTTTGACTATGTCGTATACGGCAGGGGCGCAGCGGATACCGGCTGGACGGAGCTCGGCACAGGCAATACCCTGACGCAGACGGAGGTCTTTTTCCCCGCAGGCATCGACGAGGTTCGGCTCGTGGTGCGGGATCTGAAGATCCGCGCCGATATCATCGCGTTCGTTGATATCGCCTACACCGTCGATCCGGACGAATATGACAATATCTACATTGATACCGAGAATCTCTACGAGAACGGCGATACCGTCAGCGGCCAGGTGTATGAGACGACCAATCAGGGCACGAAGCTCGTCAATACCTTCCGCCGCAGACAGTATGTCGGCCACTATGACATCACACAGGCCGACGGCTATACCTATCAGACGGATACCTCGCAGCATTCCAACACATGGCTGCGCGATTCTGTCACGATTCTTTCCTCGAAGGCGAGCATTTCCGAATTTCTCTATCACGATACCACTGCGGACGGCGGTACCCGGTACTACACGACCGAGATCTCTGCCGGCGGCACGATTCAATCCGATACGCAGAAGGCACTGAAAAAATTTGCGGTCTATTCGCAGATTCCGGCAGGCGTTACGCCGACAAGCGACTGGCTGAACGAATTCCGGGATACCCTGACCTTCAGCGGCACACTGCTGGGTGCGGGGACGACCGTGGATGAATCCTATGTGCTGCAGAACGGGCTGGTCTCTGTGCGCTACGATCAGGGGCTTGGCTGTATCGTCACCGAGTTCGATTTCAGCGGCAGCCCGCTCGATGCCGGCGCACTGACCTCGATCAACTACAGCTATCCTGCGCAGATTTCGCTGAACCGCGTGAATGCGCTGCGCGAAAACAACGAAACCATGTGGTTTGAGACGGATTCCTTTGTGACGGTGCTCGACCAGAATGTGCGCGTCGCGGCACAGAACGGGCAGTCGATCGTACAGGGAAGCGACCCCAAGAACCCCGCCGATACGGACGCCTCCAAATTTGCCGCGAAGGAAAAGATCACGGCACTTGGCTCCCAGAAGAACAATTACACCACAAAATATGTTGCCAGCAGCTATTCCGACTGGATTTTTGACAATTCCACAGAGGTAGACGGCAGCAATGCCGAGCACTATGACCCGAGAAACCACAGGCTCACCTCCGATTATACCTATAAGCTGGTCTTCCACCGCTTTACATCCGATACCGGAGAGATCATTCACAAT
>JAFUAD010000100.1 GCA_017460835.1 Oscillospiraceae bacterium
GACACGAAGATTTAACAGTTTATATTTTACAGTGCGGCAATGAGATCGCCGTGCGGAGGCGCCCCGATGACGGACTGCTCGCAGGGCTCTGGGAGCTGCCGCATCTCGACGGCGCGCGCGATGCGCAGGAGGCCGTGCGCGATGCCGGACAGTGGCAGGCGGGCGCTGCGGAGCTGCGTTCCGTCCGGAAGCGAAAGCATATTTTCACGCACATCGAGTGGCACATGACCTGTGTCCACCTGACCGTCACGAAAAAACCGGACTGTTTTACATGGGTGACCGCAAGCCGGCTCGCCCGCGATACCGCCCTGCCGACGGCCTTCCGGATCTGTCTTCCGGAGCCGGAGTGACGGTGCATATTATCAAAATGAAAGGATGAAACGCCATGACCTACAAAGAGGAATTCATCAAATTTATGACCGAGTGCGGTGTGCTGACCTTCGGCGAATTTACGCTGAAATCCGGCAGAAAGGCACCGTATTTCATCAATACCGGTAACTATAAGACCGGTAAACAGCTCTGCCGGCTTGGTGAATATTATGCAGCGTGCATGCAGGAGCACGGCCTGAAGGCGGATGTGCTCTTCGGCCCTGCGTATAAGGGCATCCCGCTGGCGGCGGCGGCGGCGATCGCGCTCTGGAAGGAGCACGGCGTCGAGGTCGGCTATGCCTATGACCGCAAGGAGGTCAAGGATCACGGCGAGGGCGGCATGATCGTCGGCTCAAAGCTCGAGGACGGCACCAAGGTCGTGCTGATCGAGGACGTCATGACCTCCGGCAAGGCGCTGCGCGAGGTCTATCCGAAGCTGAAATCCGTCGCGGATGTGGACATTGCCGGCATGATCATCACGGTTGACCGGCAGGAAAAGGGGCTCCTGAGCGAGCAGTCCGCCGTGCAGGAGGTCAAGGCGGAATTCGGCATTGACGTCTATTCGATCGTGACCGTCAACGATATCATTGCGGCGATCGAGAACGGTGTCGTGGATGGCAGGGATTATCTGCCGCAGATGCTCGCATACCGCGAACAGTACGGCGTCCGCTGAGAAATAAACAGAAAAAGGGAAGGAACCCGCTCCGGATTCCTTCCCTTTTTGTTATCCCTGATTCTGTTCGGCGACCAGCCTGTCTGCGCCGTATATCCGGCGGAGCTTCGGCTTTTCGATCTTGCCTGTGGGGTTGCGCGGAACATCCGCGAAAATGAGCTTGCGCGGGCGCTTATAGCGCGGCAGCGCCTCACAAAACTTGTTCATCTCCGCCTCAGAGCACTCGCAGCCCTCCTTGATCGAAATGATCGCGGCGGCAATTTCACCGAGCCGCTTGTCCGGCAGGCCGATGACCGCGACGTCCTTGACCTTCGGATTCGAGCGGATGAAGTCCTCGATCTGCACCGGATAGAGGTTTTCGCCGCCGGTGATGATGACATCCTTCTTGCGGTCTACGAGGAATACAAAGCCGTCCTCATCCTCCATCGCCATGTCGCCGGTGCGCAGCCAGCCGTCCTCGGAAAGCACCTGTTTCGTTGCTTCCTCATCGTGATAGTAGCAGGTCATGACGCCGGGGCCCTTGACGCAAAGCTCGCCGACCTCCCCGCGCGGGACGATCTCGCCGTTCTCGCCGATGATCTTGCTCTCCCAGCCGTAGCCTGCCTTGCCGATTGCGCCGACCTTGTGGATATTCTCCACGCCGAGGTGCAGCGCGCCCGGCCCGATGGATTCGCTGAGGCCGTAGTTTGTATCATACTGATGATTCGGGAAATATTTGCGCCATCTTGCGATCAGGCTCGGCGGAACCGGCTGTGCGCCGATGTGCATGAGCCGCCACTGCGAGAGCTCATAGTCGCTGAGCGTGACTCTGCCGCTCTCGATCGCATCGAGGATATCCTGTGCCCACGGCACCAGCAGCCAGACGATCGTGCAGCGCTCGGAGGACACCGCCTCCAGAATGACGGACGGGGAAACGCCGTTCAGCAGAACCGCCTTTCCGCCGACAAGGAAGCTGCCGAACCAGTGCATCTTCGCGCCGGTGTGATAGAGCGGCGGGATGCAGAGGAACACATCGTCCTTTGTCTGCCCGTGGTGCGCCTGCTCGACCTTGCAGGAATGCATCAGGCTCTCGTGATTGTGCAGGATCGCCTTCGGGAAACCGGTTGTGCCGGAGGAGAAATAAATCGCGGCATCGTCCTGATCGGTCAGCAGAATCGAGGGCGAATTGCTCGGGCAGTTTGCCGTCAGATTGTCATAGCTCTCTGCAAAGCCGGGGCAGCCCTGCCCGACATAGAGCAGCATGCGGTCGTTGCCGATCGTATCGACCAGCTCCTCGACTCTGCCGATGAACTCGGGGCCGAAGACCAGCACGGAAACATCCGCGAGCCCGACGCAGTATTCGATCTCGTCCGCGGCATAGCGGAAATTCAGCGGAACCGCCAGTGCGCCGACCTTGAGAATGCCGAAATAGATCGGGAGCCACTCGATGCAGTTCATCAGCAGAATGCCGACCTTGTCGCCCTTCTTGACGCCGCGGGAGATCAGGAAATGCGCAAAGCGGTTTGCCTTTTCGTTAAAGACCTTCCATGTGATCTCTCTGCGGTAGTAATTGGGTCTGCGCGGCTCGATCAGCTCGTATTCCTTCCATGTGACGCGCCGGGGCTCGATGATCGCAGGATTCAGCTCGACCAGCGCGGTATCGTTGCCGTAGAGCGCGGCATTGCGCTCGAGAATTTCGATAATCGGCATGATTTCGTACTTCCTTTCGATGTAAAATATGACTGCGGCTGCGCATTTTGCGGCAGGGCAGTACGGTACCTGTCAACAATTCATATTTTAGCACAAAAAAGCGCTAAAGTCAAGACCTTTGCGGATTTTCCGCTGCTTTTTTCATTATTTCGCTGCCCGCCCGGAGCATGGCACAGCCGCAATGCGGAAGATGCCCGTTTATGAGACTGTTTCCTGAAGCGGCGTGCGGTCAGAGGGGGCATAGGCGGTCAGCTTTTTGCCGAGCTGACTTTGGATGCTGTCGGGGATATTTTCCGGAAGAACACCGTAATTCTCCGTATCTGCCGCAATACTTCCTATAACAGGAAAAACATTCACATAAGGCATTTGTCCTTTGTAAGTTCCATATGGATTTCAGTATAAGAATTCATAAATCATATTCGGAGGCCATGAAACTATAACCAATCCCTTTTTATCCGCTGAGAGAAAGCAGTCCTCCAAAACATAAATATCATCGTATGAGCCAACCCACTGAACGCTTCCGTCTTCATAGGTAAAGCATTCACGGAATGATTCATCTGATCCGCCGATCTTGACCTCAAGGATCAATTCCTTGACCCCGTCCTGATTGATGTCCTCCAGAAAATATTTCTCGATCGTATATCCGGTCGGCGGCGAAACATAGTCCTCATCGCCGTAAAGCCGCTGGTTGTCATTCGTATAATCATAAATATATTCGCCGTAGATATCCTCATATGTTTGCAGATTCACCGCGCTGCTTTCTGCGGCAGAAACGACAGATTCCGAAGATTCTGCTGCACTCTGCCGCACTGCGCTGCTCGCCTCACGCATCTCATTGTCAGTCTGATGCTTTTTCATAAAAGCCGCAAGAATCAGAAAACAAACCAGCAATACCGCAGCGGAACCGACTGCCGGCAGCAGGTGCTTGTGATTTGCGGGTGGTTTCTGTTCCTTTTCTATGACGACAGGCTGCGGAGCCTCTCGCCGAACCACGGGCAAAACAGGGGGAGATTGCGTGACCTTCGGTATGACCGGAGCTTCTGCGGGCGGCTTCTGCCTGATTGCCGGAGTCTGATATCGAAAGCGGAAAAGCCGGAGCAGCTCTGCCTTTTCGGAATCGCTCAGTGCATGAAGCGTCTGGATGAAGACCTTTTTCAGCGGTTGCCCCGATGGGACGGTAGGCAGGGTGTTTGCATCCCGGAATGTCCGCAGTATTTCCGTCTTGTCCGCATCGCTGAGCGGAAAGCAGGTGTGTATTGTGATTTTCATAGTTCAGATCCTTTGAATCGGGCTTCCGTGTTCGCGGCGGAGTGCATCCGCCCCGCCATATAATAGTATACAGCAAAAGCGCGCGCCTGTCAATACGCCCGGATGACAGGGCTTGACAAATCGTGGGGAATGTGATATAGTACCACCACTTTATCGCCAATTATCGTTATTTATCGCTAAGTGTTACCAAATTGCCGTAAAATCGGCATTTTTGAGGGCTGAAACGGAGAAAACGGCGTAACTGCGCTGTCTCAGAAAAATCGTCAAAATGATGATTTTTGGTAGAAAAATTGGTAGAAATCTACCGCAGACAAGGTTGGTAGAAAGCTGGTAGAAACCCGAAAAAGACGGTAGATAGCCTGTTGACAAAGAAAACTGAATCATGGATATAGCGGATGGTGTTTCATACAAGTGAAGCGCTGTCCGCTATTTTTATGCCTAAAATTGAATATTGCACATCGCTTCTCACTGAGCCTGTATGCAAGCAGGACGATGAGGAGCTTTTTTATTTTCAGATGAAATTTGTCAAGGAGGTCTTTCTATGCCAAACCCTACCGAGATCAGTCTGCTCGACTACCATTTTGAAGCCGATGCCTGCAATGAGGTTCTGACCGTTATGCTCAACAAGTCCGACAAGGACTACTCCACGGTCGATGAGTTGAGTCGTGTCACAGAGCTTGCACAGTTCAGCTATGAGGTGATCCGTGATGCCGTGAACGAGCTGCACAGGAGAGGTTTCCTCCTTGAAGTCAAGAAGCCGTATGGATATGTCTATGCGGTCAATAAGCTGCGCATATCCAATATGGAATTTGTGTACGGCGCGTAAGCAGAGGTGATCGAAATGGACAAAAAAAGAACGAAAAAGACGGTTGCCGATACAGTATGCCGTGTACATAAGTCCGGCGGTTATGCTGTCCTGAGCAACTGCTTTGTGCGGTCAACAAGAATCGGCTGTGATGCGATAGGTCTGCTCGGCAGAGTGATGGACTTGCCGCCTACATGGAATTTCACTATTGCTGGGCTTGTGGCTATCTGTGCAGACGGCGAAACTGCGGTCAAGTCTCAGCTTGCGGAGCTTGAGGAATGGGGCTATGTCAAAAAGACCTTGCAGCTCCCGAACGAGTCTCCGACTGGCAGGATACGCTATGTGTATGACTTCTATGAGTATGCGGAGCGGGACGATTCGATCCCGAAGTATGACCTTGAAATGGAGACATTCACGGCGGATAACGCTACCCTGAACCGTGTCAAAAAAGACAGCAACTTCACCATCATCAGCGGAAAGCTCCTGCGAAATAAGGAGATCAGGAACAAACTGCTCGGCTTTATGCTCAAAGTTCTTTCTCTGCCGAATAGCTGGCGGTTCTCTATGCCGGGGCTGACGGCGATCTGCAAGGAGGGCAGAACAGCGGTTCACAATGCGGTCGGCAAGCTCATTGATATGGGCTACCTTGTCCGCACGAAGCTTCTACCGAATGAAAGCGTGAACAACTGTTTTGAGTATGTGTACAGCTTTTTCGATGTTCCGATCAGCAAGGAAGAAGCAGACGAGCTTGAAGCAGAGACACGGCGCAAGGCGATCACTGTCCGTGAGGGCGGTCGGGCTAAGAGGTCTGTTTCAGCAACAGGCGAAAAACAGGAGGTAGAAAACCTGTATCTTGATCCTCTGCCGTCTGAACCTCTGCCTGCTGAAAACCACGGGCAATCTAATACAAAGAACAAATTACAAAAAAAGCAATTACTGAGCGATAAATCCTCTATCATTCCTTCTCCAGCGAAACAGCAAGTTTTCAACGATTTGGCTGTTGAAAGTCCTGACAGAAGAATGACAGATAGAGAAAATGCAAAGGAGATTGCGCGATATACGGAAATCATCAAGCAGAACATCGGCTATTGGGAGCTTGGGGATTGGCTTTGTGAGGACGGTCGGGACGGCTACAAGGAGGCTGACAACATTATCGGTTTTATCGTGGACGAGATATGCTCCCCACTGCCCTATACAACGCTCAGAGGACAGGCTTTCCCCAGAAGTGTGATCCAGTCCAAACTTCTGCAAGCGGATATTTACATGGTCGAGAATGTCCTCCTGAAAATGGCTCAGGTCGATGGTATCAAGGATTTCCGCAAATATTTCATCAGTTCTCTCTACAATGAGGTTCTGACATATCATTTCAACGAGGGCTGCGAGAGCCGATGGGCTGCCTATGCGGTTGCCCGTGATTTCGGCTATGCGGTCTGACCGTGAAAGGGGTGGTGCGTATGATTGCCTAAAAACCGCATGATTTACCAAAAAAGAAAGGAAGGTGAAGATCATGGCTAAGACTATCGTCACTCAGTTCGGTGAGTTCCTGAATTATGACAACCTCGTCAAGATCGGGATCGTCACGAATTGGGAAGATGCCGAGATCAACGAGGAGGACGGCACGATTTCGCCCGACTATGAAATGATCGGCACGGACACCAGCGGAAATCGGATTCCTATGGGTATCTACAAGACACCCGATGAAGCCGAGACAGCACTCAAAGACCTCCATGATTGGCTTGCTGTTGAAGCCTA
>JAFUAD010000101.1 GCA_017460835.1 Oscillospiraceae bacterium
GCCTGTGCTCGCGGGCTGTGAACAGAAACACCCTTGCTCGGGTTCAGCATCCGCATCTGAATGCAGCAAGCATCCCCTGCCTTCCCCATCACACCGCCCAACGCGTCGATTTCGCGGACAAGATGTCCTTTCGCACTTCCGCCGATTGACGGGTTGCAGGGCATATTCCCGATATGATCGAGCGATATTGTGATAAGGGCGGTTTTGCAGCCCCGTTTTGCAGATGCGACCGCCGCCTCGATTCCGGCGTGACCTGCACCGATCACAATGACATCAAAATTCCCGAGATTTGACACAATTTCACCTCCATTGTTCCACATGGAACAGTATCTGACAAATTACAACAATGTTCCACATGGAACAAGAAGCAGCCTTCAATGTTCCACATGGAACAATATTCGTTATTTTCCGACACAAAACCTGGAAAACACCCCGTCGATTGTCTCCCGCGAGATATCCTTCCCGTCAATTTCAGACAAAAACCGCGCAGCCTGCTCCAATTCACCCGCAACCATGTCGAGCTCCCCTCCTGATTCCAGAAGCGAAATCGCCTCACGAATCCGGAAATTTGCCTGAGATAGAAGCCGAAACTGCCGCTCATTGATCACAGACGGCTGATTTCCGCTGACAACCGGGAAAACTTCCCTTAATGCATCCTCCATTTTTGCAAGCGAATCCTCAGAAATCGCAGCACACTGCACAACCGGAAAATCAATCTCACCGGGATCGTTCCCGCAAAGATCAATCTTATTCCACAAAATCAACACATGATGCCCGCGACATGCAGTCAGCACCTGCTCATCCTCAGGGGTAAGCCCGCTGACCGAATCCACAACATACAGAACCAGATCGGCAGTATCGAGTGTCCGCATCGCCTGCTCAATCCCGATGGATTCAATTTTATTTTCTGTCTCGCGGATTCCAGCGGTGTCGGAAAGCACCAGCAGATACGGCCCGATTTTCACGCTTTCCGTTATAACGTCGCGCGTCGTGCCGGGAATATCGGTCACAATGCTGCGATTTTCGCCGCAGAGCCAGTTCATGACAGAGGATTTTCCGGCATTCGGCCGGCCGAGCAGAACAGTCCGAATCCCGTTTTTCAGGATTTTGCCGTCCTGATAATGCTCCGCCATCTCGCTCAATTTTTCGTAAATCCCGCGTATCTGCGCGGATAATCCCGATGCCTCAAGCTCCGGCGGAAACTCCTCCGCATCGTCCATCCAATAAGCAAGCGCCGAGAGAATCCCGACAATCTGATCAGTCACCTCCCGCATTTGCCTGCTGAGACGGCCGTCCTTTACCAAATTCGCCTGATGCAGGGCTGCCCTGCCGTCCGCCTCGATCACATCCATGACCGCTTCCGCCTGAGAAAGCGAGAGCTTTCCATTCAAGAACGAACGTTTCGTGAATTCCCCGGGCTCGGCAGGCACTGCGCCTTTCATCAGCAGCAGATGCAGAATCTCATTTGTTAAATATATTCCGCCATGACAGGTGATCTCGACCGTGTCCTCGCCGGTATAGCTGTGCGGCGCACGGAACACCGTGAGCACCACATCGTCAATGCGCTCATCCGCATTCCGGATATACCCGTAGGCACATGTATAACCGCGCATTTCCGTCACTTTCGTGTGATTGGCGGCGACAAAAACCTGCTCCGCAATTGCGAGCGCATCCTCCCCGGACATCCGGATCATCGCGATTCCGCCGACAGCCTGCGGCGTTGAAATAGCAGCAATCGTACTCATCATAACCCCAAAGAAAAAGGGCAGCAAAGCCGCCCTTTTTTCATATCAGAAATCAATCTTGCCGTAGACGCCCGCATTGAGTGCATCCTCCGGCTTCGGACGCTTATAATCCTTTTCAAAGCTGGTAGAAAGGTCGAGCTTTCTCGGCCCCTCGCCGGACGGCCGCCGGTCTCTGCGGTCGCGGTCATTGCGTCTGCCTCTGCGGTCGCCGCGCTCGCGGTCAAATTTCCCGCCGCTGCGGAAGCTGCGCGCATTCTTATCATCGCGCTTATAGGCCGGCGCCGAATCGTTCGTGATGATGACCTTTCTGTTCGGCTCCTCGCCGGAGGAGTGCGACGAAACGCCCTCGATCTCGGTCACGGTCGAGTGAATAATTCTGCGCTCATAGGGGTTCATCGGCTCCAGCGCGATGCTTCTGCCGGACTTGAGCACGTTGCGGCTGATGCGCTGTGCGAGCTCCTGAAGCGCCTTTCTGCGCTTTTCGCGGTATCCGCAGGTGTCGATTGTCACTCTGACATAGTCCTTGTCGCCGCGGTTTGCGATCATCGAGGTCAGATATTGCAGTGCATCGAGCGTATCACCGCGTCTGCCGATCAGCGAGCCGGCATTTTCGCCCTTGAGCTCAAAGGAGATGCCGTTTTCCAGTCTGCCCTCGCAGGTCACGCCGGGCGCGAGCTTGCTCAGCACGCTTTCGAGATAGGCCGCACCGATCGCCATTTTTTCGAGCATAACCTCGGGAGAAACATCAGATTTCTCCTCCGCAGCATTCTCAGATTCTTCAGCAGGTGCGGGATTTTCGATCACATCAGGAGCCTCCTCGGCCGCCTCCGCAGTAATTTCGGGAGCCGAGGTCTCCTCCTGCTGCACAGGCTCCTCAGCAGGCATTGCAGGCACATAGCTTGCCTCGATTTTGAATTCTTCCTTTTTTCCGAACAGTCCGCCGAGCAGGGAACGCTTGGGTTCCTCCAGAACCTTCACGCCGATCTCGGAAACCGGTACGCCGAAGGCATCGGCAGCCTTCTGCTTCGCCTCGTCGAGGCTCGGAGCGGTAAAAATTCCGGTCATACGATCACTCCTTTCGTTTTATTGCATCGGAAAAATCACGCATCTTCGTCGATATCGTCAGATCCGTCATCCTCCGGCAATTCTTCACCGTATTTCAAAGCAGCGCGCTTTCTCGCCGCTTCAATCAGCTTCTTTTCATATTCGGCGCGCTCCTTGCGGGACATGCCGTCATCGCCGTCCGCATAGCGCGTCCGGTTTGCATCCGTTGTTCTGCCCTGCTGCTCCGCCTGATACTGCGCAGACTGCTCCATCATGCGCTGCATCCAGGAGGGACCCTTAGCGAGCTGCTTCTGCTTTTCCTTCTCATTGATTCTGACGAGCCGCTCGCCGGAGAGATACCGGTAAAGGAACAGCGAAATGATCAGGCTGAACACGGAATTCCACAGCCAGTACCATGCGAGACCCGCAGGCAGGACCATGCCGAAGTAGATGGTCATAAGCGGCGCAAGATAGATCATTGCATTCATCATGCAGGAGCTCTGCGCCGGGTTGTCCGGGTTGGATTTTTTGCTGTGAATCTGCGAAATAATGGACATTGCGAGCTGCACAAGTGCCGCAAGAATCGGAACCGAAACCAGCATAACCGCTGCGACTGTCCATTTATCAGGCTTGAATGTCGGGATCGCTGTGAGGTCGATTCCGAAAATCTTGACATTGAACTTGCTGATTTTCTCGGCAAAATCGCTCATATCGCCGAATGCGCCGGGCGTATTGCGGTATTTCAGCATAATCAGCTCCGGCCGGCCATTCAGATTATTGATCTCCGTCTTGTTGTCGCCGAGAAATGCCGTCAAGTTTTCCTGTGCCTTTTTCAGCGTATTTGCGTCGATCCGCAGAATGAAGGTCAGCGGCTTCAATACGACGCGGTACACGCCGAAGAGCAGAAACATCGTCAGGAAGCTGCTCAGGCAGCCGGCGCTCGGGTTCACGCCCTCCTCGGTGTAGAGCTTATTCTGCTCCTCCTGAAAGCGCTGCTGATTGTTTGCGTAGGATTTTCTCAGCTTTGCGATCTTTCCGGAAAGGAGCCCGATCCGCGCCTGATTGACCTGCATTTTATAGGTGCTGTGCATGGTCAGCAGCTTAATAAAAATCGTAAAAATCAGAATTGACAGGCCGTAATTGCGGACAACCTGATAGATCGCCCACATGACCCATCCGAAGGGAATTGCAATGAGATCAAACAAGTGCTGTTCCTCCGTTCATGAATCGCGAAATATTACATAGAATCGCGCTTTTGTCTCCATTTTTGCCGCGGGGCAAGCAGCCATCCGTATTGATCCTCTGCCCGCCGCTGAACAGGAGACAGCGGGTCCGGCTGCGGAATTTTATGCCGCCCGAGCAGATCGAATTTCAGCGGGACGGGGTCCCAGCCGCCCTTAGAGAGCGGGTTGCAGCGGCAGATACGCAGCGTGCCGAGCCAGATCCCCGGAATTACCCCGAACCGCTCGATCGCCTGCATTGCATAGGCGGAGCATGACGGATGATACCGGCAGACTGCGGGAAAATGCGGCGAAATGAACCGCCGGTAGCCCTTGATCGGCAGGACAAATATCCTGCGCAGCAGCTTCATTTTCCGGCTCCTGCCGAAGCCCTGCGCTTCTGCGGCGGCTTCGGATTCTGCGTACAGGGGATCTCCCCGCTGCTGACGCCCTGACAGTGCCGCACGCCCTTTGTCAGAAGGCTGTGCGTCAGCACATCGGATTTCTGCTCCGGCAGCGTGCTTCTCGCGACGAACACCAGATCAATCCCGACGGGCATTTGCAGCTCTGCGGCGGAATATGCCGCGCGGATGATGCGCTTTGCGCGGTTTCGCTTTACGGCATTGCCGATTTTCTTTCCCGCGGTGATGCCGAGCCGGTTATAGGGCAGCTTATTCGGCATGACATAGATCAGCGCCGAACCGAGCGAACAAAAAGCGCCCTTGCGGTAAAGACGCTGAAAATCCGCGTTATTGTTCAGCTTTTGCGTAAACAGCATACTCCGGCGCCTCCCACGGATCAAGCGGTTCCGGCAGGCTTCCTGCCGGACAATTCAAGAAAAAGAGAGCCACAATCAGGGGATTGCGGCTCTCTTTCTTGCGTATCGGATCAATAGGTCAGTCTTGCACGACCCTTTGCACGGCGGCGAGCCAGAACTTTACGACCATTCGCGGTTGCCATACGCTTCCGGAAGCCGTGCTCCATCTTACGGTGCCGCTTCTTCGGCTGATATGTTCTCTTCATGGAAATCGTCACTCCTTTTCTTTTGTATCATCAAACATCCCCCGTTTTTCTGCGGAGAGACGTAAAGAATCACAGTATTTTCGCAGGGTACCGCAAGAATACAGCACTCCCTGCGAGGTTTTATTATACAGGAAAATCGCGGAAAAGTCAAGCAGTCAAAATGATTTTTGTGCACCCTGCCGAGAAACCGCAGTGCGCTTGATGATGATATATGCAGAATAGAAAGACGCTGTGTTACGCGCGCTTCTGCTTTTGTTCCGCAGATTTCTGATCCGGATGGATCACGAACCAGAAGGTCGAGCCGACCCCGACCGTGCTGTCCACGCCGAAGGCATAGTCGTGCAGCCGGAGAATCGCCTTCACGATTGAGAGCCCAAGCCCGGTTCCGCGCACCTCGCGCTTATAATTGCTGCTGCGGTAATATTTGTCGAAAATCCGCGAGAGCGTCTCCTGATCCATGCCCTTTCCGGTATCGCGGACGGAGATCCGGATGCCCTCCGGCACATGCTCCTGCTTTAAGAAGATTTGTTTGGAATCCCCGGTATAATTCACCGCATTGTTGATGAGATTGCAGATCACCTGCTCGATTTTTCCCGCATCGCAGCAGACCGGCGCAGGGCCGTCCGTCTCCAGCGAGAAATGATAGCCGGAGACCTCGCTCAGTCCGCGGTAGCGCTCCGCGATCTCCCGCAGCCGCTCCTCCATGTCAAATTCCGAGCGTTCAAGCGTCATCTTCCCGTTCTCGTATTTCGAGAGATCGAGAATATCGTTGACCAGCGCGGTCAGGCGGTCGGTCTCCTCGATGATGACCTGCAAATGCTGCTCGCGCTTGACGGGATTGTCGCCGGACACATCGCGGATCAGCTCGGCATAGCCCTTCAGCATGGTCAGCGGCGTGCGCAGGTCATGCGAGGCATTGGCGATCAGGTCGCGCTGCATCGTATCGACGCGGTTGATCTCGTAGCTTGCATAGGTCAGCGTATCGGCG
>JAFUAD010000102.1 GCA_017460835.1 Oscillospiraceae bacterium
CCCCTGCCAGAGGGATACTATCCCTCTGGACTCCCGTTGCTGCTCCGCGTCAGCCCCTTTACAAGGGGATGACGCGGAGCAGAAGCGGGTTTCCAAAGGGACAATGTCCCTTTGGCGGGGTTTGGGGCGGAGCCCCATGATCAATGCATCGCAGATACCTCTGCCCTCCGCGGGGCGGTTTCCGCTCGCGGCCTTGCGCGGAGCGAAGGCAGCGGCTGCCGGGGCATCTTTATCTCGGCGCTGGAGCAGGAGCTGCCGGCATTCACCCTGATTCTCAATACGGTGCCGGCGCAGATTCTGGACAGGGAGCTTCTGCAAAAGGTACGAAAAGACGCGCTGATTCTCGATCTGGCTTCCAAGCCGGGCGGGGATGGCAGCGGAGACGGAAAATTTGGCGGCGAATCGCGGGGAAATCCGCCGGATCAAACAAAATTCACACGGAAGGCGGGTGCCGGAAATGAAGCAGCGTTTATGGAACGTGCTCTTTTTCGCGTCCGCCTTTCTGGCTGTTCTGGCGGCGGCCGCGGTCGCTGTATTCGATCGGCAGGAGCCGGAACCGGAGCCGGAATCCGCGGTGCTGTATCAGGCGGAGGAAAACCGGACGATGCAGGTGACCGAAATCACCGTGACGGAGACTTCGGAGACGCAGACCGAGACAACCGCCTCAGCGACGGAAACTGCGCCGCTGAACCGTGACCTGAACACGGCGACGGCCGAGGAGCTGATGCGCGTGCCGGGAATCGGGAGCGAGCTGGCGGCTGCGGTCATCGCAGAGCGCGAGGCCTGCGGCGGCTTTACCCGCAGGACAGACCTGTTGCGCGTCAGCGGCATCGGCGAGGCGCGGATGGACGCGATCATGGCGGAATTTGAAATTCCGGGCGAGCTCCCGCCGGTGCAGACTGTCCCGGCGGCAACATCGGCAGCGCCGGAGTATCCGCAAAATACAACAGCTCCCGCGCCGCAGGGTCCCTTTGAGATGAACAGCGTGACGCGGGAGGAGCTTCTTGCGATTCCGGGGATGCACGAGGCACAGGCGGATGCGATTCTGGATATCCGGGAGCGCATTGGCGGCTTCACGAATTTCTACGAGCTGACGCTGGTCGATGAACTCAGCGGCCAATATATCGAATATGTGCTCGCGGACTGGCTCTATGTGGAGGATCACATCCTCGATTCTGCGGCGGGATAGAAGTCCTCGCCGGCAATTCTGCCGGTCTGCCATGCATAGGCGCGGTTTTTGCGCACGGCACAGGCGCCGACGGGCAGATCGGAGAGCAGATGCAGCGTCGGGTCCATCTCGCAGAGCTCGCCGATGCTGAGGACGATCGCGTCCTCCTCGGTATGGGCTTCGCCGCAGACGAATTCCCACGCATTGTCGCTGAAATGATGACAGCAGAGCGTGACGTCCGCGCCCTCAAGCACATGCGTGCAGGTCAGGACGAGCAGATGCGGCCGCTCGGAAAACGGAAAGTGTGCCATAACAGTATCCTCCCTTACTATACTATATATATGATACAACAGATCCGGGAAAAGGTCAAGAGGGAGCGGGGACAGGAACCCCCGCGAAACCGATTACAAAGAACAAATTTCGCATTTTGCACCGAAAACGGTGAAAATGCAGGCGTCAGGCGGGTTGCAGCGCCTGAAAACACGAATCCCATTTTGTAAGAATTAGGGTACTCTTTGTAACCGAATTGTAATAAACTCGAAAAAAAGCATTAAAAAAACATTTCAAAAACCAAATATTCAATAAAATATGGTCTAAAATGTTCTGGGGATTTGTCATATTCTACAAATAAGATGACGAATTGATGATTAGCATTGACTTTTGGCGGTTTTTCGTGTATATTTACAGTATGAAAACATGGACGATGTGAGCATGCCCGACGGAAGCCTGACACCAGAAGGCAGGCAAAGCAAAGCTCATGTTGCATCAGGAATAAACCGCATCATTCGCGAGATTTGTTCCCGAAGGCTGCGCAAAACGCAGCGAAATTCCACGCCTGCACCAAATGCAGGTACACAATTTCAAAGCTGCGAACGCAGCAAATCATTCTTCGCAGCAAAATGAAGGAGGAAACTTACAATGAACAAGCTTAAGAAGTCCCTGGCTCTGATTGCTACTCTGGCAATCGCATCGTCCGCTTTTGTAGCTTGCGGCGATGACTCCAGCTCCAGCAGCACTGCAGACGCAGGCAGCTCCAGCACCGCAGAATCCAGCGCTGAGGGCGGCGACAGCTCCACCGGCGAAGAGGGTGGCGAAAGCTCCACCGCTGACACTCCTGTAGAGCGTCCGGACAACAAGGTTGCCAGCACCGATGACAAGCTCACCGTTCTGTGCTGGACCGGTGATGACCTGAACAACATGTTCAAGGTTTTCGCAGACAACAATGACAAGGGCTACACTACCGACAACCTCGTATTCGAGAAGGTTGGCGGCGGCGGCGAGGAAGCTCGCGACCAGTATCCGACATACTTCAACTCCGGCAAGGACGTTGACCTGTTCGTTCTCGAAGCAGACTGGATCAAGGACTACATCGACAAGGATGATCTGACTGCTCCGCTGACTGACCTCGGTTTCGCAGAGGCAGACTTTGATAACGGCTATGAGTATGTTAAGAAGATCGGCACCAACGATGCAGGCGTCATCAAGGGTTCCTCTTGGCAGGCAACTCCGGGCGGCTATGTTTACAGAACCGACATCGCTGAGGAAGTCTTCGGCGCAAAGACTCCGGAAGAGTTCCAGCAGTATGTTGACAACTGGGAAGTCTTCACCGAATCCGCAGCTAAGGTGAAAGAGCAGAAGAACATGGCTATGGTCGATACCCTCGGCGGCCTGTGGCAGGTTTGGTCCTACAAGCGTACTTCCGCATGGGCTGATGATTCCTACAACCTCGTCATCGACGACTACTGCAAGGAGTATGCAGACCTTGCAAAGGAGTACTATGACAAGGGCTATGTCACCAAGGCAGAACAGTGGAAGACCTGGGACAAGGCAGTCCAGAACGGCGAGACCATGGGTATCTTCCAGTGCACATGGTGCTTCGGCAAGAACGGTACTCTGAGCAGCCTCGAGGGCAACACCAAGACTGAAGATGACGCTACCGAGTGGACTGTTGACGGCCCGTTCGGCTCCAACTGGGCATTCACTCAGGGCCCGTCCGGCTGGGCATGGGGCGGCTCTTGGCTCGCTCTCTCCCCGAAGGCAAACAGCGGTGAAATCGCACACGACTTCGTTGAGTTCTTCACCATCAATGCAGAGACTATGAGAAAGTATGCTGAGTACTCCGGCGACTTCGTCAACAGCCCGGCAGCTATGAAGGCTATCGTTGATGCTGGTACCAACAAGAACGCTTACATCGGCGGCCAGGATCAGTACGGCATCTTCTATGAAGCAGCTGCAAACATCAAGATGGACAATGTCACCCGTTATGACTCTGTCCTGAAGAAGTACTTCAGCGACAACATTTCCAAGTACGTCCAGGGCGCTTACAGCTCCACTGATGAGGCAATCGACGGCTTCAAGAAGGACGTCAAGGCGAATGTTCCGGACCTCGCAGTAAGCTGATTCTGAGTTCCGAATAAAGGGTTTGCAGTCAATGTGAATCCGAAAAACATCATAACCGAATATATACCTATTGGGCTTTATGCCCAATAGGTGTATATTTTCTTCCGCTAATGTGATTTTCACTAATTTTTTCTTGAAAGGGTGTGTTGAATGGCTACTGCTGCACAAAGGCGGATTAAATCTGTGAGCTATGCAAAATACGGCTATATTTTTATATTGCCGTTCTTTGTTATATACTTCATATTCATGCTTTATCCGCTGGTCGATACATTCATTGTCTCATTCAAGGGTAACGGTCTGGGCCCTGGAGTAATTGCTAGGCATGAGTCACAGAGGGACTGGGTTGGATTGGCGAGTTACAAGAACATCCTCTACAAGAGCGGAGCCAATCACGAGCAGTTTCTGGATTCTCTGAAAAACACCGTTATCATCTGGGTCGGCAACTTCCTGCCGCAGATCTCACTGTCCCTGCTGCTTGCAGTGTGGTTCACTGATATGCGCGTCAAGATGCCCGGCAAGGGATTTTTCAAGGTCGTCATGTATCTTCCGAACATTATTACCGCTGCTTCTGTTGCAGCTCTGTTCTATACGCTGTTCGGCGGCGAGTACGGTGTTCTGAATACGATTATTGACCCTAAGAATGCTTCCTTGTGGTTAGGTCCTGCTGACGTCTGGCGAGCCCGTATCCTTGTTATGTTCATCCAGATCTGGATGTGGTTCGGCAATACCATGATCATGCTGATGTCCGGTATTCAGGGTATCAATGAGTCACTCTTTGAGGCTGCCGAGATCGACGGCGCAAATTCGAGCCAGACCTTCTGGCGGATCACCTTCCCGCTGCTGAAGACCATCATGGTCTACACGCTGCTGACCTCTATGATCGGCGGTCTCCAGATGTTCGACATCCCGTTTATGCTGAGCGGCAATAATAACGGCCATGTTAACAACGAATATATCAAAACTGTTGCTTGCTTTATCTATGAAAAATTCAAGGGCACCGAAAATGACATGATGTATGGTGTTGCCGGTGCTGCTTCCGTTATTCTGTTCTTTATTACTTCTATACTCGGCGCTCTGGTCTTCTATGTCCAGCGCGATAAGGATGCCATCGAAAAGAACAGAAAGCGCAAGGAAGCCATGAAGGAAGCAAAGCGCAGAGCGAAAGGAGGCGGATTCAGCATATGAGCAAAATTACATATGATACCGATAAGGGCGGTTATCAGCGTAAGGTGATAATCAAATCGGTTCTGATTTACATTGTTCTCGTAATTCTCACTATCATCTGCCTGGCTCCGCTGTGGATCCTGTTCGTTTCGTCTACACTGGAGAGCTCGCAAACATCCAAATTCACTCTGATTCCGGGGTCGTATTTCTTTAAGAACTATAAGACGCTGACAACGGATGAAACTTTCAGCAAGTCTTATCTGCCGTGGTACGGTCTTCGCAATTCTTTGATTATTGCGGGCTGCTGTGCGGCTCTGACGGTTTTCTTTGCTGCTTTGACTGCTTACGGTCTGGTAGTTTATGATTTCAAGCTCAAGACCCCGGCATTTGTCTTTATCATCGCTGTTATGATGATTCCGACACAGGTCACAGCAGTCGGTTTTATAAGCCTGATGGAAAAATTCCATTTGCAAGGAAAGTATGCACTACTGATTTTGCCTTCCATTGCACCGCCGGCTGTCGTCTTCTTCATGCGACAATATTTGCTGTCATCCTTCCCGCTTGATATCATTGAGGCGTCCCGTATCGACGGCGCGAGTGAGTTCCGTACCTTCCTGACGATCTCGATTCCGATGATGAAGCCGGCATTCGCCGTGCAGGCAATCTTCGCTTTCATTTCAAAGTGGAACGATTACTACACGCAGAGCCTCGTGCTGGCTGTCGGCTCTGATGTCAAGAAGCAAACCCTGCCGATCATGGTGAACAGTGTTTCAAGTGTTAGAAACCAGATAGACCACGGCGCGGTCAACTTCGCGATTTTCTTCTCGATTATTCCGGTTGCTTTGGTTTACATTCTCCTTTCCAGATTCATCATCGGCGGTGTCGCTGCCGGCGGTGTCAAGGAGTAATCGGTATTTTCAAAAAGCACAGTGCTTTCGCGGCACTGTGCTTTTTTTCGGAGGATATTATGGATGATTTTGCTGCGGCGATCGCTGCCGCGGAGCGCGATGCCGGCGGAAAGGGCATCGGGACGCTCGGCGAGAAAACGCTGCATCTTACGCTGAAATATTACTTTGCGCCGGATCCTG
>JAFUAD010000103.1 GCA_017460835.1 Oscillospiraceae bacterium
TGCTGTGCGGCGTCGGTGCTCGCCGCGGGCGGGGCGGTTTCGGCGGTCGTTTCGGTTGTTTCGGTGCCGGCGGTTCCGGTCGTCATCACCGCATCGGTAACGGCGGGCGCGGTCGAGGTCTCGTCCTGCACGGGCGCGGTATCGTCCATGCTGACCTCGGCAATCAGGCTTTCGGGGTCGCCGGTTCTGAGCCCGTTGCTTTGGCGGTTGCGGTTCAGCGCAACGGTCACCGCAACCGCCGCGCACACTGCCGCCGCAGCGATGCCCGCCGAAATCCATTTCCCGATCTTCGGGGAGCGCTGCCGGTCGGTTTTCTTCGCAGCTTCGTGTATTTCCGGTTCCGTCTCAGCGGTTCCCCCGCCCTGTACGGCCTGCGCCCCGGCTGCCGCGAATACATCAACCGGCTCCGGCGCAGAGGGCTCAAAGGGTGCGGGCGGCGGAGCGGCAGGCGTCTGCTCCGGCTCCGTCGATGCCTCAGCCAGCGCGAGAAATTCCTGCAAAAGCTCGGCTTTCTCGGCATCGCTCAGCGCATAATAGGTCATGATCTTCTGTTTCATATCAATCATCCTGTTCCCGTGACACTGCGGTGTCACTGACAAATGCTTCGGTCTGATTCCGGCGCAATAGATAAAAAAATCCCTGCGCTTTTTATATTATAGCATATTATGTAGAAAAACGCAATGGGAGCCGGAGAAAAAAACATACAAAAAGATTGCTTGGGAGTTAAAACGGAGCCGGGCACTGCCCGGTTATAGCATATTATGTAGAAAAGCGCAATGGGCGCGAGAGAAATATGTATGAAAGAAACTGCCGGGGAGCAGAACCGGAGGCCGGCACTGCCGGCTTATAGCATATTATCCCGAAAAGTTCAATGGGAGCCGGAGAAAAAACATACAAAAAGATTGCTTGGGAGTTAAAACGGAGGCCGGCACTGCCGGCTTATAGCATATTATGTAGAAAAGCGCAATGGGAGCCGGAGAAAAAGTCTGAGAAAAGGAAAGCTTTTCTTGCAGAAAACCACTTGACAATGTGAACGAAACGTGATAGAATATACTTGTATTGTAATGTGAGGAATTATAAACATCAGACAAAACTCACAGCCGCCCATGCGGAAAAACGTGCTTTCCGGCCTTCTGCGGGTGCTGCGCAATACGGCGGGAGCCTTCCTGAAAAAAGGCTGTCTGTTTTGGCTTTTATTCCTTGAAGGGGGGAAAGAGGCGCTTGCTTTTGCCGAGATACAAAAACGGCCGGCAGCCTCTTTCATGAGACTAGTCTCAGAATGACATACGGGGAAAACGAATATCATCAATATTCGGGAGGAGAATATGAAGGGAATTATTCTGGCAGGCGGAGCAGGCACAAGACTGTATCCGTGTACGATATCGGTCAGCAAGCAGCTTCTGCCGATCTATGACAAACCGCTGATCTATTACCCGCTTTCCATGCTGCTGCTCGCGAAAATCCGCGACATTCTGATTATTTCCACGCCGCGTGACATCGAGGACTACAAGCGCCTGCTCGGCGACGGCTCCCGGATCGGCGTGCATTTTGAGTATGCGGTGCAGGAGACCCCCAGAGGGCTCGCCGATGCATTTATCGTCGGGGAGCAGTTCATCGGGAATGACAGCGTATGTCTCGTGCTCGGCGACAACGTCTTTTACGGCGCGGCAATGTCCGAGATCCTTGCACAGGCTAAGGATTCGATCAAAAACGGCGGCGCGGCCATTTTCGGCTGCTTCATGAAGAATCCGCAGGATTTCGGCGTCGTGGAGTTCGATGAGAACAAAAAGGTCGTATCCATTGAGGAAAAGCCGAAAAAGCCCAAGTCCAACTATGCCGTTCCCGGCCTGTATTTCTATGATAACGACGTCATCCGGATCGCGAAGAGCGTTCAGCCCTCCGCGCGCGGCGAGATCGAGATCTCGTCGGTCAATGAGGCGTATATGAACCGCAATCAGCTCCATGTCACGCTGATGGGCAGAGGCGTGTCGTGGTTCGATACCGGATCGCCGAAGGGCATGCACAAGGCAAGCGGATTTGTCAAGACCTTGCAGGAAATGCAGGGCTTCTATATCTCCTGCATCGAGGAAATTGCATGGAGAAAGAAACTGATTGATGACGAACAGCTCAAAAAATGCGGCGAGGAATTGAAGCAGACCGATTACGGAAAATATCTGCTCTCGCTGCTGAACAACGAGGAGGAATCAGGGTGACCGTTATCGTAACCGGCGGCGCCGGCTTCATCGGCTCCAATTTTGTATTTCATATGCTGAAAGAGCATCCGGAGGACCGGATCGTCTGCGTGGACAAGCTCACCTATGCGGGCAATCTTTCGACGCTGAAAAGCGTGATGGACAATCCGAGCTTCCGGTTTGTGAAGGCGGATATCTGTGACAGAGCTGCGATCTATCAGCTCTTTGAGGAGGAAAAGCCGGATGTTGTGGTGAATTTCGCGGCGGAGTCCCATGTGGACCGCTCGATCGAGGATCCGGAGATTTTCCTCAGAACCAATATTCTCGGCACACAGGTGATGATGGACGCCTGCCGCAAATACGGCATCACGCGCTATCATCAGGTTTCGACGGATGAGGTGTACGGCGATCTGCCGCTTGACAGACCCGACCTGTTCTTTACCGAAACCACCCCGATCCATACATCCAGCCCGTACAGCTCGTCAAAGGCAGGCGCCGATCTGCTCGTGCTCGCCTACCACAGAACCTACGGGCTCCCTGTCACCATTTCCAGATGCTCGAACAACTACGGCCCCTATCATTTCCCGGAGAAGCTGATTCCGCTGATGATCGCGAATGCGCTCGCGGACAAGCCGCTTCCGGTCTACGGCGAGGGGCTCAATGTGCGCGACTGGCTCTATGTTGAGGATCACTGCCGCGCCATCGACCTGATCATCCGCAAGGGCAGAGTCGGTGAGGTGTATAATGTCGGCGGACACAACGAGATGCGCAATATCGACATCGTGAAGCTGATCTGCCGCGAGCTCGGCAAGCCCGAATCGCTGATCGTCCATGTCGAGGACCGCAAGGGTCACGATATGCGCTATGCGATTGATCCGACGAAAATCCATGAGGAGCTCGGCTGGCTCCCGGAGACAAAATTCGAGGACGGAATCAAAAAGACAATCGACTGGTATCTGACGCACCGCGGCTGGTGGGAGGAGATCATCTCCGGAGAATACCGCAGCTACTACGAAAAAATGTATGGAGAAAGGGAATTGCTCCCGATCGGATAATATGACAGGGAAACTGATTGTTATTGAGGGTCTTGACGGAAGCGGCAAGGCAACACAGGCGCAGCAGCTTTATGAGTATTTTGAAAAGCAGGGAAGGGCTGTCCGGAAGGTATCCTTCCCGGATTATGACAGCGATTCCTCGGCACTGGTGAAGATGTACCTGGGCGGCGCCTTCGGGACAGACCCGAATGCCGTGAATCCCTATGCTGCATCGAGCTTCTACGCGGTGGATCGCTATGCAAGCTATATGCAGAACTGGCGGGAATTCTATGAAAACGGCGGCATCGTGATCGCCGACCGCTATACGACCTCCAACGCCGTACATCAGTGCGCCAAGCTGCCGGAGGCGGAGTGGGACGGCTTTCTGGAATGGCTGTTTCACTATGAATATGAGCTGCTCGGCATTCCCGCGCCGGCCTGTACCGTGTATCTGCGCGTCGATCCGAATGTCAGCCAGAAGCTGATGACCAAGCGCTATCACGGAAATGAGGCCAAAAAGGATATTCACGAGGCAAATCTTGACTATCTGAAGCGCTCCAGACAGGCGGCGGATTACTGCGCGAGGAAGCTGAAATGGCGCGTGGTCGAGTGCGTCGAGGGCGATGAGATGCGGACTGTGGAGGCGATTTTTGCAGATATCTGCGGCTTTGCGGCAGAATGCACAGCGTAATTGCGTATGAAAGAAAGCATACTGAAAAAGCTGAAGCTGCTGAAGCAGGAGCATATCAGCACTTATTTGCAGACGCTGCCCGAGCACGAGCAGCAGGCGATGCTCTCGCAGCTTGCGGATATGGACTTCTCCGTGCTGGAGGCGGCGGAATCCGCAGAGCAGCGCGGCAAATTTGCACCGCTTCGTGCCGTGACGCTCGATGAAACAGAAAAAAATCGGGATTATTATACCGAAATCGGATTACAGGCAATTCGCGGGGGAAAGGTCGGTGCCGTTCTGCTTGCCGGCGGACAGGGCACCCGGCTCGGTTTTGAGCATCCGAAGGGCATGTTCAATATCGGTGTAAACCGCGAATTGTTTATTTTTGAGTGCCTGATCCGCAATCTGCTGATGGTTACGGAGCAGGCGGGCGCATGGGTTCCGCTGTTCGTGATGACCAGCGAGGGCAACTGCGGGGAAACGCAGGAGTTCTTTGCAAAGCACGGCTATTTCGGCTACCGCGCCGGTATGGTTCACTTTTTTGTGCAGGAGCAGCTCCCGACGGTTGACCGCGAGGGGAAGCTCATGCTCGCGGAGCGCGGCAGGCTATCGGCAGCGCCCAACGGCAACGGCGGCTGGTATGCATCTATGGCAAAGACCGGCATGCTGGAGTCGGTGCGGCAGGCGGGCATCGAGTGGCTCAATGTGTTTGCCGTGGACAATGTGCTCCAGCGCATCGCCGACCCGTGCTTCATCGGGGCGGTGATCGCTTCGGGGAAGGTTTCCGGCGCGAAGGTCGTCGCGAAGGCGGCGCCGGAGGAAAAGGTCGGGGTGCTGTGCCTTGAGGACGGCAGGCCCTCGATCGTGGAATATTACGAAATGACGGAGGAAATGCGGAGCAGCCGCGAGCCGGACGGCACGCTGTCCTACCGGTACGGCGTGATTCTGAATTACCTGTTCCGCGTGGAGAGCCTCGACCGGACGCTTTCGGTCAGACTGCCGCTGCACCGCGCCTTCAAAATTGTTCCGTATATGACGGAGACCGGCGAGACGGTCATTCCGGAGGAGCCCAATGCCTATAAATTTGAGACGCTGGCGCTCGACATGGTGAAGCTCCAGGATGACTGCCTTGCCTATGAGGTAGACCGCAGCCGCGAATTTGCACCGGTCAAGAACAAGACCGGCGTGGATTCTGTCGATACGGCGCGGGAGCTTCTGCGCCGCAGCGGCATAGAGCTCTGAATACAACACAGATACATCACGGGGACGATCGGGAATCGCCCCCGCTTTTTTGTGTCCCCTGTCATGTTGTACGGTTTTTCCGCCTTTCATTCGGCGGTTTTTTTCTTGTTTTTCCATTGATTTTTTCCGCGAAATATGGTATAATATCTTAATATGATGATGGGGAAGTGTCCCCTCAGGCCGGGAATTCTGAATCCGGCA
>JAFUAD010000013.1 GCA_017460835.1 Oscillospiraceae bacterium
CCGCCGAGCTGCACCTGCTCACCCTCTGTGACCATTTCTCCGTTCAGCAACCGGGCATTGAAGTGTGCCCGCTTGCCGCACCAGCAAATTGTTTTGATCTGCTCGATGTCATCCGCAAGCTCCATAAGCCGCTTTGCGCCGGGGAACAGATGGCTCTGGAAGTCCGTCCGCAGACCGTAGCAGATCACAGTTATATTATGATCATCTACCAGATCGCTTAGTCTGTCTATGATGATCTCACTGAGGAACTGCACCTCATCCACAATGATGCAGTCATAATGCTCACCGCTATAGCTTTCAAGGAAATCCTCTGCAAACTCGCAGGGATCTTCCAGACCGATGCGGGATTTTATGATCTTCGCACCGTCCCTGTCCTCGCATTTCGGCTTGAGCAGAACGACCTTCTTGCCCTTCTCAACATAGTTATACCGTACCATCAGCGCATTGGCGGTCTTGGAGCTGCCCATTGCGCCGTATCGAAATATCAGTTTTGCCATTAGTATTACTCCTCATCATCCTCGTGCATGGTTTCATATCGCTCGGCATCTCTCTTGCTTGCTATGGATGCAGGTTCAAGGATACCGAGAACACGCCCGATCAGAGTGATATTGTCATATTCCGAGAATGTCATGGTGTCGTATTTATCGTTGAAGGACTCAAGCCCGTCCTCCTCATATATCTTGATGTATGTGCTGTTGCCGATCATGAAAGCACCAACCTCGCCGTATTGCAACTCCGGACAGCCGGGGTATTTCTCCACAAGAACAAGGTCACCATCGTGATACTCAGGCTCCATGCTGTCGCCGTTGACAGGGAACACAAGGTCTGCCTGCCGTATTGCTGTGTTCGTATTCGGATACAGATAGATCGGTGTTCCGTTGTCCTCAAACTCCGCACCGCCGTCAAAGCCTGCTGCAAGCCCCTTGTCACAGAGTGTCAGTTTGATGATCTCCGGGAAGCTGCCGACAGTCTCTGCTGTTTCGAGCGAGGATAGCAGACTGTCCATTGCAAGCTGATGCGGATGCGACAGCCCGCGGTATCTCTCCACCATAGACTTTTCTTTTGCGGTATAAGTGTCCTGCTTGCTATCAATGCCATACAACTCATACAGCGTGATGCCGAGGGCTTCGCAAAGTTTCGGAACAACGCTGAAGTCTGGACGAGTCCTTCCGTTCTCCCAGTTGCTGATAGCATTGGAGGTCACACCGATCTTTTCCGCGATTACTTTCTGATCTAATTTTAGACGCTCCCTGTAGTATTTGATGCGACCGCCAACCGCGTGAGCGTCCTTACGGTGGGCAGGATCAGAGATATTACTCTTTTTCCCCGCATTATCCTTGCCTCCCTGTGAAACTGAAATGATCGGTTTCTTGCGCTGCTTCATAACAAAGCTCTCCCTTCAAGAATGTATGGGATTGTCAATTCTCAAAACGAATAAATATTCTTCTTGAAAACTGTGCAACCCTACAAAGATTATCAAAGACTTTTCAACTCCGAAAATGTTAGAAACTCGAAATTTGCCGTAGGCATTGCATCTTTGATTACATTATAGCACACAATCGGTGTTTTGTCAACAGAGAATTGCACTTGCATTTCGTTTGAAGGTGTGCTATAATAGAATTGTTGGTATTCCGCCTAGGGAAAAATGAGACCGAAGGCGGGTGCAGTGTGTCCGTCTTAAGGTGTGTGACAGGACAGGCTGCCGATCAAAATACTGACAACTCCTCACGATAGAGATATAATAGGAAACTCATGATATAGATATTACAAGAACACAGAGAAAGACAGACTTCAATCAATACACTATCATGGCAATCATAATAAGTGCATTATAATCAGAGGGGGTATCTGATCAAATGAGGTCAAATTTTCATGTAACGACACAGAGAGGCTATTGGGACTGGACGCAGGACTCTTATGAGTATCCGGATATCAACGACATCATCGAGCAGGAGGAGCGCCTGAGAGAAGAGAAAAGAGCCAAGAAAAGAGGAAAGAAGTCAGTACCCACAAAGCAGATGGACGCACAGAATATCAAGGTTCGTTTGGTTCTTGGACTGTTCGTATCGAAGGAGGAACTGAAGTATCTTTATCAGCATAGCAATATGCTGGAAATTGCGGAGTTGGACAGGCTTTTTGGTGGACAGATCTCCGCAGCAGGACTGGGGCGACAGTCGGAGAGAGGTATCGACCACGGTTATCATGAGGGATACACCTCCGATGTGGTGGAGGTTGACGGGAGAAGAACGATTGTTATGGTGCCTACTGCTTCTCCCGACTTGAATGTCGATGCAAACAGCGTCAACAAGCTGCATAGCGTGGTCGATGTCCTACAGAACAACATCCACGAGGATTTTGGGCAGGCGGTCTGCTGTGCGATCCGCACTTATCCGGAGGATGTTGTGCAGGCTTTGGACGAGCCTGATGCAATCGGCGTGAGATATGAGAGCAGCCAATTCACGAGAGTCGAAAGCTCGTGGGATCAGCGGCTTGACGATTTCAAGGTCGATATCATTATGGATGTTAAGATATCGGTCAGGTATCCCGCAGAAAGTAATGATTGTAGCTACGAATACGATAACCCCAACAATCCTCTGCTGACTTACAGAGATGTGAGCAGACACCTCACATACCGCCTCCGCTATATCTTGGATCTGTACGGCAAAACTGGTGTCAAGACCTGCAGCGGTCCGTATGTAAAACCCGCAGTGCTTTGTGCGCCTGACATCATCACATTGCAGAAAACATGGAGAACCACAAGCTATCTCCGCCCGATCATCTGGAGAAAGGATTTTCCGAGACTTATCCGCAGAATGCTGAGTGAGGTGTATCCGGAGGCTCTCGAAAGACCTACGGCTGTTGACGGCGATGAGCTTGTGGAGCGAATGAGCGACTGGCTGAACAGCAAATACCCCGGCATGAGGCTCAGAGTGCGTGAGGAGTGGCTCGGAGAAAACGGCATCAGAGGGCAGATCTATTTCGCAGATAAAAAGACACTCGATTTTGAGGGAGAGCCGGTTGAGTTCAAAGCCGGAGATATCGTTATCAACATGGACTATATCGAGGAGGATTGGGATCGCAATTCAGCCCTTATCCACGAGTGCCTTCATGTATATCTGCATCTGCCGTTCTTCATGCTCCAGATGATGGCAGGAAACCTTGACTACAGCTATACCGACAGAATTGCCAATGATGGAAGTGCCTCTGCAATGAAGCTGGAAACAGCCGCAGAGCGAGATCACTTGAAGTGGATGGAGTGGCAGGCTGAAAAAATGACACCCTATGTTATGATGGAAGAAAGCATGGTTCGTCAGGAGTGCGCACGCTTGCTCGCCCTTTGCGGCGGCAGGAGAACCACGGAGAATCTGAACTGGATCATGAACCGACTGTCTGCCACATTCGATACATCCAAACAGATGAGCAAGATTAGAATGGTAGAAGTCGGTATCAAGGAAGCAAACGATATCTGGAACTTTGTGGGCGGCAAGAAGAAAGTGCCTGACTTCTGCGCAGGTCCGCAAAGAAAAGACGGCGCTGTTTATTATATCGATGCCGAGGCAGCGAGAGAGCTGTATCTGCGCTCTGAGGAATTTGCGAGGATCATCGAGAGCTGCAAATATGTGTATCTCGAAGGTCACTATATTCTGGATGAGCCGCAGTACGTTCAAATGGACTCGCACTTCAGACGCTATCTCACGCCCTACGCACGAAAGAATATCGCAGAGTGCAGCCTTTCCTTCCGCGTTATTACCAGAGACTCCAAGATCGATTATGTCTTTGGTGCGGCGGCAAAGTCCGATAAGCGTGATGAATACTACAACGGATATTCGCTCAGCGCAGAGCCTGATGCTGCAACACGCAAGAAAGAAAATATTGCATACAGCGATTGTTCTGATCGTTGGTGCGCGCTGGCGGCAAGTTTTCCGGAGGATAATGCCGGTGAAGCTGTCAAGATCGCTATGAAGGCAATGGGAGTCACACAGGATGTGCTGGCAAGTCATCTGGGCGTTTCAAGAAAGACAGTAAACGAATGGCTGAAGGAAAAGGAAATGCCTGTAGCTCGTGTAGTAGGTATCTGCGTAGTCCTCGGAATGCGAATGGATGTTAGCCTTGACCTGATTGCAGTGGCGGCGCGTCCTCTGAAACGTTCTGGTGTAGATGCTCTGTACCGGTCTTTTATCAGTGCTGAGGGTGCCATTTCTATCGCCAGATGCAATGAGATCCTAACGCTGCGCACAGGGCGATATGGCTGCACCCTGCTGTGGCAGCGGAAACACGGCAGTATACGCTCGGCAATGCGGCAGATATTTGCTGCTACGGTCAGGACAGGCAGCCGATTTCCTCCAAAGTGGTCTGCTGCAAGGCACAAGATATCGGTTTCAGGGGCATTGCCAATATCACTGCCGCCTACATCTACACGCATGTGGATGTGCGTGACAAAGGCAAGTGGTACGGCGATGAAGTCCACGGCAACAGCACTGTGACCGTTGATTTCTACAAGTATTTCGGGGGTGAGGATATGAAGGGCATTGATGTGAGCGTTCACAACGGCGATATCGACTGGAACAAGATCAAGGCTGACGGCATCGAGTTTGCGATCCTCCGCGCAGGTTACGGCAGACTGGAAAAACAGAAGGATGAAAAATTCGAGCAGAACTATGCCGGAGCAAAGGCGGCGGGCATTCCCATTGGCGCATACTGGTACAGCTATGCGATGACACCGGAGGAGGCGGAGCTTGAAGCGGATGTGTTCCTCAAGGTCATCAAGGGCAAGCAGTTCGAGATGCCCGTGTATTTCGATTTGGAGGAGAAAAAGCAGTTTGATCTCGGCAAGGAGAAGGTCTCGGCGATCATGAGAGCCTTCCTTGAAAAGGTCGAAAAGGCTGGCTACTTTGTCGGTCTGTACGGCTCTGCTTCTTCTCTCACCACGCACACTGCCGATGACATCAAGTCCCACTACACGATCTGGCTGGCGCACTGGGTTGATAAGACCAACTACGGCGGCGCATATGCGGTGTGGCAGTACAGAGAAAAGGGCAAGGTGGACGGCATTTCCGGCAATGTTGATCTGGATATCTGCTACAAGGACTTCCCGACCATCATCAAAGGCAAGGGGCTGAACGGCTGGGGTAAGGCGGCGAATCCCACGCCAACTGACGAAAGCAGTATCACGGTTGAGGTCACAATCTGCGGACAGAAGTATCGCGGTAAACTGGAAAAGTCATGAGATGCGCGCCCGTCTGGTATTGTTCTGGGCGGGCGCATTTTTCAAGAAGGAGGTCATTGGATGGAACAGACAAACACTTCGGAACAGGCAATTCCGCTCAGTGAAAAATATATGCTGACAATCCGGGAAGCGTGTTTCTATTTCAATATTGGTGACAAGAAGATTCGCCGGCTGGCAGAGGATAACCTCGGCATTTTCTCTGTGCGAAACGGTAACCGCTATCTGGTGATCAGACCAAAATTCGAGAAATTCCTCAACGAAACTTCTACCCTCTGATTCGGCGTTTATCTGGCGTAAGTAGTTGCTTTTTTGCCGAAACCGAGTAATATAGTAGATAGCCTGAACCGGCGAAAAACTATATCGGGAGGTGATCGGCATGGACAATCTGAAAATTGCAGATAAATATATGCTTACGATCAGAGAAGCATCTGTTTATTTCAATATCGGTGATAAAAAGATCCGCAGACTGGTTGAAGACAATGAAGGCGGTTTTTCGGTGCTCAACGGCAACCGTTATCTCATCATCCGTCCGCTGATGGAGCAATATTTTGCGGAGCTTGCACAGAGAGGGGGCAATCAGGATGCAGAAAGCAACACCGGAGAATAAGGAGTATCTCATGCCTGAAGAGGCAATCACCTTATTCGTCCTGAGCAGACGGAAGTTCGGGGAATGGCTGCGGAAAGAAAATTCCCGTCCGATCATTGTCAAATACGGAAAACGTAAGTTGATCAACCGTGTCGCGTTTGAACAGTATCTGAATGAGCACCCCGAGTTAAGGAGGAGAGACTGATGGGAATGCGCGGGAATATCCGCAGAGATGACAAGCACCGCATATTGCGTGCTGGTGAGTCCATCCGTGCGGACGGCAAATATCAATTCAAATACTATATAAACGGCAAGGCAAAATTCGTTTACAGCTGGCGGCTTGAGCCCACAGACAAGCTTCCGGTCGGCAAGAAGCCATGCCTTTCTCTGCGTGAGCTCGAAAAGAAAATCGGCTATGACCTCGATACGATGTGCGATCCGGAGCAAAAAAACATCACGGTCATGGAACTTGTGGAACGGTATCTGAGAACCAAAACCGGTGTGAAACCGCAAACCCTGACCAATTATAACTTTGTGCGCAACATTCTGCTGAAAGAGGATTTCAGCGGAAAACGGATCGGAACGATTAAGACCTCGGATGCAAAGCTGTTCCTGATCAAGCTGCAAAGCGATGGCAGGGGCTACAGCACAATCAAGACCGTGCGCGGTATTTTGAGACCGGCTTTTCAGATGGCGGTGGATGATGACATCATCGTCAAAAATCCGTTTGGATTTCAGCTTGCAGGTGTGGTTGTAAACGATAGTAAAACGCGGGAAGCAATCACAAAGGAGCAGATGCGCAAATTCTTGAAATTCGTTCACGATGATAATACGTACTGCAAGTATTATGAAGCCGTCTATATCCTGTTTCATACCGGAATGCGAATTTCTGAATTCTGTGGGCTGACACTAAAGGATATCGACCTTGAAAACCGCATTGTCAATATTGACCATCAGCTTCAGCGCACATCGGATATGCGGTATATTATTCAGTCCACCAAAACCAGTGCCGGAACACGGAAAATCCCGATTAAGGAAGATGTTGCGCGATGCTTTCAGGCAATTATTGAGGACAGGGAGAAGCCGAAAAGGGAGAAATTCGTGGACGGCTACTGCGGATTTCTGTATCTGGATGATGAAGGTATGCCGCTGGTGGCAATGCACTGGGAAAACCGTTTCAGCCGGATGGTTGACAAGTACAATGAAATCTACCGAATTCAGATGCCCACCATCACGCCTCATGTCTGCCGTCATACCTATTGCAGCAATCAGGCGAAGGCAGGTATGAACCCGAAAACACTGCAATACCTGATGGGGCATAGCGACATTGGCGTAACCTTGAATGTGTATACGCATCTTGGGCTTGAGGACGCCGCCGAAGAGCTTCGCCGCATGGAGGAGCTGCAAAACGCCCGTCAGGAAATGAACCGCACGAAAGAAGATGCAGTATGAATAACAGATAATCCCCCTCATCATTGGAATGCAAGTGTTCCTTTGATGAGGGGGATTTTTTGTTTGTGAGAAGGTATTTCATATACCTCTATGCACTGATCTCAAAGCGAATAGACACGCTGATTTGGCATATAATAATGAAGGAACAGTCTGCTCAATCGTTTTATCTCTTGAATTTGAGAAAAATCCGCAAATTTGCTTGACAAAGCAGAAATATTATGCTATTATATTAGGGAAAGGGGGAGATGACATGCTTCTTCAATTTTCATGTGCGAATCACAAATCAATCCGGACTAAAGTGCTTTTTTCTGCTATGGCTGGAAAGGACCGTTCTCACGAGGATATGACATTGCCTATATCTGAAGGTCGAGTGCTGAAATCAGCCGTCATTTATGGTGCGAATGCGTCTGGAAAAAGCAATTTTATTGATGCAATCGCATTCATGAAAAATCTCGTAACACGAAGTGTGCAGCTTCAGCCTGGACAAACGATTCGTCAGATTCCGCATAAACTGAGCAGCGCAGACGAAAGCGAATATGAGATGCATTTTCTGGCAAGTAATGTGCATTATGTATATGGTTTTTCTATTTGCCATGGAATTGTTACAAACGAGTATCTGTTCTATTTTCCAAACGGGAGACAGACAAAAATATTTGAACGCGAAAATATGTCTGTAACCTTAGGATATCGTTTTCGGGGCAAGTTTAAGAATGCTATGGAAGTGCTCAAGGAAAACAGATTGTTTTTATCTTGCGCTGCAAATTTCAGCAATATTCAAGAGGTGCTTGATGTTTTCCGTTTCTTTGATCATGAATTAGTGATCTATCATCCAGCAAATCAAGAAAACTGGCTGAATTATTCTCTTTATCAAATTCATGAGAACGCTGCCATAAAGGATGCGGTGATTCAGTTTATGAGAGAACTCGGCATAGCATTGAATGATATTATTGTAAAAATAGATCAGACAAAAATTGACTCTGCGCAGTTACCGCCGATTCTTTCAGAGGAATTCAAGCAAATGCTCATGCAGCAAAATGTCGATGCCATATCTGCGAAACTGGAATACGATGGGATAACTGTAGATTTAATGGCAGAGGAATCAACAGGCGTTCAAAAACTGTTTGGACTGCTCTGCCCGCTCATTGATATCATGGCAAATGGGAAAATCCTTATTTGTGATGAACTGGAATCAGGTCTGCATGAAGCGCTTCTGTATGGACTCGTGAAACTATTCATGAATTATCAGTCCGATAAGTTTGCTCAGCTATTCTTTTCCACACACGAAACCGGACTGCTTAATCTGGATTTGTTCAGACGCGATCAGGTGTGGTTTACAGAGATGCGTAATTCAGATCGTTCTACTGATTTGTTTTCGTTAGCGGAATTAAAAAGCATTCGCAAAGATGAGAATCTAGGAAAAGGCTACATTTCCGGAAAGTATGGCGCGATTCCTATGTTGAATCTCAATTTTGCAGATGTTGTTCAAAAATTGATGGGGTGACGGGATGAGCAGAAGAAATCTTTCCCTTGCATCAAGAGAAGAGAATGTTCGGGAGCCAAATCCTGTTGCTCCAGCGCCTCTGCATTTTACATTAACAGAGATCAAACAGCATTTTGATGACAATATGACCGAATTGGAAAGCCAGTTTGTTTTGGCAGATTCTTTGGCATCTAATGACGACTTGCCCGGATGCAAAGCAATATGGAGATCACAGATTGTTTTCGCGGAAGGGCTGATGGACTTCTATATTCACGAAGTGAGCAAATACCGTCTGTATCGTATGTTTACGGGGCTATCAGAAAAAACAGAGAAGTATTCTGCAATACAGATTCCACTCAGCCAGATTGAATCAGCTTTTTCTTTAGAGGAGAGAGGCGAATGGTTTTTTGAGTTTATAAATAAGCATCTTTGCCGAGATGTATATCTCGCCGCCGATGTAATGAGAGATCAGTTGAATCTGATTGGAATACCGTTTGCAGATGTGATGTGCAAGGCATTCCCTATTGACGAGAAAAGAGATAATATCATCAAAATAGGCAGAAAAACGATCAGTGATATGTTTGCTCGCCGAAATGCAATCGCACACCAAAATGACCGGAGCCATGCCACTGCGACACAAAATGATATATCCAAGGAATATGTTGTGGAATACATAAACAATGTAAAGAGCATTGTCAACGCTATTCATGCGCTTGCATTGGAAAGAGATACTGAACAGGCATCATGAATCACCACTCTAATGCCAACAAAAGAGTATGACCATAACCGTTAGTCTTGTTATATGATACATCGGAGGGAAGTTCACACTTCCCTCATCTTTTTAGGAAATACATCTTGAAGAAAAGCCTCTGATATGATATAATAGAAAGCGAATCAGTAGTATGACACATAGCCTCAGTAGTAAAATTGGTAGTATACCGATCCTCTTTAACCCCAATTCTACGCAATACTCCGCAAATAACCTTAGTAGTAAAACACCCCAATTTCTACTACTGTTTTACTACTAACGACTGCCGTAATATGCGAATTTTTGCCGCAATTTGCGATTTTCGCCCCATTCTGTCAAATTGGTAGTAAGGAGAAATCGGAAAAATGAACCTCGCAAAAGTCCGCATTTTACGGCAAAATACGGCATTTCAGGAGGGAAAATAACGATGATTCGTGTGATGTTTGTTTGCCACGGCAATATCTGCCGCTCTCCTATGGCAGAGATGATGATGAAGGAGCTTGTGCGGCAGGAGGGTCTGGCCGGGCGCATTGTCATTGCATCCGCCGGCACGAGCGACGAGGAGATCCTGAACGGGATCGGAAACCCGGTATATCCGCCGGCAAGGGCAGTGCTGAAGCAGCATGGCATTCCCTGTGAGCCGCACCGTGCAGCGCAGCTCCGGAAATCCGACTACGCTGACTATGACCTGTTCATCTGCATGGACAGCCTCAATCTGCGCAATATCATGCGCATTTTCGGGGGCGACCCGGCGGGAAAGGTCCGGTCGATGCTGTCCTTTGCCGGACGCGATGCCGATGTCTCTGACCCGTGGTTCAGCGGCAGATTTGACACTGCCTACGCCGATATCGACGAGGGATGCCGGGCGCTGCTGCAATATCTCAAAAAGGAGGGACTTCTGTGATCTGTCCGATCTGCAAAAACACATTTCTCCTCTCGCAGAAATCCGCCCCGGTGACCGGCTCTGCGGAGGATCTGCAAACTGCGCGGAATCTGGAGGATACCCTGCGCGCGCATGCATCCGAATGCATCGGCATGGCGGCGAATATGATCGGCGTGAGAAAGCGGATCATCATTGTCGGGCTCGGCCCGGCGGCGATCGTGATGCTCAATCCGGTGATTGAATCCGGGGCAGGGGAGTACGAAGCGTCGGAGGGCTGCCTTTCCCTGACGGGCTCCCGCACGGTCAGACGCTTCCGTCAGATCACGGTTTCGTGGCAGGATACCGCGATGCGGCAGCAGAAACGGCAGTTTTCCGGTCTGCCTGCGCAGATCATCCAGCATGAATGCGATCATCTTGAGGGAATCCTCGTCTGAGCGGAAATACAGTATCTTTTGCATAAAACGGAAAGCCCCGTAGACAAGCACTGCGGGGCCTCGCTGTATTGTTCAGTTTTTCGCACGCTCCAGCCGGAACTCGACCGAGCGCTTGAGATATTCGAGATACGCCTCATCGCGGCACATCGCCTTGCCGATGTCATCCGAGAGCTTTGCAACGGGTCTGCCGTTGACATATTGCAGCTTGATGACGATATTCAGCGCGGTTTCCTCGGTGTCATTCGAGCAGAATGTGCCGATGCCGAACGAGACCTTGCTCTTTCCGCTGAAATAATCATAGAGCTTCTGTGCGCGGTCGAAATCGAGGCTGTCGCTGAAGAGCAGCAGCTTGGTTTTCGGGTCAACGCCGTACTGCTTGTAGTGTGCGATGATCTTCTCGCCCCATGCATAGGGGTCGCCGCTGTCATGGCGCACGCCGGTGTAGTTGTTGACCATAGCGCGGTTGAAATCGAGCAGAAACAGGTTTGTCGTGACCGTATCAGTCAGCGCGGTGCCGTTGTCGCCCTGATACTCGTCGTACCAGTCGCGCATGGCGTAGTGATTCGTGAAGGCGAGCGGAATCGAGTCGATGCCCTGATACATCTGCACAAATTCATGTGCATAGGTACCGATCGGCGTGACATGGTACTTCATCGCGAGATACACATTCGAGGTGCCGACGCACTTGTCCGTCTCCTTGCAGAGCCGCCGCACGACCACATCCTCCCATTCGCGGGAGAGTCTCCGGCGGCAGCCGAATTCCGCGAATTGGAATGTATAGGTTCCGTCATTGAGCTTCCGGATTTTCTCATCGAGCCGCTCCTCCGCAGATTTGCGCAGGCGGTCATAGTCAAATTTCATCCGGAAATAGACCTCGTTGACGATTTCCAGCAGATAGATCTCAAACTGCATTGCCGAAAACAGCGGGCCGTCCACGACGATTTGCAGCTCGCCGTTTTCGTCGAGCTTTGCGGTCACATAGTCGCGGATCGGGTGCCATAGGCGCAGGAATTCGACATAATCGTTCTTGATGAATCGGATCGAGCGGAGATAATCGAGCTCCTCCTTTTGGAATCGCAGAGTGCAGAGGTGGTCGATCTGCTCATTGATCTCCTGCACCATCTCCGGCGTAAAGACGATTCCCTTGTTGCGGCATTTGAAATAATACTGACCGCAGAGGTCGGTGTGCTTGTGGAAAATGACCTGATCCATGTTGAATTTGTAGAGGTCGGTGTCGAGCAGCGACACGACGATCGGTTCCAGCTTCATATTCGGCTCCCTTCTGTATTTACAGTATGTCGATCTGGCAGCTTCTCATGGTTTCGAGCGCAGCATCGTGCTTTTGGGGCGTAACGCCCGCGCAGCAGGCTGCATCGACCGCGATCGGAATTTCCGGGAAATGTGCCTTCAGCAGCAGCGCATTGCTGACAACGCAGATATCCGTGCAGAGCCCGATCAGCTCGATGCGGAACGGTTCGCCGTCCGCGATCTGCCGGATAAATGCCGGCAGGTCCTCCGCGCCGAAGGTGTGCTTGATGACAGGCGTATAGCCCTTTTTGCCGAGCGCCGCCGCGATGTCAGCGTCAAGCTGCCAGCCGTCCGTGCCCTTGATACAGTGCGGTACGGGCAGCTTTTTGCCCTCGGCCGTGTCCATGTAATCGGCGAAGTGCGTATCAATGGTCGCGATGATCTCCCCGTCGAACGCCGCGATTTTCTTTGCGGCAGCGGGCACGATCGCGACGGCTTCCTTTGTGCCGAGCGCGCCGTCCACAAAGTCCTTCTGCATATCGACAACGATCAGAATGTTTTTCATGGTGTGTTCCTCCTTATGTTGTTTGATTCGGATTGGTCTCAGGAAATCGGGCACAGAGCCCGAAAACGCACATGGAGTATTCGCCGGATGCAGATTCATGTCTCCGGTCATTTTTTCCGGGTATAGAGCCTTGCGGGTCTGTGACCCTCGCCGCGTGCGAATTCGTCCGTCTCCTCGACATACCCGCTGACCATCCGCCGGAAGTTTGCCGGCAGAATTGACACGTTCATGATGGTCTCCTGCACCTTTTGCAGCGCGGTCAGCGTGAATTTTTCCGGCAGGAAATCGAAGATCGTGTCATAGTTTTTCGCCTCGGTGCGCAGCGCGGAGAGCGCCGCCGCGATGATCGCCGCGTGGTCAAAAGCGAGCCCGCCGCGGTCAAGGATGCGGTATGAGGTGCGCCCGAAGCTCGACCGCTCCGCCGCAAGCACCGCCCGGAGCTCGGTGTCCCCGTGCGTCAGCGTGAGGGCGTATTCGCCGTTCTCGGTGCAGTCGAAGCTGACGCAGAACCACTGCGCATCCGCAGCATCGTCCTGCCCGATCTGCTTCACCGAATCCTCCCCGATGACCGAAACATATGCATGGGAGATGATCCAGCCGCGGGGGTCGCGCTCCGGCTCACTGAACACGCCGACCGGCATGATCGAGACCGGCTGCACGTTGGTCTCCTCGAAAATCTCCCGCAGCGCGCATTGCTCGACGGTCTCGCCCTTTTGCAGGAAGCCGCCCGGCAGCGCCCACATGTCCTTGAACGGGTGTCCGCCGCGCCGGATCAGCAGCAGCCGGAGCTTGTTTTCGGGATTTTTGCGGTAGCTTTCGCTTTCCTCGGTGGAGATGCGGAATGCCGCAACGTCCGCCGTGACGGAGGGCCGCTCGTAGTCCTCAAGGCGGTAGCCCGCAAGAAATTCCTTTTCGTTATCCATCGGATCGCCCCCTTTGTTATTTCTGATATGATAATAACACAAAATCAATAAGATGTCAAGTCTTTTTCAAAATTTTCTTTATTTAACATAAAAACACAGCCCGGAACAACTGCTCCGGGCTGTATGTTTCAAAACTCCCATTTCAGAAACGTGTTTCTGATCAAATCATAATTCATTCATAAAAAGCCGGTCTTCTAAGCTGCGTATATGATTTTTGCAGTCTGGCTTCGGCAGCCTCCGGAAGTCCGATCTGCGCAAATAAAAGCTCTTCGGAATCCTTTGCAGCAGCGATGATTTCTCCGTTATAGCCACATACAACAGATTCGCCCGAAAACCTCATATCTCCTTCTGTACCGACACGATTGCACATGGCAATATTTACGCTGTTTTGAAATGCCTGCACTCTTACTTCCCACTGAAACAGCTCAGAGGGTTCGGCAGTTGTATTTGCAGTTGGTATGATAATGAGTTCTGCCCCTCGCAGCGCTTCCGTTCTGATGCTTTCAGGATAGTGTCTGTCAAAGCAGACAACAATTCCGATTTTTCCGAATTTCGTCTGAAATACCTGAAATCCCTCCTCAGACGGGGTATAATAATCCTGTTCATAAAAATGTTTGCATTGTGCGATATGAACCATTTTTTGTTTCCCGATCACCATGCCGCTGTCATCAATCAGCAGGCTCATGTCATACTTTTTCCCGTTTTCCTCCATATAAAAATTAGGGGCTGCAAAGATTCCTTCTTCTCTGCATACTTTGCAGATTGTCCTGACGTATCGGGAATGCTCATTGATCACATAAGCAGACACATCCTTCTTTTCGTATTGCGGAAAAAACGGTGTAAGCTGTATTTCAGGAAAGCAGATCAAATCTGCCCTCTTCAAGGCAGCTTCTTTGATGAAACAGATTGTTTTTTCAAAATTTGTTTCTGCATCAGAAGTAATCTGCATTTGTGCGAGTGCAATTTTCAAAATTTTCACCTCTGCTATGATTTCCGATTGATCTGCGCAGCACAATTACGGCGCGATTTTCTTCAGCTTCCGGCAGATTTCGTCCCTTGCCTTCGGGATATCATCGCAGTAAATGCTGATCAGCTCCGTGACATTTGCGCCCTTTGCCATGCTCCGGATATCCTTAGTGCTGTCCACGAATCCGCTGCTGCCCTGTGTCGCGATCAGGTACAGATTTTTGCCGGTAAAATCGTTGCTTTCGAGGAAGGTTGCGACTGGCATCGGCACCGTGCCCCACCAGATCGGATAGACGAGAATTACGGAATCGTAGCCGGAAATGTCGATGGGCTCGATCTCCGGGCGCGCCTTGCTGTTGAGCTCCTTGCCCGCGGCCGAAACCGTATCGCCGTAGCTTGAGGGGTAGTGCTTGCCGGTCAGCGTAATCGCGCGCACATCGCAGTCGATCGCATTTTCGATCATATCCGAGAGCAGCTCCGTGTTGCCCATGAGCTCGCCGTCCGCGAGCAGCAGCGAGGCACCCGATACTGCGTCAACATCCGGCGCAAAATCGGTGTTGCCGATGCGCGTAAAATACACGACCAGCGGCTTGCTTCCGTTCCACGCGACCTGCTCGCCCTCGACCGCATCGGCATAGTGAATGCGGACGGTCTTGAAATGGCGGTTGAGATACGGCACGAGATACAGCCCGACCGCGACTGCCGCAGCCGTTCCAATGGCCGTGAGGACAGCGGCGCGCTTCTTTTTCTTTGTGTGGATGTAGCCGCGCATGCCGCCGTGCAGCACCGAAAGCGCCAGCACAGCCGTTGCGAGATACCGGTGCAGCGCAGCATCGCCGAAGATCCGGATCCGCGGGAACAGCAGCCGGGAGACGTCGAGGCTGCTGAGCATCAGTGCGATGATCGAGAGCATCAGCAGACTGGTAGACCAGTTGAAAATGCGGCGGGGGAGCGGCTTTTTCCCCTTTTTCAGCAGCGTTTTGAACCAGCTCCGCTTGATGATGATATGGCACACCAGACAGACAAAAAATGCAATGCCGAGAATCTCATGTGCCGTATTGCCTAAGAATACATAGAGCATCTGCACGAGCAGGATGCCGTACATCAGAATATCAATCACAATCCCGATTTTTTTCTTCATCAGGAGCCCCTCCTTCCGCCGGCGTACCGGCTGTATATAGTATACCATTTTTTGCCGGAAAACGCAATGGGGAAAACGCAGTCTTTCAGCCGGAATGACAAACGCCCGAGAACCCCGGCAGGATTCTCAGGCGTTACTGTCGTTATTTCAGAACGCGGCCGTATTGCAGACAAGGAAATCGTACAGCCTTTGCAGATCTGTCCGGTCGGCGGCACCGTCGCCGTTGAGGTCGGCATTTGCCAGTGCTGTGCCGGAAAGTCTGCTGACGCCGGAGAGCTGGTGCTTCAGGATGGTAAGATCCTCGGCATTGAGCTTCCCGTCGCAGCTCACATCGCCCGGAAGCGTTGCGGCAGGGCGCGGTTCAACGGCAATTGCCGCATAGTTCACGCAGTTCGAGGACTGGCCGTTTGCGCCGAGCGTGATCTGTTCGCCGGCGGAATAGGCTCTCCGGTAGATCACATAGGTCACATCATTGCTGCTGACCGCTTCCGGCGCGGTTTTCTCAAAGCCGCTCATCCATCCCGGCAGATTTTCAACGCGGTTGTCGAGCAGCACATAGAGCTCGAGATCGGTGCCCGCTTTGCATTCCGCCAGCGTGCCGGAGAGCGTTTTTCCGTCGCAGGGCGTCACGATCTGTTCGCCGCCTGCCAGTGCATCCGGCAGCGCATTGAAGACGAATTCGCGGTCGGTATAGATCAGACTTCCGACAGCGGCATTTTCGCGGAGCTCCCATGCATAGCCTGCCTGTGCCGGAAGCAGCTCCCGGATCAGGTTTCCGCTGATCGGTTCGATCACGACAGCGGTGCCGCCGTTCAGATAAAACGGCGTCCAGCTTCCGAGGTAGGTTTTGGTATCCAGCCCGTTCGCGGAGGACTGCACCGTTCCCTTGACTCTGCCGGAGGTGCTGACCGCCTTGCCGTTTGCGGTTGTGCCGTATTCCTTGAATTTGGCGTTTTCCGGCGCATTGTTGCTCATTTTCGTCCAGCCGGCGGAATTGATGATGCCCTCATATTGCAGCTTGGTATTCACAAAGGCCACATCTGCCGAAGCGCCCCACGGTCTGCCGAAATATCCGGCATTGACCGTCAGGCCGGAAGCGGCGGTCACGCTGCAATTTGTAAACAGCGTTCTGCCCGCGTCCTTGTTCGCGGTGATGTAACCGCCCGCGGCACTGGCGCTGTACCCCTTGAACCGCAGCTCGCAGGTATCGAACACATAGGTGCCTGACCCAAAGATATAATCCGTGTTGCCTTCGATGAGGCAGTCCCGGAAATAGCCGTAATCGGAGCCGAGGAACAGCGTATCCTGACTGCTCTGGAAGGTGCAGTTCCTGAATTCGCTGTAATTGCCCTCGATCGCAATGGCAGCGGCGCGCTCGGTTGCCGCCTTGCTCTGCACATCGGCGCCCTTTACGCGGTTGAAGGTGATGCTCTGGCTGCCCGAGACCGAAACGCCGTCCGCGATCTCCTCGTCGGTGACATAGCGGTTAAAGGAATTCTCAAACGTGATATTCTCCGCGCGGAAATATTTCGCGCCGCTGCGCACCCGCACCGAGCAGCCCCAGCGCTGGGTCGGCTCATGCTTTTCGGTTTTCGCCGCAGCAGAGGATGCGTTATAGACGCCGCTGCTGTCTACGCTGTAATACTGATACCCGATGCCGTAATACCATGTCAGAATTACCTGCTGCGACGGATTGTCATTGACAAAGCTGAGATACGGCGTGTTGAAGGTGATCTGCTCGCGGTAGGTGCCGGGCGCAATGTGAATTGTAACGCGGTCATTTTCCGACTGCGGATTCAGTGCCGCCGCCGCGCTCACCGCCGCATTGACCGTGCTGTAATTATCCGATTTCCCGGCATAGCCGACATACAGATCTCTGCCCGCTGCATGTGCCGGCAGCGCAGAAACGGTGCTGAGCCCGGTGCATGCCAGACAGACAGCCGCCGTCAGAACGGAACAGATTTTCCGCTTCATAAAGAATCCCCCCAGATCTTCTGTTTCATTGCGGGTGATCCGGTTTTGTCTTTTTCGGATTCCCCGCCGATTTTATTGTAGCACAGAAGGTCATAATCTGCAATATACTTTTATATCATTTCTATAGCAATTTGATATCATTTTGTACTGCCGCGGCGAAATCTGTGTTCACATCGCCGTATAGCCGCCGTCAACCGGCAGAATCACGCCGTTGACATAGGCGCTCATCGGGGAGGCGAGGAACAGTGCGGCAGTATCCAGCTCGCCCTCGTTTCCGTACCTTGCAAGCGGGATCATCTGCTTTGCATAGCTCTGGAAAAAGTCGGAGTCCAGCGTTTCCTTTGTCAGCGGCGTATAGAAATAGCCCGGGCAGATCGCATTGACCGTGATGCCCTTTTCGCCCCATTCTGCGGCCAGCGCGCGGGTCAGATTGACGACGCCGCCCTTTGCTGCATGATACGGCGCACAGGGCGCGATCTTGTTGCCGACCAGACCGTACATCGACGCGATATTGATGATTCTGCCGTAGCCGCGCTTCAGCATGGACTGCTTTGCAGCCTCCCGCGCGACCCGGAATGAACCGAACAGATCAATATTGAGCTCATTTTCAAACTGCGCATCGGTGATGTCCTCGGCAGGCGCAACCCCGCCGGTTCCGGCATTGTTGATGAGAATGTCGATCTGCCCGAGCTGCGCAACCACCTCGGCGACGGTTTGCCCGACCGCAGCAGGATCGGTGATATCGCAGGAAATGCCGATCGCCTTGACGCCGAATTCCGTCCGGATTTCTTCCGCGACCTGATCGAGCATATTCTGTCTTCTTGCGATTGCGGCGATGCTCGCGCCCTGACTTGCGAGTGCCTTAGCCATCTGTACGCCGAGGCCGGTCGAACAGCCGGTAATCAGGGCGACCTGACCGGTCAGATCAAAATAATTTTTCATGAGAAATATCCTCCGTTCTGCTCTCAGAAGCATGTGATAATAAGACATTTTACCATAAAAATCAGACTTTTGTCAAGCGCTGCATGGAGGACAGATTCCGGTTTGCGCTGACGCTTGACAAATCACGCCGCATCCTGTTATAATGAGACAGAATTCTGATCTGCCGGAGGGAGGTGCAGGAGATGCATGAGCGGGAGGTCAGCGGAATCCTCTCGGCGCGGAACGGGATGAACCTCTACCGCGGCTGCACACACGGCTGCATCTACTGCGATTCCCGCAGCAAGTGCTACGGCATGGAGCATGCTTTTGAGGATATCGAGGTCAAGTCGAATGCGCTCACGCTGCTTGAAGCGGCACTGCGCAGAAAGCGCCGCCGCTGTATGATCGGGACAGGCTCGATGAGCGATCCGTATATGCCGCTTGAGCGGGAGCTGCAATCCGTGCGCCGCGCAATGGAGCTCGTGCTGCAATACGGCTTCGGCTGGACGGTCATCACGAAATCCGATCTGGTGCTGCGCGATTTGGATCTGATGCAGGAGATTCATGCGCGCACAAAATGCGTCGTGCAGATGACGCTGACGACCGCAGACGACGCGCTCTGCCGCATTGTCGAGCCGCATGTCTGCCCGACAAGCCGCCGCTTCGCCGTGCTGAAGACGCTGCGCGATGCGGGCATCCCGACGGTCGTGTGGCTGTGCCCGGTTCTGCCGTTTCTCAATGACACTGCGGAAAATATCTCCGCGATTCTCGGCATGTGCGAGGAGGCGTGCGTGCGCGGGGTGATCTGCTTCGGCATGGGAATGACGCTGCGGGAGGGGAACCGCGAGTATTATTATGCAGCGCTTGACCGCCATTTTCCGGGGCTGAAGCAGCGGTATATCCGCACATACGGCGATGCCTATGAGCTGGACAGCCCGCAGAGCGCAAAGCTGATGCGGCTGTTTCATGAGACCTGCGCGCGCGCCGGCATGATGCATGACAATGATGAAATTTTCCGGTATCTCGCGGAATTTGAGGATAAGTCCGTGGGGACACAGCTCACGCTGTTCTGAACACAAGGCGCCCTCTGGCGGCGCTGCATACTCTTCCCGATAAACCGATGCCCCCGGCAGTTCTGATGCTGCCGGGGGCTTTTTGGAATATTAGGGTTTCGGTTTGGTCATACGGGTTCATTCCTGTGCTGCGAGCATTTTCAGAAGCTGCGATACATCCCCCATGGTCAGGAGGCCGTCGCCGTCACAGTCCGCATTCGCAAATGCAGCGTCGCTCAGGATCATGCCGGGGGACTCAGACAGGCAATACAGCATGGTTCTGAGGTCGCTCTGATCGAGCACCGCGTCGCCGGTGATATCGCCTGTGATCGAAGTCTCCGGCGCTTCGTATGCAAAGCAGACGCCGTTGTCGCGGCACCAGTTCTCAACCGCGCCGCCCGGTTCACAGTAGACCACATAGTGATCGGCGAGCATCTCAGCGAGTTCTTCGGATACGCCTGCGAATCTCGCGCTGATGCCGCTTGCTTCATCCTCAAGGTGCTCCGGGATCGAAACGCCGCGGAATTCGTCAGGGAAATAATCGAGGATCGCTTCATCATCATAGATTTCCCAGCTCAGCATGCCGTCCCAGTAATAATCGGCAATCGGGGTAGTCATTACGGAGACACTGAATGCATCTGTGACATCGTAGAAGCTCTCAAGGTAATTGGTCACACAGAGAATGCTGACGGTTTCGCCCTTGCTGAGCGTGATCTTCTTCGGGGTCGGCATCATAATCGTGCCGTCCGCCTGATAGACGAACGCGGTCACTGCGCCGTTCCAGCTGTTGGGGAGCGAGAGATAATAGGTTCCGTCAGATTCCGCCGTGTATGTGAACAGGTGCATTGTCTCCGGATAATCGCGCATCTCCTCGGCTTCCTCATTGAGCGTCAGCTTCTCGGCAACAAGATCCTTCATGACGGAGGCGTCCGGATAGATCTGATAATTGAAGACCAGCGTTCCGACATAGTGACCCATGCCGATCAGAGAAATCTCCGCCTCGCCCATGCGCGTGTCACCGCCGATATACTCGACATAGTAATCGGTATTCTCCTTCAGGGTGTAGCCGTCGTCCGTGATCGTGTATTCCGGAACGACTGCCGTTCCGTCCGCATAGGGCTGCATCTGTTCATATTCCGCATTGCAGGCCGTAAGGAGCCCGAAGTCGGTCACCAGATGATAGGTAAATGTGCCGCTGTAATCGGGATCGGCAAAGCCTGCTGCGATGTAATACTCCTTGCCGACCTCGGGGTAGAAGTCGAAGAACTGATATCCGCAGCCGCTGATCGACGCGACGATCTCCATATTCTTGTCAAGGACGGCCACGGTTTCATAAAGCAGGTCATCCTTCCAGATGCACGCTTTTGGCGAATCGGCTTTCCAGATCAGCAGGCTGTCATCTGCCGTGTCGTAGGTCAGATCGCCGCTTTCGACGCTTTGATATTCCGCATCGGAGCTCGGGCGGACGGTAAAGGTCGCGGAGGCTTCGCCGCGGTAGCTGCCCATGCCGGTGACCGTCAGGCTGTAAATGCCGCATTCGACGATCTCACCGGGGAGATCAACCTTATAATCCGTGCCCTCTGTCAGAACCTCGCCGTTCAGGGTCACGGTGACCTTCGGGGTCAGCGGTTCGCCGGTTTCCTTCAGCGGCGCGACCTCGATGTCGGCATTTTCCAGACTGTAATAAACGGTTTTGGAGGCCCAGCAGAACTGAGACTGTGCCTCATCCTGGATCACATAGAGATAATAAGTGCCTGCCTTGAGGGAAATTTCCGCGGATTTCGGATCATCCGGGCGAACCACAGTGAGTCTCTCGTAATAATCCCATTCCGAAATGTACTGGAACACGCCGATCCGGTAGAATCTTCCGTCGCCGTCCAGATTTTCAAAGCGGATATCGGCATCATCCTCCAGATAGAGGCTGTAAATGCCGCGGGAGCCGAGCACCTCAAACGGTTCTCCGTCGTAGGTATAGACATATTCCTCGGAAGCGAATTGCACGAGCAGCGGAACGGTATCCCAGCTGGTACCGCAGTAATTTCCGATGCCCTTGACCATCACATCCATTGTGCCTGCCATGCGGCTGCCGAACAGATACACCAGATAATCCTTGCCCTCGGTCAGCGTGCTGCCGTCCTCCGCTGTCACAACGATCTCCGGGTCTGCGGGCTCCTCGCCGAGATCCAGATAAACCGGCATTGTGATCGTGCAGGTTTCAAGATCGGTGCGCTCGCTTGTGATGCTGAACAGCACATCTGCCGTCTGGAGTGAGCCGTAAAGCGCGGGCTTGATATAGTATTCCTTGCCCGCAGTGAGGGAATAGCTCAGCGCTGCCATCTCGCTGCGCTGGTAACTGTCAAAGCTGTCAACGTATTCCAGCGCGTCAAGGTTCTTGTCAGTGAGATTCAGAGAAGTATCAATATCCTTGATCCGGTACGGGTCATCCGCGCTGACTGCCGCCTGAATCTGCGCCTCGGGATAGGTGGTTTCAAATGTGTAGATGCCGCTCTTTTTCGGGACGAAGCGGTAGCAGCGTTCCTCGAATTTCGGGAGCGTAATGAGATGCTCACCCTCTGTGATATCGCCGTAGGAGCTGCCGCTAAGCTGGAGGCTGCCTCTTGCATTGCCGAAGCCGACTGCGGTCACGGAAAAGCGTCCGGGCGTGGTGTTGTTTTCATAGAGCAGGAAATAGTTTTCGCCCTCCGTCAGCTTGAGGGTCTCGTCCGGGAAGTAGGTCAGATCAACGGAGACGGTCAGCGGCGACTTCTCAAACGGGATCATATCCAGATCCCCGTAATAGGCGCTGTTCCGGAGGTCGATCTCCGGCAGCGTTTCCCGGATCTGAATGACACTGTACCGGCTGTAGCTGAGGCCGAAGACGGCAATATAAACGGTTTCGCCCTTTTTGAGCGTGAAATAATCGGGAACACTCGCTTCAGGGCCGGAATATTCCATGCCTTCATAAGGGCTGTCATCGGAATAATACCGGATATACAGACCGCTCTCCGGGCGATGCACCGCGGCGGAAACGCCGCGATCCAGCGTCAGGAAGTAGGTGCCGTCATGGTCGGCGGTATACTGATAGACTGTCGTGCGCATTGCGTAGGGGTCTGCATTGGGATTGACAGACGGGTCGTTCCAGTCCACGACAAAGTACGGTGCATCGGAGGGGATGGTGCCGGCCACTTCCGATTCCGTGACACGGAGCGTCAGCACATCGCTGCACTGCACCCACTCGCCGTTCTCATAGGTTCCGGCGGCATAGTAGAAGGTGCCGGGCGCTGCGGTGCTCGGCACGAGCGTTGCTTCGGTCATCTCATCCGTGAGCTCTGCTTTGATGTCTCCGCCGATGACCTCGCTGCATGCTTCATCGGTAAACTGCCGCCAGTACACGGCATCGCCGCAGCTCAGGTTTGTGGTGTAGATCCAGCATTCCTCGTACTGGCTGAAGCTCAGATTCGTAACGTCAATCAGAACCGCAGGGGTCTTGACAAAGGGGATGTTGTTCCGCCGTGCATACTGCTCAGCGGGAGAGCCGGCAGGTGCGGCAAGATAGCTCAGGTGATCCGGCATGCTGAATACCTGCTCGTCAAATGCGGTCAGGTTTCTGCCGAAGAGTGCGTAGTCGATTTCGCCGCAGAGCGCCTGTGTCCCGACGGTCTCCGCCCCCTCAAAGGACGCCCATGAGAGGGAAACTGCGGAAAGCATGTGATCCGGCAGCGCCTTCAGCTTCGGGAGGGAGAGAAGATAGGAATAGATCTGCTCGAACGCATACGGCTCGACCGTCGTGACGGACGGGAACAGCGATGCGCTGATGTTGGCATTTGCAAATGCATGTGCCGGGATGGTTTCCACGGCTTCTGCATTCTCCAGAGAAACGGAGGTGAGACCCTCTGAGGGGTGGGGGCTCATGGCAAATGCCTCTTTGCCGATCTCCGTGACGGTATTGATCTCGATCGAGTCAAAGCGGGCATCCTTGAAAACGCCCTCCGGGATCGGACCCTCATAGCCGTATGCGCTGAAATTGGTATAGCAGCCTGCGCTGCAGAATGCATATTCCCCGAGCTGCTCCAGAGAATCCAGATTGATATAGTATTCATCCGGATTCAGCGGGACTTCGCAGAATGCATATGCGCCGACCGTTTTGATGATTGTCCAGTCAAGGGCAGGGGACGACAGGCTGACGCAGCCGCGGAATGCGCCGTCGCCGAGCTCCGTGATGCTGTCTGCTCTGACAGAGACCAGATTTCTGCACGAGCGGAATGCATCGGCGCCGATCGTTGTGACAGTGGACGGGAGAACGATCGAGGTCAGCGCCTGATTGTTCTCAAATGCGCCGTCACCGATCGCGGTGATCTCGGTGCCGTCCGGGAGCTCTGTGAGATCGAGCTCTGCGCGGGCGCCCTTGTATGCGGTGAGAACGCCGTTTTCGTCGATCACGCACATCGTCGCCCAGCTTCCTTCGCCGAAGTCATATTCGGCATACATGATCTCACTGACGGCCTTTCCGGAGACGGAAACCGCCTTCAGGATCGTCGTATCCTTGAGCGTGACTGCGCCCGTGTATTTGGTTCCGATGCCGTCGCCCGGGTCGGAGCCGTCAATTGTATAATAGATCGCATCGGCATTCTCCGCAGTCAGCGTCACCTTGACGGAGGACGCGGAGTAGGTGCCCGTGTCGGGGCTTGCCGTCGGGATGCTGCTCTGAATCTCGTAGAAGCCGTACCATGTTCTGCTCTTTCCGGAATCGGAAAAAGCCACGGCGGAAACGGTCATGCTCTCATCGACCGTGATCGGCGTGCCGTCATAAAGAATGCCGGTCTCAGGAGCGGGCTCGGAGCCGTCAAGCGTGTAGTAAATCTTTGCGCCGGCGGTGCCGCAGGTCAGCTTCAGCGACTGCTTTCCGTAATACAGCCCCGGCTCCAGAGAGGGCTTCGGCTTCTGACAGGTCGTATCCGGGAATTCAATATTCTGAAGCTGTACCATGCCCCAGCCGAACTCGCCGTCGTAACCGGTATCGCCGAGATCCGCTGCGTTCATGCGGAGAATCTCATAGACCTCATCATTGGTATAATCCGGATTGTAATCGAGAACCGAGGCGATGACGCCCGCGACAAACGGGGTCGCCATACTGGTTCCGCTCATGTAGACAGTTGAATCCGGCGAGGAAATGCCGCAGCTCAGGATATCGGAGCCCGGCGCGGAGAAGTCGATCATGTCGCCGTAGTTGCTGTAAGAGGCGAGCACATAATCTTCGTCCTCCTGCTCAATCGCGGAAACGGTGAAATTGCCGTCGTAATTTGCCGGGTGGGAATATCTTGCCTCCATCGTCTCGTTGCCGGCGGCTGCCGCGAGCGGGATGCCTTTTTCGGCAAGGAGCGCGGAGCCCTCGTCCAGCAGCGGGGATTCACCCAGTCCGCCGATGCTCATGCTGCACACATCGACATTCTGCTCTGCGGCATATGCCATTGCGCAGTAAATTTCGATTGAGCCGCCGTAGCCTCCATCGCTGAGCGCCTTGATCGGCAGAATCCGGACATTGTCGTTGGTCACTGAGCAGACGATGCCGGCGCAGTGCGTGCCGTGGCCGTGGCCGTCGCGGTAGGTGCCGTCGTTCTCGGGCAAAAAGGACATGCCGCCCTCTGCGATTCTGTCCTTCAGCAGATTGTGCTCCGGATAGATACCGGTATCAATCACCGCAACGCGGATATCCGGGTGCTTGCCCGGACGCGCTGCGAGCTCCGCTAGATATTCCTGCGGGCCGATCGCCTTGACACCCCAGCCGTCAGCCGGCGAGGTTTCCTCCTCATATTCCTCATCGTCGCATGTATGCAGGATCCGGTTCGGCTGCACATATTCAACCGAGCTGTCGCTGCTGTAAGCAAGATAAGCCGCATATGCATCCGCGGGGGAGTCATATTGCAGCACATGCAGGTCATGATAGCCCTCGACGCAGGACAATGCGCCGTGCCGGTCGTTCAGGGTGTCCGCCTTGACGATCAGTGTACCGGTCTGAAACGGCGCGGTCAGGACGACATCGCCGCCCTGCTCATAAACCTCGCAGCCGATCAGCTCCGCTGCCTCCTCCGGCGATACGAGCCCGCCGCCCTCGACGCCCGCTGCGGCCGTATCGACCAGCAGCTTTCCGTCCCGGACCGCAAAGCCGCCGAAGGAATCCCCGACTGCCTTTCCGTCGCGAAGAAGCTGGCTGCTGCCTGCGGACAGGCGCAGCTCCGAGAACATCTGCCCGCTGTTGCAGACAGGTGCGCTGCCTTTCAGTGCATCGGCAAAGCTGAGGACAGAGACCCGTGCATTCGCAACTTTGTTATAATTTGCAATTTCACGCGGGAATCCGGCAGCCAGCACGCCGACAGCGACCAGAAAAGCAAGTTGTCTTTTGTGCTTTTGCATTTTTGCAGCACCTCCTGAAGATAGTCTACTATAATTATACCATATCAGAGGTGTGAAAACATGAACAGACTATGAATAAAAACATAAAAATGCACCTGCAAATTCTTCATAATTGCAGGTGCATCAGATTTAGTCCGGGGTCACAAGAATGAGCTCATGGCCGCTCTCGCGGAACAGCGACACTACGGTTTCGAGCTCCGAATCGGTCAGCCCCTCGCTCACGATGCAGGGGTAGACCGTTTTGCCGTCTGCGGCGGCATCGGCAGCGCGCGCGAGCATGCTGACCTTGTCGGTGAATTCGAGCGAGGTCGGGTCAAAGCGCTTGCCGTTTGCCTTGAAGGGCTCGGTGAAGTCGCGGATATCAATGCGGATGCAGACCGCCTCCATATCCAGCTTGTCCGGCACGAATGCCTCCTCATTGCCCGAGACGGCCTCGTGGAGGTCGATCATGCAGCAGACCTCCGGCGCGGCCTTCGTAATGCCGTTCAGCAGGTCGGTCAGCGCATTCTGCCGGCGCTCCTTGTCCTGAATCTTTTTGCCGAGGCGTTCGACATCGGAATCAAAGAAATTCGGGAATCTGGTATCCGTGCAGATGATCGGGGAGAAGCCGCCGTCCGAGAGCTCCTCTGCAAGCGACGCGAGATAGGCGCCTGCGGCATCGGTAAACGGGCTGAGCCACGGCTTTCCGCCGTTGTCCGCCTTGTTGTCGAGCCAGCGCGTCGAGCCCTCCTTGAAGGTGTAGGAGCCGTCGAGATATGTATTCGGGTAGACCTGATCTTCGAGTGTGCTCATCATCGCAATGCAGCGGATATTGTAGCGGCTCGCGGCGTTGCGGATCTCGCGGACGGTCAGCAGGTCGGCGTTCGAGGCGCCGCTTCCGAGCGCTTTTTCATTGGCGGATGCGTAATTGAGCATGCCGCCGGTCTCCTTCATCGGCAGCACCATTGCGCGGTAGCCCTCGGCAAAGAGCCGCTGTGCTTCCGCTTCCACGGAATCCAGATCGGTCAGCGCATCGGCATCGGCCAGATACGCGACGGTCACATCCTCGCCAAAGCGAGAAATCTGCACCGCTGTTGTGGTGGTTTCGGTAGTGGATACCGTCGCGGAGGTCGTCGTCGTGACGGTAAAGGATGTCGTGGTGGTGGTCTCCGCGGGCAGCGGGTCTGAGCCGGAAACCTCAGCAACCTCGGAGAAAAACGGCTCCGGGGTCTTGGTCGGGTTCTGCTCCTCTGCGCGAATCCGCGTGACGATCGGCCCGATGACATGGTATCCGACAAATCCCAGCACTGCCGCCAAAACCAGCGTCAGCACGGTTCCTGCGGCTGTCCGCAGCGGGTGATAAACACTGAAGATGCGATGGTTTTTCGCCTTCCGCGTAAAGATGCGTCTTCCTTTTTTTCTGTGGCTCAAGGGTGATTCTCCTCTCTTTGTTCCGCAGCTCCCGTGGCTTCGCACCAATGCGCCGCCCGGTGAATACAATACTGTTACACAGCGATGCAGGAAACAGTTTTTTCTTTCTCTTTCTGTTTTATGTTTTATTGGATTTCCGCTGCGGCGCTTTGTGATGTGCGGCGCGGGTGCGTTTGTTTTTCTCAGCGCGCATGATCAGCCGCAGTGCCGTAGCCGCCGGCCCCGCCGCAATCCCCAGCCACATGACGGCGTCGCCGTGACCGTGCAGGCGAACCGTCGAGATATAGCAGGATGTGATCAGCAGGCCGAACAGCACACCGGCTGTCCGCGGGGGCGCAAAGCGCTTTTCGGAATAAATAAAAATAACCGCAAACAAAAACTGGTTGGTCATCATCGCCGCCGCAGCAGCCGTTCCAGGAATCTGCATCAGCGTCAGAATCTCATAGGCCGCGGTCATGGAGATGACAGCAGAAAGCACCACCTCCCGCGATGCAATCCGCCGCAGCAGAAAGACACCTGCGATCACGGCAAGCATCAGCAGCGAGCAGCTTCCGATCGGCAGCTTCCGCACGCCGGTGATCCAGTTCAGCGGGCTGGAAGAAAAGCTCCATTTGCGGTTCCAGACCGCGGAAGCGCCCTCTGTCAGGATGGAGCGGTCGATCCGGAACAGCGGAACCGTGCCTTTTTTCGCCGGAAACAGCAGCAGGCTCTTTTTGCTGATGAGCCATGCCAGACAGTATCCGGCGGGCGCAGCGGGAATCAGCGGCGCTGTGTCTCCTTTTATCCGGAAATTCCCGATGATAACCGCGAAGATACAGGATATGATAAGCAGAGACACCGGAACCGTCACCGGCATCAGCATCAGCAGAATCTCCCCGTCCAGAACCGCGCGGTAAATGCGGGCGCCGGGCTTTTTTCCGCTGATGCGCAGAAAGGCAAGCTCTGTGTAATACGCTGTCAGCGCGGCAACCGCGCCGAGCAGCAGAACACGCGGTCCGTAATCGACCGACACGATCACGAGCAGGGAAAGCAGTGCGCCGGCGCAGATGACCGTCTGCTCCTTTTCCCTCTGCTGCCGCATGGCTTTGCGGCGCGTCTGCTCCATCGCTCTCGCCTCCCGATTGAAATTTTCTCAGAAAGGAACCGATTTCTATGACCGTACACCGGCTCTCCGCACAGTCCGTCAAGGTACAGCTCTCTGCGGATGAGCTGAAGCTGTTTTTGACCGAGCCGGTCTTGACCGGGACGGCGTCGCCCCGCATGATGCGGCTGATCGCGCTGCTCCTCGCAAAGGCCGAGGCCTCGACCGGCATCCCGTTCTCGGCGCTGCCGGTAACCGTCGAGCTGCTGGCGCTGCCGCAGGGCGGTCTCGCGGTCTATTTCACGGCGCAGCGGACGCCTGTGCCCGCAAGGGGCTCTGCGAAAGCAAAAACAACGCGGATTGCCGCACAGTTCGGCGACCGCAGTGCGCTGCGCTCCTGCTGCATGCAGCTCCACCGCCGGAAAAAGGCAATTCTGAACAGCAGCCTGTACCGCTTTGATGCGGCATGGATTCTGACACTGAAGCTGCCGCGCGGGACATCCGCCGGGCTGCACCGGCTGCTTCTGGAATACGGTGCGCCGTTTCGCCTATCCGCAATAAACCGCGCAAGGCTCTCGGAATACGGCACCTGTGTATACGAAAAGGATGCGGTTTCGGCAGTCTGCCGGGAGCCTCAGCCCCGCAGCGACTGAACCGCCTCAGCGGGATTTTCTGCCGCCAGCAGATACGACCCCGCGACCAGATAATCGGCGCCTGCCTCGCGGCACTGTCTGCCCGTTTCGGCATTGATGCCGCCGTCAACCTCAATATGTGCCGTGCAGCCGGCATCCTGCATCATGGCGCGGAGCTGCCGGATCTTCGGGAGCACCTGCGGCAGAAATGCCTGCCCGCCGAGCCCCGGATGTACGGTCATTGCCAGAATAAAATCCTGCTCTCTGAGCAGCGGCAGCAGCGGCGAGACCGCTTCTGCGGGGGTGTCCGGCGAGAGCGCGATGCCCGCCGGAATGCCGCGCTCCTGAATCGCACGGAGCGTTTCGGCCGCGTCGGATTCGCTTTCGATATGGAAGGAGAGCAGGTCGGCGCCCGCTTCGACAAACCGTCCGACATACCGCAGCGGATCGCGGATCATCAGATGCACGTCGATCGGAAGTGCCGTGCAGGGGCGCAGGCTCGTCAGAACCGGCAGCCCGAAGGACAGATTATCGACAAAACAGCCGTCCATTACATCGTAATGCAGCATATCTGCGCCGCTTTGCGCGACGGTCAGCGCCGTATCGGCAAGATGCGCCAGATCGCCGTTGAGAATGGAAGCCGAGATCATGGCCATAGGGTTTCCTCCCGTTTTTTGCTCAGATTCTTCATACAGAGTCTATTATAACGCAAAAAACAGGATTCGTCAAGCATTCCCCCGCATTTTCTCTCAGTATAAAAGTAAATGCGGGGGAGGGCTGGACAATCCTTTGAAATTCGTGTATAATACTATTCAGTGAGACGGAGGCTGTCCTGCCGGGATACCGGGCGGGACGGCTCCCAGAGCGAGAGCACCTCGTCGGTTTCCGGCACGCTCTGTCCGGAAGCGCGGCCTGCTGCCGGCTGATGCCGGGCGGGAATATAGATTTTGACATCCTGCTCCTCTGCCTGAATCTGTTTCATGAATACCGCTCCTTTCTGTGTATACAGCTAGTATACCGCAGAAGCTGCGCAATAACCGGAGGAAATATGCCGCATTTCTGGAAATCCTGCGGAATCTGCATGATCTGGCTCGTGATTTCGGAGCTGCTCTGCCTGATTCTCGCGTTCTCATTTGCCATCATCAACACCTCATGGATTCGCTGGCTGAGCCTGCTCTGCGGAATCACGGCGCACTGCCTGCTCATGGGAAGCTGCGCACAGAAAATCGCGCAGGAGGATGCGGCGCTGTACCGCATCAGCCGCAAGCGGGTCTCGCAGAAAAAGCCGCTTCTGCTGGCGGTTTTTACTGTGATTCCGGGCGTTCTGCTGTATCTCATTCTGATGCTGAATGCAGACAGCAAGCTGATGCTGAACCTCTTTCCGCTGCTGAATTCGCCCTATATTCAGCTTCACAGGCTGCTGATCGGCGGGAAGGAGCCGTTTTCGGCAATCGCGCCGCTCAGAAGGGCAGTGATGGCGCTGCCGCCGGTCATCACAGGGGCGGCGTTCTGGGTCGGCTATCAGGTGACATATATTCCCGCGCTTGCGAAAATGGATGCCAAAACTCCCCGCTCATAATCGCGCCGTTCATGCATATGCTGAAGGTGCGGATTCCGTCCCGGAGTCCGCAAAAAGACTTTCAGAAAAGCAAAGGAGACGGCATGAAAAAACAAAAATCAGTATGCTGCCTGCTGCTTTCGCTCTGTATGCTGCCGCAGCTTATTCCGCTGACGGCACATGCAGAGGGCTACGGGCAGGGGACAGCGCGGGATGCGGAGAACCGCCCGGTCGGCGCGGTGCAGTTTCAGGAGGAATATGCGGAATATGATGCCTATGCGCTCTCAAATGACGAAAGCCGGATCATCCTGACCTTCGATCAGGGCTATGAAAACGGCTATACGGCGCAGATTCTCGATACGCTGAGGGAAAAGCATGCTTCGGCGATCTTTTTCCTGACCGGCGACTATGCCAAAAAGGAGCCGGAGCTCGTCAGACGGATGATCGCAGAGGGGCACACTCTCGGCAATCACGGCATGACCCATGCGGCAATCCCTTCGCTCAGCGATGCGGAGCTCGAGGAGGAGCTCATGAGCCTGCACCGCTATGTGCAGGAGCAGTACGGCTACGAAATGCAGTATTTCCGCCCGCCCTGCGGCGAGTATGATCTGCCCTCGCTCGCGAAGGTGCAGTCGCTCGGCTACCGTACCGTTTTCTGGAGTATGGCTCATGTTGACTGGAAAACCGATGCGCAGCCCGACCCCGAAGCAGCATTGCGGCAGCTAACCGATGCCGCCCACGGCGGCGCCGTGTACCTGCTCCATTCCGTGTCATCAACCAATGCCGAAATCCTCGGCAGCCTGATCGACGCGCTCCGCAGCAAAGGCTTCCGCGTCTGACCCGCCATCCCCCGCGCAGTGCATTCCCCTCCGGGTGTGCAGGTGTGCATTCAGTGTTGGGCAGTGGGGGACGCCGTCCCCCACACCCCCTGCCAGAGGGATACTATCCCTCTGGACTCCCATTGCTGCTCCGCTTCAGCCCCTTTGCAAGGGGTTGAAGCGAAGAAGCAGCGGGATTCCAAATGTACAATGTCCCTTTGGCGGTTTTTGGGGCGGAGCCCCATTACCAATCCGCCGGAGGCACATCTATACATC
>JAFUAD010000014.1 GCA_017460835.1 Oscillospiraceae bacterium
CGCATCAAGCTTAAGCTTGATGGTATGTCGCCCATTGAGTACAGACTGGGTGCTGCATAACAAAAGCGACCAAGATCACTCTTAGTCGCTTTGCATAAGTTTTCTTTCAAAAGTTTGTCTAACTTTTTGGGGTCGGTTCATACGCTGAAAACCGGTGTCCATTTTAATAAATCGACTCTTTCCGGACTGTATCCGACAACCGGTTTTCTTGGCGCACAAGCATCCGATGCGGACAGATACAATCCATTTCAGCAGCAGTTCTTTATTGAATATGAGTATTCCTTCGATGTAGAAATTGACGAAGCTGCACTGGTGACAGCAAAAGCGGTCAATCCGGAGGTGAACCCCGGCGAGCCGATGGAGGTTACGGCAAGCGGCGGCACCGCGCCGTATACCTACACTTGGCAGCACGCACCAAGGGATATTTATGAATACGATTTGGATGGTGCCCGATATGTCACCGAGAAAACATATGACCCCATTGAAGGCGATGCGAGTTTTACGCCTGAAATATCCGCAGAAAATGCCGGTGTGTGGTACTGCACAGTCAAGGACACCAACGGAAAGAGCGACAAAGTTACATTCACAGTGATTGCTCCGGAAATCTCCTTGCAGCGGTTCCCGGAGGACGGTATCGCAGATTCCGGCGATGAGCTGCGCGTGGAAGTATCCGGCGGCACGGCACCGTATACCTACCGCTGGGAAAAAGAGCTTGGTTACAACAAATACGAGCTTCTGTACGGCGGTGATACATATTCGCATGCTGTAGATTGGTCTTCTGATGATGAAGTAATTACCTGCACAGTAACAGATAAGTACGGATTCAAACAGACAACGGCATTTTGTGTCAATAACCCGTATACAATCACAAAGAATCTGGAAGAGCATTATGATTATGACGGCAGCTCACTGCTTTTGAGTATTGAAACCGATCGTCCGGGTGCAAGTCCTTATTATCCGAAATTCCAGTGGCAGAAATGGCTTGACGGACAATGGCGAACCTGTGCCGAAACGGATGGTTCGCAAGCATACGAATACAATTCTGCTTATGCTGTATACGGTGCGAACGGTCCCGGTGCATACCGCTGTGTCGCAGAGCTAAAGCATTGGAGTGTTGCATATCGAACATTCGATTACGGTGATACTTTCAAAGAGGAATTTGATTATACAGTTCGGGTGATCTCCAATGTCGCGCTTGTCGGCGATACAGAAGCTCCGCCGCCCGAAGCCTACGAGGGCACCACGCCCCTGACAAAAGCCTACACCGTCACCCTTGACGCGATTGACAGCACGCAGTCTGTCGCCGCGATAAAGGCGGTCAGGGATGCGCTGGGCATCACCCTCGCCGAGGCACAGGCACTTGTGGAATCCGCCCCCTGCGCCCTGATCACCGATGCCGACGAGGAAAAAGCGCAGGAGATCAAAGCCGCGCTCGAAGCAGTCGGCGCGACCGTGACCGTCAAGGAAACCGGCAGCACATCCTCCGACCCCGACCCGGAGAAGGACACCTACACCGTCACGCTGACCGCGATTGACGAGGAACAGAAAATGGCGACGATCAAGGAAATCAAAGAGCTGCTCGAAACGACACTTGCCGAGGCAAAGGCATTTACGGACAATGTGCCGAGCGTCCTTGCCGAGGATGTGCCGAAGGAGCGCGCCGAGGAGATCAAGGCGGCACTCGAAGCCCTCGGCGCGACCGTAACGCTCTCGTGACGGGAGGCTGCCATGAAACACAACAAACTGATTTCCCTGCTGACGGCGGCGGCACTCACCCTTGCAGTGCTGCCGACCGCAGCCCACGCAGAAAGCGGGCTCATGCTCCGCGCAGACAGCGTGACCGCCGAATGCACCGCGGGCAAGACTGTGAGCGTGCCGGTCAAGGCAGAAGCAAATTCCGGCTATGCTGCCGGGCTGATTGATGTGCATTGGGATGCCGGTGCGCTGAAACTCACGGAGGTGCAGTTCGATGCGAAAAATGCGCCCGACAACGGCTCCGCGGATATTGTCAGCGACGGCAGCTATTGCATTTCCTTCGGCGACGATCTTGCGGCCGCCGACAACACCGGCACGGGCAAATTCTTCACGCTCGTCTTTGAGATCACCGAGGAAGCCCGCCCCGCAGATTACGCGATCACCTTTGACGATGCGGCTGTCATCGACAAGGACATTCAGCGTGTGCCGGTCACGGCTTATGCCGGAATCCTTACGCTGACCGGCGAATCCACCCCGGACGAGAACATGCTGGGGCTGGCAGTCGGCATCGCAGAAGTCACGCTCGGCGATGGCGCAGAGGTGCGTGTGCCGGTCACTGCGGAGACGAATCCGGGGTACATTGCCGGATTGTTTGATGTTCTCTGGGATGCCGATGCGCTCACCCTGACGGATGTTGAGTATAACGACGAGCTTGCCCCGAACAACGGCTCTGCGGCAGTCACAAGCAGCGGCAGCTATCGCGTGAGCTTTGGCAAAAACACTGCGGCGGAGGACTACAAAGGCACGGGAACGCTGTTCACGCTGGTATTTACGGTCAGCGAGGGCGCAGCCGCGGGAGAATATCCCGTCATGCTCGCGGGTGCGGATGTGGTCAACTACAATTTCAGTCAGGTGCGTGTCACGGTGCAGGCGGGGGTTGTCTCGCTGAAGGAGCAGACGACGACTACCACCACAACTACCACCACGACCACGACTACCACCACAACTACGGAGACTACGACAACTACATCTACCACAAAGCCTACGGAGACTACCACGACCACCACATCCACCACAAAGTCTACGGAGACTACCACAACTACTACATCTACCATAAAGTCCACGGAGACTACCACAACTACTACATCTACCATAAAGTCCACGGAGACTACCACAACTACTACATCCAGCACAAAGCCTACAGAGACAACCACCACAACAACGTCCAGCACAACGTCTACGGAGACCACCACGACAACCACATCCACCACAAAGCCTACGGAGACTACCACAACTACTACATCTACTACAACATCAACGGAAACAACCACAACAACCGCTGAACCGCTCCAGCCGCTGAAAGGCGACTACAATGCAGACGGCGAAGTTACGATTGCGGATGCAGTTCTGCTGGCGCGTTTCATCTGCGAGGATACCACGCTGACGGAAGATCAGATCGACAAGATTCTGGATGCCGAGCCTGACTATGACAGCGACGGGCTTGTGACGATTCTTGATGTAACCGCGCTGCTGAAAAAGCTCGGAGAAGAATGAGCCCAAAAGCAGAAAAGAGGACAGGGTTTGCGCTCTGTCCTCTTTTTTTGTAATGAGCCGATTTCACGTTGACCACAAAAGCTCACGTTGTTCGCCGTCATTTTCACAGATTGAGCATTCCTGACCGCGCAGATCACACTCACAGACAGCCGGATGCTGCTTGCCGATCTGTCAGGAGACATGAAGTGAATGCCGCTGATCTGACATTACTGAAACGAATTCTTCTGGGGGATCAGCAGGAATTGTTTGAAACAGCGCGCAACTGATAAGTGTTCCTTGTATTTTGAATGGTTAAGCTGCTCCGGGAAGCCGGGGTTTACTGCATTCAGAACGTGAATGCGCTGAATATCGTCCAGATCGTCGAGGAGCGCCTGCATATACCCAAAATAATCCGCCGGCAGCTTTGAATGATGCGGCCGGATGATCGGACATAAGAAAACCGCCTTGATTACTCAGGGCGGTTTATTCATCTCTCTCGATTGAATATTTCGGCGGTCATCCGCCGCTATTTTTCGCAGAACAGCACTTGCTTTTTTTCAGTATTTATGATATAATTAAAGTGAATCGGTATCGACCGAGGCAGCAAAACGGAACGGAGGTGCAGCGATGGGAAAGATCAGGCTTCGGCTGCTTGCGGCTGCAATTGCATCCCTCATGATCATTGCAGGGCTGATCGCATATTTCAGCAGCAAGGATGCCGCAACAAACAGATTCGGCTCGGCAAAGCTGCGGATCCGTGTCACTGAGCCGCACTGGAACAACAATCCGACGATTGTTCCGGAGCAGAAAATCGACAAGGACCCCTACATCGTCAATACGGACGAGACCCCCGCTTATGTGTTTATGCAGGTGACGGTTCCCGTCGAGGCGGTTCTGCTTGAGCAGAGCGACGGCGACAAGGGAAAGCTGATTACATCCGAGTCCTCCGCTGTGGATGAGGAGGGCAATCCGGTCACGCTGACGCAGGCGGAATTCGCCGTTCCCCTGTTTCGCTTCATCAACAGCAGCAGCGAATACACTGAGGATCAGCTCAGCAGCAGCCAGCTCTGCAATGCCGGCTGGTATGCGATGCCGGATCACCCGAAGGAGAACAAAAACAGCGACAATGAGACAGTCAGCCTGACCTATCTCTATGCATGGGTCGGGGACAATGCCGGGAACACGATGGCCGTTCTGAATCCCGGAGAGACGACCGATACCCCGCTGTTCGATCAGGTTATTTTCTGCAATGCGCGGGAGGATGACGCGCTTCCGGGCAGCGTGCAGCATATTCAGATCGAGGTGTTCGGCATCCAGACAGAGTTCCTGAAATCCTCCGAGGAAACCGAAACGCAGGCGGAGATCGTATGGCAATATCTGACAAAAGAAGCCTGAGCCCTGTGCTTCGGGGCATCCTGCGCCTGCTCCGGCGCGCCGCCTCGTTTCTGACGACCCTGTTCATCCTGGCGGCGCTCACACTGACTGTTCTCTATCTCGCAAAAATCAGACCCTATGTCGTCACGACCGGGTCAATGGAGCCGGCTATTCCGGTTCACAGCGTTTGCTTTGTCAATGAAAATACACCGCTCAGCAGCATTGCGGCCGGCGAGGTCATTGCCTTCCGCATGGAGGGCGGCATGCTCGTGACGCACCGCGTAACTGCGGTCAGCGGCGGAAAATATACCACAAAGGGCGATGCCAACAACACCGAGGACGGCCCGTCCGTCACCGCGGAAAATTACATCGGGAAAACCGTTTTTGTCATTCCGAAGCTCGGCACCGTGATGATCTTTCTGCACAGCAGTGCAGGGAAAATTCTTGCAGCGGCCGTGATCGTCCTGCTGCTGGCTGCGAGCTTTATTCCGCAAAAAAAGAAACCGGCCGCACAATCGGAACCGACTGAATCTGAAGGAAAGGAGCAGGCTGATGAACATTAAACGAATCGCGCTGGCTGCCGGGATCGGCGTCACCGTGCTGATCGGGGCAACGGCTGCTTTCCTGACGAGCAGGGACGACGCCGACAACCGGTTCACCGTCGGAAAGGTGAATCTGAAAATCGAGGAGGAATTCGACGAAAACCGGAAGCTCTCCGCCGGACAGATCATCACCAAACAGCCGTGGATCAAAAACACCGGAACCGTCCGGGAGCTGTTCTTTGCAGAGGTCTATGTGCCGTGCATGGAGGCGACATTTCTGGACAGCGACGGGCAGCGCATTCAGCCGGAGGGCGTGACGCTGTCAGACCCGCCGCTTGCCTCAGAATATCTGCAAACGCAGCAAATCTACAATCTGCTGGCGAACGGCGAACCCGGCAAGGGGTATATCACGGAGCCGCTGACGGAATCCGGCGTGACGGTCAACTGGGAGCTCTCCTATAATCAGAATACTGCAAATTCGCCCGGCTGGGTGTATCTGAACCGCACCGAGCGCAAAACGGTCACAAAGGTGCAGGGCATGAAGGACGGCATTTATGACGTCTATCTGCTCGGCTACAGCGCGTGGGTCGAGCCGGATGTCGTCACCGTCCCGATCTTCGATCAGCTCCAGCTCCGCAGCATTGTCGATGCGGATATCGAGGGCGGCACGATCGCGCAGGTGCAGATCAATGCCGACACGGTTCAGGCCGATCATCTCGGCATCACCGGGCTGACCGGCGAGGGCACTGCCGACGCGCCGTATACACTTGCTGACCTGAATGCGATCTACACGATCATCGAAAACAAAGACAGCACGCCGTAAAAAAGGGGGATGCGCATGACAATTCCAAAGACAAAGAAAAAGAAGCTCGCCCTTGCGGCTGCTTTCAGCGCTGTGCTGCTTCTGATTGTCGGTGTGCTGCTCGCGTATTTCGCCGCAAAGGACAAGGAGCCGAATCTGATCGGTGTCGGTGAGGATGAGATCAGCGTGACCGAAATCTTCACGCCGCCGAATCAGGAGCAGGATTATGTGTACCGCAAGCTCGTCGAGATCGAAAACACCGGCACAGTCCCCTGCTATGTCCGTGTGCGGCTGGAATTCTCCGATTCCGAAATCGAGAGAGCGGCGTCATTTTCGGCAGATCTGCGCGATACCGCGCCCGCTCCCGACGATGCGGACTACGCTGCCTTCGCGGAGAGCTTCAAGAGCGCACAGATCGGAACCGGCAGCGACCGCTATATCAACAATCTGCCGGACGGCTGGGTCTATGTCTGGGACGAAAGCCCCGCCGACCCCGATGTGACGCACGGCTATTATTACTACACGAAGCCGGTCGCGCCCGGCGAGGCAACCGATGCGCTGATCTCGTGGGTGCGGATGCACTACGACGACACGGATTCGATCCGGGCACATGATGTGTATGTTTACGCGGAAAGCGTGCAGACCGTCGATGCAAACTCCGGTGAGGATTACACCGCCGACAACGAAAACGGCTGGAAGAACGCATGGCATAATTTCGCCGGATAAAACTGAATCAGACAAAAAATGCCCCCGCAGATTTGATCTGCGGGGGCTGCTGCTATTTCTTCCTCAGGCATTGATCATTGCCGTTTCTTGCGATATCGGAACCGAAACCGTATGTGTTGCCGTCATTTGTAAATGTGCTGTTATTGTAGCTCGACATACGCCAGTTCAGAATCCGATTGGTATTCAGATTGACCGCATCAAAGAATGTACTTTCGCCGATCTGCCATGTGCTGAATACGGCTCCGAAGCTCTCCTTCGTAAAGCTCGTGTTATCAGACATCATATTATACATACTCTGCATGGTATCCAGATTGATGCCGTTCAGCAAATCGTTGCGGGTCAGACTTGAACAGCCGGAGAATGCATTGGACAGATTTTCAAGGCTCGCGTAATTGTTATCCATATCGTTTATGATCGATACCAAACCGCTGCAATTTGCAAATGCACCGGCTCTTTCGGAATTCGTCAGGTTCGGATTGTAGAGATACTTCAAATTCTCAAATGTCGTATTGAATCTGACCTCAGTCAGCAGCGTATCACCGTAGAACATAGTAGAAAGTGATGTGACACCGGAGAAATCAAAGTCATAAATACCGGATACATCGGTCAGGTAATTCCGGAAGCTCCATCCGAACATTTCTGTGTAATCGCCCTCAAGATAGACGCGATCCGATTCACTGAACCAGTAAATTGTGTAACCGTTCGTATTGTCTCCGATCGCATAAGCATAAACAGGATCAGGGAAATTGCTGTCATAATTTGCATCTCCCTCAACAGGAGACAGGATTGCTTTCCTGTTGCTTGCCGCCGCTGCATAAAGCTGCTCTGCCTTATCATAATCGTATTCGCGCTTAAATGCAATGAGTCTGGAGGAATTTCCGATCATACTGTTCAGCGCGGTTCTGAATGAGCGGCCGCCGGTATTCAGAATACCGCCGTCACTTTGATATGTGACAGGCTCATTATTGAACTTCAGCATCGCAGTCGGCTTATCCTGGAACTTCACCTCAGCCTGGAATGTAAACGAGGAAACATTCGCGACATCCGCAGGATTTGCAAGTGTATCGGGGAGCAGGTCGGCGCCGCCCTGTGTCAGGTATGCGGGCCATGTGCCGTCGAAGATATACGCCTTGACCTCGGCGTCCGTAAAGGCGATCAGCTCGCCCGTCTTGTCGGTCACCGGCTTGCCGTCGGCATCGAGCAGATACCAGAACTGGAACTTGTAGGAATTGTCGGTCGTCAGCGTATCGGTCTGGAGCGGATTCTGCATGGTCTTCTCGTAAACCGCCGGCGTCCCGTCCGTTCTCCGGAACAGAACCGCAACCGAGCTGTCCTTCGTCGTGCCGTCCGTCTCGTAGAAATAGGAGCGGTTTGCCGCGTCACTCTTGAAGATCACCTTCTTGACCGGACTCGCCTGCACATCGCTGAAGGTCAGGTTCAGCGAGCCCTTGACCATGCCGGTGTTGCCCTCGTCATAGGTGCTGCTGCCGTATCCGACATCGAACGAGATCGTCTGCCCGGCAAAGGTCGCGGGGTCATTCGCCGTGATCCGCAGAATGCCGTTTTCATAGGTCACATTCGTGATCGCCGACACATTATCCACAGTACTCTTAAACGAGATTCTGTCGAGGTCCGCAGCGGTCAGCGGCTCAGTCTTACCGGTATTGTAGCTCAGAACCGCCTCGAAATCGCCGTTCACCAGCGCCTCTGCCAGATTGATCTCGTAGGTATAGGTGCTGTCCGGGCCGTTGTATAACGGCACAAGCTGCTTGTAATCGGGCTTGAACGCCGTGATATACTCATACTCCGGAATCCGGTTGTCGGCATAGGCCACCTGGCTGAAATTGTCGTAGCGCCGAATCTGGTTCGTGTACCGGACATGGAATGCGACGGTTTCGGGCAGCGTCGGATCGCCGCCGCTCAGGTCGCAGAATGCCGTCCACGCACCGGCCGTGTTGATGTCATACTTTCCGGTGTCGCTGCTGATAAGATAGGAGGTCGGGGTGGTCAGGCCGGCGGAGCGGAACTTGTCAAGCGCCCCGTTCGTGCCCTCGACCAGCTCAAGGCCGACGCACTCATAGCGCGAGACCGGAAGCTCCTCGATGAGATACTGCCCGACCGGAACATCGACCATCGCCGAGCCCTCGGTATTCGGGTCTGCAAGATGAACCGAAAGCGTATATACCCTGCCGGTTTTCTTGTATGAGACACCGTTTTTGGTATAATCCGGCGTGCGGCCGGAAGCGAGCTCCTCCTCGGAGATCGGCTCCAGCGCATGCACACGGAACAGGAAGGTCGGGTCGCCGTATGCCTTGAAATATGCCGCATCGGGGATTGCCTTGTCAATGATGATCGCGGCGGTCGCGGTCGGATCCTCACACTTCAGGAACTGGTTGTCGCAGTTGTATGCATTGACCGAGAAGACGACATCGTCTGCAAGGCCGTAGCCCGCCGGCGGAACCGTCTCGCGGAAATAATACGATTGCCAGTCCAGTCCGCGGACACAGAGCTGACCGCCCTGGTCTGCCGTGACATAGCTTGCCGTCACGCAGCCGGCTTCCTCCAGTGTGATTTTGCGGTACAGCTTCAGGCCGTCATCATAGACCTTTGTTCCGTCAGCCGACAGAGCATAATAGGTCAGCCGGAAGCTGTCAGTGTCCGGATTAAGGTCATGCGCTGCCTTGAATGTGTCATCCGCCGTGACGGACAGGATATTGCCCGCGTCGCTCTCGTCGTACTCTGCCGTAACGCTTCCGCCGCCGTAAATCGTAAAGCGCAGCGTATGTGCATCGACGACCGTAAAGCCGCTGACCAAGAGATTGACGGTTTTGTCAAGCCCGCCGCTGACGGTCTGACCGGACAGGCGCAGCATCGGCACAGCCAGCACCGGTACATCCTCGCCGGTATAGAGCGCAAACTGCGCGCCGAAGAGCTTGATATGCTCGTCACGGTTTTCGCCGGAGGCATCCTTCGCCTGCTTATAGAGCCAGATTTTGCCGTAGGTCTTTGCATCGGTCGCCTCGACCTCGATCAGCGAACCGACCGATTCGGAATTGACCGCAAAGAAGTGCGCCGTCGGGTCGGCCTCATAGCCAGAGGGAGCCTTGACCTCATAGTAGTAGTAGACGCCCCAGCTCAGGCCGCCGGAGGTGACCGTCGCGCCCGGCATTGTCGGGTCGCCGTTCGTTTTCAGGTTCTGGCTGATCGCGGTATCAACGGTCCCGCCGCCGGAGGTCACCGGCCTGCCGTCTGCAAAATGCAGCGACGGCGTGATATCGCTCACGGTCAGCTCGATTTTGCTCAGCTCGCGCTGCTTTTCTGCGGCGGACATCGCAGCCACCGCTTCCTCACGGAACCCGTTTGCGATCAGCACCGCGTTGATCTCCGATTCGGTCAGATTCACCTGATACAGCGCAAACACCGCATCGGTCAGCCCGACCTGCGCCTCGTTCCGCTTGATCAGTCTCGCCTCGCCGTCCTTGCGCTCATCCACATGCTTTGCATAGAACGAGTGATAGGTCGTGACGGTCACATAGGTCGGCGTCCAGCCGTCGGAATTCGGCTCGTGCCCCTCCGCATCGGTTGTCTCCACGAGATTCGGCGTGCTGTTCCGTGTGATGGTGTCCCGGTTGATGACGATGATCTGGGAGTCTGCGGTATGCGTCTCATCCAGATACGCCCATGTCTCCCATTTTCCGATATCGTTGTTCCATTTGTATCCCTTCGGCGCATTGAACTCATAGAGCAGATAGGTGCCGAACGGGAGCGAGGAAACCGTCACGGTTCCGTTCTCATTGGTGTAAATATGCTCGTCGGGATACAGCGCCTCCCAATAGATCGTGAACGGCGCAGTGCCGGTCTTTCCGAGGGAGTTGACGGACGCCTGCTCTGCTATGCTGAGATATTCGGCATCGCTGAGCTCGGGGTCGGGATTTGGCTTCAAGCGGTAGATATCATACGCGGCATTCTTCAGATAATTGTCCGGGTTATCGGCATCGGCCTTGCTCAGGACGATCTTGCTGAGAAGCTCCTCGTCCTCAAGCTGCATCGTATCCGAGGTGCCCTCATCCGCAGAAAACTGCACATAATTGTTCCCGTCGATCGTCGATGCCATGACGGAGAACGACTTGCGCACCGGATTGAGCTGATATCCTGTCGGTGCTTCTGTTTCCTCCAGAATGTATGTGCCGTAGGGAAGCTCCGAGAGCTCGATCATGCCCTCCTCGCCGCCGACTGCTCCGGTGACCAGCTCCGACACATAGCCGGTTGCGCCGGCAGTGCCCATCAGCCGGTAGACCTTCGTCGATGTGTTCTGCCGGAAGTAGCACAGTGCCTCAGAGCCGTCCTCCTCGATATAGTACAGCCGGTAAACGGCGCCGTTCAGCGGCATCTGATAATACTCGGAGTTCTCGGTTCCGTCGGTCTTGCGGAATTTCGCCTTCGCCTTCAGGATCGGGTCATCCTCGACCACGAGTTCCTTTGTCTTTTCCAGATGCTCGGCGGAATAGACATTGATTCTGCCGTCATCGGTGATGATCGAGGCAGTTTCCGTCCTGCACGGCTGCGAGCGGACGAGCTTATAGCCCTCCGGCGCGGATGTGCTGATAAAGTAATAGGTCTTGCTGCTGTCAAGCCCGGTGATCTCAATTTTCCCGGTCGAGGGATTCGGCAGAATCTCCAGAACCGTACCCGTCTCGCTGTAAGCATAGCTGCCGGCGGCGCCGGATGTAAAGGTCACGGGGATATCGTCCGAGGCCGGCTGATCGCCGAGCTGCTCCCGCAGCTCATAGGTCACATCGGTCATTAGTGTCGGGCGGAAGATCATCAGCGAAACCGAGCTGAGGTCCGCTACGCTGAAGGTGTACTGATACGGGTCGTTTGCCGAGGTGCCGATGTGATAGGTACCCGCATGCAGCCCTGCGATCCGGATAAACCCGTTACGGCAGGTGACAGTGGAACCGTTGTAAGCAAGATCATAGAGATACTGGTTATTGTCGGCATCATAGCCAAAGTGATCCACAAGATTGCCGTCGCTGTCATAGACACGGAACAGCTTGGAATCCGAAATAAAGGTCTTTTCATCGTAGATGCTGCGGTATGCGTCATATTCCTGCCGGTTTACGACCAAATAGGAATCAGACAGCGCCGATTCCGGAATCAGGCGGTTCGTGTAGTAATACACGGCATCCTCATCCGAGGTTGCGCGGAAGCGGTACAGGGTGTCATCCGGCTCATATCCGTGCGGGGCGGTTGTCTCCTGATAGTAGTAGATGCCCGGCGAGAGCCGCAGCTCCAGTACGCCGCTCAGATCGACCGGCAGATCCTTCATCGGAGTTGCTGCCGAAGCATAGTTTTCGTAATAGTAAACCAGATTGCTGTCATCGCTGACCGCGCCGAGCGGATTGCCGCCGTAAATATTGAATGCCGCGCCGGAAAGCCGCTTGGAATGATCGGAGGCGCTGACCTTCAGCAGATTGATCGTATGCCGCAGCGTGACCTTTGTGGTGTTGCTGCGCGAATACATCGGGAACTGCGAATCCTCCATATCGCTTCGCTCGCCCTTTGCAAACACATGCGTATCATTGTAGTTCACGCGGTTGTTGTTGGTTTCCGTGCCCTGATTGACCAGAGCCGGCGCGCTCATATTGAGATACGCGGTCAGCTCCGTCTCGCCGGTCTGGCCGACGGTATGCTGCCCTCTGTAAATGACCGCAACCGCGTAGACGCCCTCCTGCTCGATGACGCCGTTCGGTGCGAAGTGCCACTGCTCGCTGATGACGCGCTCCATGTCGTCAAAGAGCGCCAGCTCCTCCCCGTAGTCATGCCCGGCCGTTGCAGGGTTGTCGCCGTACATGGTAAACCGGCTGATCGCAGTATCGACCGTATCATTCTGATACTGATACGCCGTGCCGCTGCTCTCGGTCACATCGTCGTGCAGCAGATAGTATACCTCCGGCACATAGCCGTCCTCTGCGCCTGCGGGATAGCTGTTCTCGTCAAATGTCACGGATTTGGCCTTGCCGTACCATGCAGAGTCGCGCAGTCCCTCCACAATATCAATCATCACCGGATTGTGAATGATCTCTCCGGTATCGGATGTAAAGCGGTGGAAGACCAGCTTATAGGTATAATCGGAGGTGAGCCTGTGGTTTCTCGGGTCATAGTGCTCGGCATTGCTGCCGTCTACCTCTGTGGAATTGTCAAAAATCCAGTCGGAATAGCTGCTGGCAACATATTTTGTGGTGTAATTGTTCTTCTGGGAGCCAAGTGCCGTGATCTTTTCCTTCGCGGCAAATTTGGAGGCGTCCGTATCGGCGGGGTTCTTGGGGTCGCTTCCCTGTACGATCGACTGCCCGTTCTGTGCCGCGACGCGCACATTCTGGTCGAGCACCGTCACAAAGGAATCCGTCTCAAACCACATGGTTTCGTTGTTTTCGCGCAGCGCATTCACGCGGTTCAGCGAAATCTGCGCAGGATAGCTGTAGTTGATCGAGGTCAGTGCGCCGGCATCGAGCGGGCTGCCGCTGAAATCGAACTCGGTGACGATACAGCCAAGCCCCTGATCGTAGCGCACAGAGACCAGCCCGTTCTGCAGCACATAGGATTCATCCACGGTCGTCCCCGCACCCAGCAGTGTGCCGCTGAAGGTCAGGGTATCCCGGAATTCGTTCAGCCAGTCGCTTGTCGGCGTAACGCCTGCCGGAATCTGCGAATAGACCGCAAATTTTTTCAGTGCCTTCTGCGTATCGGATTGAATCGTGCCGCCGGCAGAGATCTCGGTCGTGTAGTACCGGGTACCGCCGTCCGCAGTGGTATCGTGATAGAGAAATTCGGAAATGCTCGCCTTCGAGGAAAGAATCGTGACAGAATCGCGCAGCCATGTGTTGGAATGCTGCGAGGTATCCGTCTGATAGGTATAGCCGTCGGCCTGTGTGATGTCATAGTGGCCGACATACTGTCTGCGGCGGAAGGTATTGACGAGCTTCGTGCCCTGATTGGTCGTCTCATACACCTGGCCGCTGACGGTATCGCCGTTCTCGTAGAGATTCTCGGTATCAATGTAGATATTGTCATATTCGTCCGGATCGACGGTGTAGGCGATATCAACGAACGCGATGATATCGGCGCGGATCTTCAGATCCCGCACCACGAGCCGAACCTCGTCGATGCCTGCGGGGAAAAAGACCTCCGTCTGCGTCAGGGTATTGCCTGTGCCGAGCTCCGTCCAGCCGGTATCCGCTGCGCCCCTGCCGTATACGACATAGTCAAAGCCGTTTTCGGTCAGGCCGGGGCCGACGGTGTTGCCGTCCACGAGCTTATTGATCTGGATTCTCGTGAAATCATATTCCTCTGCGCCCAGCACACGGTCTGAGATCACGCCGGTCTCAGCATTCTTCAGGTGGCTGATCGTCGGTGCGCCGTCCTCGTAGATCAGGTCGTATCCCACGGCAATGTCCGCATCGGTGATCTGCGGCGCCGTCGCATAGAGGCGGTAGGTCACGGTCTTGCCTGTGAAAATCGTATCGAACAGGAGCTGATTGACGCCGGAATAGTGCTTGGAATGCGAGTGATAGTAGTGCCCGTTGTAGGTCACGGGGTAATTGATCTCGTACTCATTGTACTTGAGGATCGTGCCGCCGCCCTCGCCGATCGGCAGCTTTTCGTCCTTCAGCAGCGTATGTGCGGCGGTATCGGTGATATCCGTCACAGTCTGCTCATCCTGATAGGTGATGAGATAGTGGCCGGTCAGCTTGATATCCGCGCCGGTCTCCCCCTCCGGAATCTTATCGTTCAGAACGCCGATCCGGTAATCCGCGCCGTAGCTCTGCCCCGGCTCGCGGTCGCCCTGCCCTCTGAATACATAGAATCCGTAGAGCTGCTCGCCGTTTACATTGTAATAGCCGACCGTCTTGACGCGGTTTCCGTTGACGTCCACGATCATGATATCGTCCTCGTCAAAGATGCCGCGGTCGATCTCGATGAAATAGTCCGCAGTCTCGATGCCGCGTGCCTTCTGGCTTGCCTCCTGCGCCTCGATGCTCTGCGTCACGGAATGCGCATCATATGCCTGATTCTCTCCGACATAGGGCTCGCCGTTGTTCTTTGTCCGCTCCGTCATGCCCTTCAGGCCGACCATCGAATAATAGCTGCGCCAGTCATAATCGGTGTTCAGATTGTTGAAATCCGTTTCATCCACATTTCTGCAAACGATCTTGCACTCATTCTCATCGTGAACGGACTCATAGGAAAGCTGAAGCGGCGCAGAATCGAGCTTGATCTCATTTTTCACCTCCGTCACCTCCCCGGTCTCCGGGTCTGTAACAGATGTGACCTCCGTCACCTTCACCTGCGTATTCAGCAGCAGCAGCGCCTCATTGATCGCCTCGCGGGACTCAAACTGCCATGTGAAGGTGGATTCATTATTCGAGGTAACGCGGGAATTGTTGACAAAGGTATAGCTGTCCTTGTCCTTGTCTCTGCTGTAATCCCATGTGCCGACCAGATTCGGGTCCTCCAGATTCATAATCAGCTTGCCGTCCCGGATGAGCTGATCGAGCCCCTCGATGGTAAAGGTCAGGTTGCCGGGCTCAACGGCGCGTTCGAGGTTGAAATAGAAGGTCGTTTTCAGGGTGACCGGCTCATCCTTCATCTCCTTCAGATAAAGCGATGTGCCGTCCGCGCTGAGCGAATATTCGCGGTTGTCGCCCTGCTCGCCGAGCCCGGAGGTATCCCAGAAGAATCTGACCTCATAATCCGACGCGGCAGCATGTGCGTGCAGGGTATTCCAGTAAAGGAAAAAGGTCCGGTCGCTCAGGGAATCCATCAGGAAGACAGCAGAAAGGAAGATGCAAATAAAACGCATCAGCTTTGTTTTCATATTGCCCTCCTTTCTTTCTCATGCAAGCAAAAATGCACCCAATCCCCTTTCAGAATCAAGTGCATTTCATCATTCATTATCAAATATCAGATCAGTATGATGCCGAAAATTCATGTCAGGAAGCCTCCGGTATATTTGGGGATCATTCCGGATGCTTTATTCAATCAGCCCGACCAGCACGCCCCTTGCCTGATCGAACTCATAGGTACAGGTCGAAAGCAAAATCAGGTGCGGATCGTCGGGAAGCGCCGCGGCATCCATAATACTGTAAGCCGCCGCATCGAACAGTTCGTCAAGGTACTCCTGCCGCTCGCCCTCAGTCACAAATACCGCGCGGTATGCCGGCGCGGTGCTCGGAACATTCAGATAGGCAAAGAACCGGATCGGATGCACGCCGTCATGCAGCGTCAGACTGCCTGTCGGGTGCGCGCGCAGGAACGATTCATCCTTAAAAAGTGCAATATCCGCAAACATCCGCTGCCGTTTCAGATGATGCGCATAGACAATGGAATTGAAGCCGCTGAAATCCGGCTCGCAGCGGTAATCAAGAAACGGGCAGCCGAGATCATAATTATATCTTCCGTCGAACCCGTTGTGCAGATAAAAGTCGTTATCCTCGGCCTGACAGACCGCATAGTCGATATGGGTGCCGGGAACGGTCAGCCAGCCGACAATCCCGCTGTTGACCGCCTCCGCAGCCTCAAGCGGATCCGCCTCAGCGGGAGCATTCCCTGCGGGATCATCCCCGTCAGGCCGGGTCTCCTGCACGGTCGGTGCCGTCGCACTCAAGCCGGAGCTTTCCGGCCGGACACTCTGAAACAGCCGGAGCTGCTTTTCATTTGCCTCATCGAGCTGCTTCTCCGGAAGGATATCCGCCTGATAATACCGGTAGCCGCAATAGCAGCCGGCCGCGATCAGCACCGCCGCGGCTGCCGCGATCAGCGCACGCTTCATTCCTTCTGCTTCTCCTTTTTCTTGAAAAGAACCAGCAGGATCATGCCGCCGGTGAGGATACCGGCAGCGGCGATGCACGCCATCCAGAAGGCATTATTCGTGCCCAGCAGGCCGGTTTTCGGCGGGGTATAGTCGTCATTCACCGCGGCATAGAAAATCCATTTGAACTCAATCTGCCCCTCGACATAGCCCGAATCCTGCGTTCCGACGAGCACATGCTCGCCGTCGATATCGACGAGCCGGTGTCCGTTGTCCACGCCGACCAGCACATCGAGGTCATTCCAGACCACCGCGCAGCGCAGGGTATGGGATTCGCCGGGGTCATAGTTTCCGCAGTCGAGAACCTCCTGTGAGAGGTCGAGATAGCCCTCATACGGCTCGCCCGTCACCTTGCCGCGGAAAACCGCCTGCCCGTCGAGCCAGAAGGTGCAGTCGCAGCCCTTTTCGAGGTCGATCTCGCCGTTTTTCCAGAGCGGTTCGACATAGAAATAGATATGATACGATTTATCGTCGCGCAGATTCATGATCTGTACGTCCTTCGTATAGGTCACGCCGTAGTCCATATCCTCCACGCGGAAGAAGTATTCGCCGGTATCGGAGCTGACGACATTGCCGTCAGAATCCATCGCAGTCAGCTTCTCCGGAAGTCCCTTTACCGCGCCCTCGGGCAGAGCGACCTCCGCAAAAGCTGTCAAAGATTGGCATGAAAAAAGGAGGAGGCTCGCCGTCAGAGCAGTCAGTTTTCGTTTGATGCTCATTCGCCAGCCTCCTCCGTTCAATTATAAATTTCTGTCAGGGATTTGCGCGCAGTGCCGGTCAGATCAAGACCAAGAAACCGCTGTGCCGTCGTATTCTGCGGTTACGCCCCACTCAGCGCCGTTGACGCCTTCGACATAGCTCGGAGCAGTCTTGTTCTCGTCAGGTGTGATCTGGATGCTGTCGAGGATGACGGAGAGATCGAATGTGAGCTCCTTGTAGGCTTCCTGTGTCACATCCTTATTGAGCGTCACGCTGTCAACCAGCTTCGGCGTGGTTGCGCCCGGCTCAAGGATCTTGTTATAGTAGAAGAAGCCGGTATCGTTCGTGCTGTCAATCCGACCGCCGTTTGCGATGTAAGTCCAGTTTGTTGTCCAGCCTTCAGCGAGCTCAATGTCGATAATGACATCATCGAGTGCCTTGTCATCGGATGTATTGTCATTTCCGACATAAGTCAGACGAATGAACTTTGCATTCGCCGAACCTGCATCAGCTTCAGTGCCGTCTGCCTTAATCCATGCAATTTCATACGCAGGATCATCACCGTCGTTTGCAATCGTGACCTCCTGTGTGCTTGCGAGCTTCACATCATCCAAAGCACCGTCAACAAGCGTCACGACACCGTTTTCATCCTCCTCAACTGCCGGAGTCACAATGCCCGCGATATATACGGTACCCGGCTCAGTTTCCAGTGCATAGAACTTTTCGCCCTTGTAGTAATAGCCGGAATATTTAATCTTTTCCGCACCTGTTCCTTCTTCATAGATAGTGCGCTGGAAGATGTAGAGGCCTTCCTCAGTCGGAGTAAACTGCTCATCACCGGAGTAATCATCGGTATTTGAATCATCACCGGAGCGGACTTTCCAGTCATCCGACGGAGACACCGGCTGACCGGCCGCGATGACCAGTGTGCCGCCCGCCTGAAGCAGAGTGACCTCGTTCGCAGTACCGTTGACGGTATTGCCGCCGGTCGGTGTATTGGCCTCAGACGTAGATGCCTCTGTGCCGAGCTCGACAAGATTATCCACATTCGCAGCAAAATCAGCAATTGCAACGCCCTCGCCTGCGGTGGTCAGCTTGGAATCATAAAGCAGGCCGAGGCGGACAAATGCCGCGACATTTCCGGTATTGACCGCAGAGACGTCCTTATTGATCTTCTGACCAGGGAGCCAGTCCTCAGGCGGTGTAAAATCTTCGACGATCGACACGCCGTAGTCAGCAGAAGCGGTCAGTCTGTTCGTAACCTCATCCTTGCTGGTGAACCATGCAAAGGTGCTGCCGGCGATGGTGACGGCGGCGACGAGCAGAGCAGCGATCAGGACGCGCTTTTCTTTTGCGGACTTCTTGTTAGTTTTTTTCATAATAGAACCTCCTCAAATGAATGTCTGGTTTCCTAGGTCTCAGCGGTTTCCTCTTTTTTGTTCTCCTCATTATGTTCCCCGCTGTCCTCATCGGAATCGGGGTTTTTCAGCTTAAAGTAGTATTTCATCAGTTCAAAGAATACCACGAGTAATATGATAAGCGGAACGATAAAATACCATCGCAGCTGAATAAAGCGAAGGACGGTGCCGATCTTCGGGATGTGAAATTTCACCTTGCCGACGACCCGGCTTTCATCAATCAGAAAAGAATCCTCTGAATCATTTGCGTCACCCTTTGTCCTGAAGCAGGTAACGCCTGAACCCTGATAGTTCTCAAGCTTCTCGGTAACGCGGTGCGTCAGGTACGCATCGCTGCCGCTTGAGGGATTGAATGTGATAACATCGTTTACACGGATGTCTGCGGCATTTGTCAGCTTCACAAATACCATGTCGCCGGGCGAAAGCTCCGGTTCCATTGAAGGCGTCAGTACGACGTAATAACGGTAACCGAAAAGTGACTTCGTCGGGCTTCTGTCTGCTGCGAAGAGCACCGCGAACAACACGATCAGAATCGCAAATAAGTAAACAAACACAGACCGCACTACCGAGAATATGCGCTGACCCTTGCTTGTTTGTTTTTCGTCAGATTCCGGTTTAGCTGCTTCCCTCACTCCGCCGCAACGCCTCCTTTCGGGAGTTATCTCAGCATATTCAACTGGATATGTATAGATATATTATACCGCAAGTTCAGGGAAATTGCAATTCAGAAATCTGCCAAATTTGCCGAATCGCTTTTGTATATATTTCACAATACTAACCTTATAGATTCCTCCAAAAAGCGCGTAGATTCAAGAAAATGAGCATCCCCGCGCGGGAATTTTCAGCACATAATGTGCTCGTTTTCCGGCGCGGAAAGCCGCGTCCTTTCGGAGCCGGTGTATGTGCTTTTGTGTATGATATCAGCCTGCTGCGGCCGAATTCCGTAATACACAGGTGATTGGTAGTTGTTACAAGTATACTAGCAAAAAAAAAAAAAAAACGGTGACGGTTTTGTGAAAGCCGTGTGAAAATCGGAAAACATGCCAAAGCCCGGCAGTTTCCCGCCGGGCTTTTCAGTGTGCGCGTCAGAGCCTTGCAAGGAGCTCCTTGCGCTTTTCCTCGTATTCCTCCTGCGAAATCACGCCATTGTCAAGCAGCGATTTCAGCTTCAGGAGCTTATCGGTTTCGTCTGCCGCGGCAGGCGCAGGAGCAGGTGCGGGGGCGGCTGCCGGAGCGGCACTGCCGGCGCCCTGTCTGGTCATTTCCTTGAATTTCCGCAGCTCAACGAGCGTTTTATCCGTGAATTCCTGTGCATTCATCACGCTGCGGAAGCGGATAAATCCGGTTGCGCTTGCGATCGAAACCGTCTGGCCGTCGATCAGCTTGTCAATCAGGCCGTTCTGTACCGCGATGCTCGTGATATTCTCAAACGGGAGCTCGACCGATTTCTTGCCGAACAGGCTTTTCTTTTCGCCGCTGATGCCGTTTTCATTCAGAATCAGGACACATTTTTTTGATGTAAAAAGCATACTGATGAAAAAGCCCACAGCAATCAGCAGAACACCTAAACCGATGAAAAAGCCTAATAAAAAATATTCAAATCCAAAATCAATTATAATATCAAACATATTCATAGAATCATAAACAGGAATTACCCACACCAGCAAAAACACAGCCGGTATCATCATAATAATAATAGAAGCGATTTTCAGCTTCGGTTTGATCTGTGCTCTGCACAATTCCTGACTCATAACAATTCCTCCAAAAATTCAAATTATAATTCCGAAGAATTTATTTTATCTTATCAAAAAAAAAAAAAAAA
>JAFUAD010000071.1 GCA_017460835.1 Oscillospiraceae bacterium
GCTGGTGGTGCAGATGCGCAGTCAGATCTTTCGTCAGATTGTATGAAAACGACGCCGCTGGGCTGTCGCCCAGCAAGGAGTTTTCATGCAAGATGACGGAAAAGCTGCAAGCAGATGCGCCGCCAAGCCGTCAGGCGGGCTTTGTGCGGTGTTGCCTTTATATGTCATCACATTTTTTCAGCCTCCGGCGCGGGAGCCTCTGCGCTGAATTCTCTGATGCCGTTCAGGAATGCGGCGCCGTATTTTTCGAGCTTATGCCGCCCGACGCCGGAGATCGCGAGCATCTCCTCGTCATCTGCGGGGCGCTTCCGGCACATCTCCCGCAGTGTTGCGTCGGAGAATACGATATACGCGGGCATATGCTCCCGCGCAGCGAGCTTTTCGCGGATTTTCCGCAGCCGCTGAAAGAGCGTGTCGTCCATTTCATAGTCAGGCATTTCTGCGAGGCGCCGTTCGCGGGCGGTCTCCTTGAGATCATGGCGCGGCAGCGAGAGCCGAAGCGTCTCCTGCCCGCGGAGAATCGGATTTGCACGCGGCGAAAGCGACAGCGTCCGGAACTGTCCCATATCCGGAATCAGATACCCGCGCGAGATCAGCGCATGCACCATATGCTCCAGATGCACACGCGACACATCCTTCATGAGCCCGAAGGTCGAGAGCGTGTTGTAATTCCGCTCACGAATCTGCTTGGTGTCCTTCCCGGCGAGAATATCGCAGAGCAGCCGCATGCCGCAGGAGCCGCCGCGCTGCCGGACGCGGAACACGCAGGACAGAATTTTCTGCGCGTGAACGGTCGCATCGACGGTTTCCGAGTCCGCAAGGCAGCAGCCGCAGTTCCCGCAGAATTCCGGCGATTCCTCTCCGAAATAGCCGAGAATATAGTGCCGCAGGCAGTCGGTCAGGCCGCAGTACCGCACCATTGCCCGCAGCCGCTCGCAGTCTCTCTGCCGGATGGTCTCGCGCTGCTCCGGGGTCATCCGGTCATTTTCCTGCGCCGAGGAATCAATCAGCAGCATATTCGTGCTGATGTCCTGCGGCCCGTAGAGCAGCACGCATTCGGCGGGGCTGCCGTCTCTGCCGGCTCTGCCCGCCTCCTGATAGTACGCCTCCATGCTCTTTGGCATATTGTAATGCACAACAAACGACACATTCGATTTGTCGATTCCCATGCCGAAGGCGTTTGTTGCGACGATGATCTGTATTTCGTCATGGAGGAAGGCCTCCTGACTTGCACTGCGCTCCTCCGCGGTCATGCCGGCGTGATAGCGCCCCGCGGAAAAGCCTTCAGCCCGGAGCTTTTCGCAGAGTGCGTCGGTCTGCTTGCGGGAGATGCAGTAGATGATGCCGCTCTTACCGCGGTTCCGCCTTAGAATTTCTTTAAGCGCGCTGAATTTATTGCCCGGCCGCTCGACGATCCAGCGCAGGTTTTCGCGGTCAAAGCCGGTGACGAGCTCCAGCGGGTCCTTCAGCGCGAGCAGCCTGCGGATGTCCTCGCGGACGGTCTCGGTCGCGGTTGCGGTAAATGCCGCCACGACGGGTCTGCGCGGCAGCATTTGCAGGAATTCTGCGATCTGCAAATAGCTCGGCCGGAAATCCTGTCCCCACTGCGAGAGGCAGTGCGCCTCGTCCACGGCGACCATCGCGACCGCGACGGATTCCGTGAGCGAGAGAAAGCTGTCGGTCAGCAGGCGCTCCGGCGCTGCATAGAGCAGCCGGATCTGCCCCGCCCGGACAGCATCGAGCGTATCAAAATAGGCCTGCTGATCGAGATTGCTGTGCAGGCAGGCAGCGGGGATTCCCGCCTCCCGCAGGGCTGCGACCTGATCCTCCATCAGCGAGATCAGCGGCGAGATCACAACGGTGATGCCGGTCATCAGCATGGCCGGCACCTGATAGCACACGGATTTCCCGGCGCCGGTCGGCATGATGCCGAGCACATCGCCGCCCTCTAAAATCCGCGCGATCAGTGCCGACTGCCCCTCCCGGAACCGGTCGTATCCAAAATATTCCTTCAGCACAGACTGCGGTGTCAAGCCGGTGCATCTCCCTTCTGCATACGAATCGCCTGCGGCATTGCGCGCGCAGGCGATTGCTGTTATTGTGCCAGGATTTCCTTCCAGATCTGCTCCGCCGGCTTCTCCGAGCGCCCGAGCTCCTTCGTCACATAGAATTTCAGGATCATCTGCGCATCCGAGACCGTGGCCTCTCCGTCGTCGTCAATATCTCCGAACAGAAGCCCGGTTCCCGCGAGCACATTCTCATCCTTTCCGGCGAGCCGGCTGACATAATTTTGCAGGACAAAGTTTGCGTCCTCAACATCGGTCACGCCGTCATGGTTGATATCTCCGAGCTCCTCCCATGCGATCGCATCCACATACACAGAGAAGATGAACCTTGCAAAGCCCGCGTCCGCCGTAATCAGCGAAAAGCCGTTTGAATGGGTGGTGATCATGCCGCTGTCGGTTACGGTGACGGCTTCGGGGTTGCTGCTCTCCCATTCGATCGGGCTGAGGAGCGGGAGGTAGAGCTCCGTGCTCACCTCCGTGCGGTGAATCCGGATTTCCGGCGCATAGAAGGTCGGAATCTCCGATTCCGTCGTGACCGTTGTGGTCTCGGCGGGTTCGGTATCGGTTGTGGCTGCGGAAGATGTGGTCGCTGTTGTAGTTGTAGTGGACGGCGTGGTGGTGGTCGTGGTAGTTGTAGTCGTCGTGGTTGTGGTGGTAGTCGTCGTGGTTGTTGTGGTAGTTGTTGTGGTTGTTGTGGTAGTCGTAGTTGTAGTGGTTGTGGTAGTCGTAGTTGTGGTGGTCGCGGGAGGCGCTGCGGTCGTCACGGCCGGATTGACCGCGCTGTCATCGTAGGTCATCCCGTAGAGCGAAAGATACCGCTCTGCCTTCGGCTGAATGACATGGCAGATGACCCTGCCCTTGCCGGTGGTATAGTAGCGGTCGAAATCGCTGTAGGTCTTGGTCGTGAGCGAGATCAGGCCGTTTCCGTTCGCATTGCCCTCTAGGATGGTGACGGTATTCTCGTCATATCCGAGCAGGATCATGGAATGCCCGGAGCTCCCGCTGAACTGGTAATCGGAATTCGCAGTCGTCCGGACATACGCGCCCGGCATGACCTTTGCCTCCTTTAAGAGGGAGGCGGTCAGCGTATCGGCGCCGCTGATGACGGTTTCGGAGTTTTTCATACTGGAATCGCCGTTGAGCGGCAGCTCATCGAACAGCGCGCCGTAAACGCCCTGCGCATAGATGTAGCACTGCTTGCCGTTCCATGTCGCGCCCGAGGGCGTGACCACATAATACTTGTAGCTGTTATTGAGGCTGCTGCCGACGCTGAGGTTCTGCCCGGTCGGGGTGCGGCCGGTATCGGCATAGAGGCAGCAGTTTCCGTTCTCGGCGATGTCCGTGACCTTCGCGGAGAAGGCGGCATAGTTCTGGTAGCTGATGCCGGAGGCGGCAGCAGCGGATGAGGCCGCGGCCTCGTTCTGTTCAGCGGCGATGGCTGCCGGAGCGGGCAGGGCGGCATGCAGCATGCTGAAGCACATTGCCGCCGCGAAGAATCGTTTCACACATTTTTTCATAGGAGGGGCACCTTTCTCTTTCCGTGTAGTTCAAAGCGGTCTGGGGCTGAGCGGTGGTTTTCCCGAAGTTTCCCTTTTATATCTGTTTTTTATTTTGATTGTACTGCTCCGGATTGTGATGTTCAAAATTTCGGAGCGTGAGTTCATTGTATCACATTGTAATCGTTTTGTCAACTTTTTCTTTTTCAATCCGGATACTCCGCATGAAAATTTTGCCGAATGTTTGTTTGAATTTGGTTGAATTTTTCGCAGATTCTTGTTTATTCTGTCAAAGCATGTTGAAAAGATGTGCGAAGGATTCTCCCAGTTGGCAAAATTCACCAAAATTCGCCCCGAAAATTCGTTACAGAGCGGTTACAAGAGGACAGCCCCGAAAACAAAAGCACAGTGCCGCAGATGCGGGGCATTCCGATCAGGATGTATCTCCGATGGATTTGTAATGGTGCTCTCGCACGCTTCGCTGTGAGTTTGCTGTGCAAACTAGGGAGTGTTGACACTAAAATAATATGCGGATTTTTGAGATGATTTTGTTTCGTTCTAGGCAAAAATCCGCAGGCGTGCTTTCGCACGGCAAGGATTTTTAACGACGAACGGGACAAAATCAGCCAAAAAGACGCGTGTTAGGCTTAGTGTCAACACTCCCTAA
>JAFUAD010000002.1 GCA_017460835.1 Oscillospiraceae bacterium
ACCTTGCTTTTATAGAGCTTCCAGTCGCTTTCAGGGTATCCGAATTGATTCATTGCAGTTCCTCCGTAAAATCCAATTTTGCCATATCCGCCACCGCAATCCGCACTCCGTCCGTGAACACAAGCTCACTCGCATAGCTGTCATATATCCTCACCCCGCCGACCTTTTCCACATACTTGCCGCCAGACTTCTTCTCATCTGGGACGAAGTAGGTCACGCTGATCTGCGGTCATTCGACCAAGCTGTCAAGCAGGCGATTCAGATCAGCGTTCAGCTCAGTCATTTCGTCCTCTGTCAGCTCTACCTTGCTGTCGGTCAGCCTTGCAGTCTCGGCAACGGCATCGTCATAGCCCACAAGTGCCGCAAAAGGTGAGAACTGCGCAGCCCTGTCGTGCATTGACATCGGGGGCAGATCGTCATACTGCGGACGGGTGAGGTGTTTTATATCATCGTAGTTATCAGGCATTTTCATTCTCCAATGCTATAAGGTCAGTCTTTTCATAGCGGTTATGTCCTTTAAGGCTCTTTTTATACTTCCAACATTTTATAGCATTCTCAAGGCTCATTCCATTATTATCCGCAAAGAAATCACGGATATAAGTATTATATTCAAACTGCTTATCTATAACAGTCTTGCTCTTTTTCTTTTCTTCAAGTATCGCATAATAAGCCTTGATCGCATCAGCGTAAGTTTTTCCTGCATTGCTTTTCAACCATTTTTGGAAAACAACATTAAAAGAGAAAGTTTTTCCGATTCTTTCTTTGAAGAAGGCTCTGTGTTTCTCCGAACACACGATATTTGCTTCGATCAGTGTATTTTCAGTAATTTCACCAATACTTTCAGCTTGTATGCGCTTTGAAGAAGATTTCTTTTTCTCACCTGTTTCAAGAAAATAGGCTATCCTGTCTGTAAGCTCCTGTTTTGAACCAGTTGTTTGCAAATCATATTTCCGGCAAAACTTCACCAATTCTTCTTTTAGATAATAATAGTTTCTGAAAACCTCTGCGCTTATATCTCTTGATAATTCAGGTCTATCACTCATTGAGTTTTTCCTCCTAACCCTTACGCCTTATGCCCGCCGATCTGCCGGTTACGTTCCTTCGCCGTTGCACCCTCCGTGAAGTTCGTACCTTTCAGAACGGCATTCTTTCCGAATTTGTGTTTGATCGTGAGCATCGCTTCCTGCAATGCTCTTTCTTTTTCGAGCGCCTTCTCATCGTCCGCACGCTCCCCAATCGTTTCTTCCGTATCGAACAGGGAAAGCTGTTCGTAGCTCTCGCTCTCAGGCACATCACTTTCCTTGATGACATTGCAGGCAACGAGGTTTATCCGCCTTGCAAGCAGAGTTTTATCTATATTATTGATACTCCTCTTGCCAGATTAGATTCGCTTCACAGGAAAGCTCTCATAGAACGCTATTTTCCAAATGCAAGCTCACAAACTATTATCTTATCTACTGACTCCGAAATTGATGCCAAATAACGTAGTCAAAGTCTGAATGGTTGAGCATAGCCGTCAGCAGTTCATTACAGGCTTTGGCTTCAAAGTTGTAATTGAGCAGACTGATTTCAGTAGGGTTCGGCATAGAAAGACCTCCTTGACATAGTTCATCTGAAATAAAAAAAGCTCCTCAGCGACCTGTTTTCATACAGGCTCAGTGAGAAGCGATGTGCAATATTCAATTTTTAGGCATAAAAATAGCGGACAGCGCTTCTGTTATGAAACACCGTCCGCTATTGTCCATTATTCAGTTTTGCTTGTCAACAGGCTTTCTACCGTTTTAAGGTTGTTTTCGGCTTCTACCAAGTTTCTACCAACTTTTTTATCGTTGGATTTCTACCAAGTTTCTACCAAAAATCTTCAAAATGCTTGAATTTTCAGAACAGCGCTGTTTCGCTGTTTTTGAGCTTTCTACCATTAAAAAGCCCCATGGAATCGGATTTTTTGTGTGACTCAGTGTGACTCGGTGGTACTCAGTGTGAAATTGGTTTGATAATATCATATTATGGCGGAAATTGCAAGTTTTTCACAAACTGTTTACAGATTGCCCGCCTGCGCGCAGTGCCGCGAGCAGATCGTCCGGGATGCCGCGGGGGCCGCGCACCGATGCCACGCCGAAATCCCGCAGGCGCTCCAGCGGAAACTCCGCACGGTCATAGCGCCTTTGCAGCACCAGACTCACGACTGTATCCATATGCAGCCCGTCCTGATTGTAATGATACGGGATGTTGACGGCTGTCACCTCACAGGCAAAGGTCACGGCGCCGATCGGCTTTCCCTCGTAAATATAGACTGTGTCGCCGGGGATAAAGGCGGCGCTCTGCTTCCAGTAAATCTCGTTCTGCCGCCGGAATGTCTCCGCAATATCCTCATATTTCGGATTCGCCGGAATCAGCCATGCACGCGGCACTGTACGCGGTGCTTTGCCGGATTTCTCCGAAACCAGCGCATAGCTCATCCGCAGCAGCGAAAACACCTGCTCCGCCGGTACGGTCCGGTCGAGCAGAACAGAAATCCAGCTCCCCTTGTTCATGTGATAGGCCGGCAGGAAGCCCTCCTGCATGCAGAATGACCCGACCATGTTCGGGTCGCATTTCACGTTCATCACGTCGGTGATCCCCTGCCCCGGCAGCCCGAGCCGTTCGCGGGAAACCGGCATGATGATCGCGTACCATTTTCCGTTTGCAGCGTGCCGCAGAACAGCCGTATGCGGCGAATGCCGGAACAGATATTCCGGCACCGTCTGATATTCCGTTTTTGCAAATGCAAGCACGCTTTCTCTGTCAGCGTATTGTTCTTTTTTCATCGTCATTATTATCTTATACACAAATTGATTAGATCTTCTGCATCAACAAGCCGTGAAAAATCAAAATTCTCGTTTGAGCGGCGCACAAGCCGCCAGCCGTCGTCTGTTTTCACTACTGTCATAAATCCGTCTGAAGATTCCTTCCTGTCGTCTGCCTTGACGGTCATCCTAATCTTCAGCTTATATCCGGCAGTAAGTTCACCGGAGCGGAATATGTCATCCCACCTATCCTCTATGTTCCCCAGATCGTCCTCATCCAGCCTTATCTTTGCGATAATTTTGTAGGAATAGCTGATCCGGTCGGCGTTCCATCCCGCCTCAGCTTCATCATAGAACTCTTCAATTCTGCCCGTTAACCTCTCGCAGCCCTCTCGGTATTGTTCCCTGCACTCTGACATATCGCCGTCATAATCCTCATCTGCCCACTGGCGAAGAAAGTAATCCGTGTAAATGCTGTCGGCGCAAATGCTGTAATCCTTTTGATTGATTCCCTTAAATAGCTGGCTGACCGGCTTTTCGTAGTCCGGCACATTGCTCCCGCTGCCGTTCCCGCGCAGGAACAGCAGCCAGACCAGAATGCCGGCGATAACCAGCAGCACCGCCGCTGCAATGATGATGATGCCGGTTTTCTTCTTCGGATTTTCGGCAGTCTTCCCGGCGCCGTCCGGCTGCACATCGCCGCCGATCGGCTGTACCGGCTGCTGCATTTCCGGCTGCTGTACCGGATATCCCGGCGCCGAGCCCGCGGCAAAAATCCGGTTGTTTGCTTCTGCCGCTGTCTGTACGCAGTGACACTGCTCCCCTGCCCCGAGCGGTCTCCCGCAGTATTTGCAAAATGCCATTGTATTTTCCTCACTGCTTCCTATTATCAGAAATCGTTTTTTCGTCGCCGTTATCTCATACAAGCGTGAATCAAGTCTTCTGCATCAACAAGCCGGTCAAAATCAAAGCCCTCATCCGACTCCGGCACAAGCCGCCAGCCGTCATTCGTTTTCACGACCGTGAGGTAGCCGCTTGAGGTTTCCGACTTATCATCCGCCTTGACGGTCACCTTCACATTCAGCCGATATCCGGAGGAAAGCTCGCGGTATTCATAAATTTCTTCGTAGTCGTCTTCAATTTCGCGCAGCTCGTAGTCATCCAGCCTCTCCTTTCCGGAGATCCTGTATGAGTAGCTGATCCGGTCGGCGTTCCATCCCTCCTGAGCTTCCTCATAAAAGTTCTCGATTCTGGATGACTTACTCTCGCACCTTTCTCGAAAATACTCTTTGAACTCTGCTAAATCACCGTCATAACGCTCATCCGCCCGCTGGCGGTAAAAGCGTTCGGTGGTTATGCTTTCAATGCATATCCGGTAATCCTTTTGATTGATTCCCTTGAAAAACTGGCTGACCGGCGTCTCGTAGGAAGACACATCACTCCCGCTGCCGTTCCCGCGCAGGAACAGCAGCCAGACCAGAATGCCGACAATCAGCAGCAGCACCGCCGCTGCAATGATGATGATGCCGGTTTTCTTCTTCGGATTTTCGGCAGCCTTTCCGGCGCCGTCCGGCTGCGCATCGCCGCCGATCGGCTGCACCGCCTGCTGCATTTCCGGCTGCACCGGCTGCTGCACCGGATATCCCGGCGCAGAGCCCGCGGCAAAGATCCGGTTGTTTGCTTCTGCCGCTGTCTGTGCGCAGTGACACTGTTCCCCTGCCCCGAGCGGTCTCCCGCAGTATTTGCAAAATGCCATTGTGTTTTCCTCCCGATTATTTTTTTGATGCTCAGAAATCCATACAGGCGGTAATCATATCCTCGGCATCGGTAAACTTTGTAAATTCAAAGCCGTCCGCCGATTCTGCAACGAGCTTCCAGCCCTCCCTGCTGCTCTTTACGACCATCACGGTTCCGGTTGCGGAATCGGACTCGCCGCTGCCCTTGACCGTCACCTTCAGCTTCAGCTCATAGCCCTCTTTCAGCTCATTCTCGCGGTACATGAAGCTGTTTTCCTCCTCAATATCGCGCAGATCGTCCCGGCTGAGCTTCTCCTTGTCCGTGATCTTGTAGGAATAGCTGATGTTTTTGACGCCCCAGTCCTCCTCGCAATCCTCGTAGAAATCCTCCATCTCCTCCGTCATATCCGAACAGAACTCATTGAAGCTGCTCCTGCATTCGGAAATACTGCCCTCAAAGGAATACTCCGCGAGCGATTCAAACATATATTCGGTCGTCCATGTATTCGTGCAGGTCTTGTAGTTTTTCTTATTGATCCCGCTGAAATAATCCTTGACCGGCTGCTCATAGTCCGCTGTGTGCAGGAACAAAAACCACACCAGCGCGCCGGCCGCCGCAAGCAGAATTGCCGCCGTGATCATGACAATTCCGGTTTTCTTTTTCGGATTTGCCGCTGCCGGAGCGGGCTTCTGCATATGCCCGAAGGCCGGCTGAGGCTGCGGGAAGCCCGCGGGCTGCTGCATCTGCGGATACTGCTGCTGTGCCGGATATTCCTGCACGGGCGGCGCGGCATCCTCTGTTCCGAAGCCGCACTGACACTGCTCGTTGTCTCCGATCACTCGGCCGCAATTCTTGCAAAATTTCATATTAAGCCCTCCCTTTCAAGATCATTCGGATGTTTCGTGCTTCAAGCGGGTGAAACCCCCGCGGAAATACGCGGTTTTAGCCGCATAGATCAGGTGTCGTTCATCACGGCGTTCATCAGACCCTCCAGCCGCCGGTTGCCGAATTCAAAGCCCTTGCCGGAGCCGACCAGAAATTTCCAGCCCTCGTTTTTGACGTTCACAACGGTCAGGTAGCCCGATGCGGAATCCGACTCCGCCCCGGCCTTGACCGTCACCCTGAAGCGGAGCTTATAGCCCTCCTTCAGCGCGTTGTCCTCATAGAACAGCCTGCCGTATTCTGCTTCATAGCAGTCCTCCAGCTCACTCCTGCTGAGCTTCTTTGCGGAGATCAGCGAATAGGAAAACCGGAATGCATCCGCATCCACATCCCATGTCTCGGCGATTTCCTTAAAATCCTCCTTCAGCTCCTCACTGATGTAGTCGGTGTAGAGCCGATAGGCGTCGAAATCCCCGTTTACACTGTCAAAATTCACACGGACAGAATCCGTCATATAGGCGTCCGCGATCGGCTTGTAATTCTGCTGATTCAGTCCCTTGATGATCTGTTCGACCGGCTTTTCGTAGGGTTCCTTTCGCACCTTATGCAGGGAAATGAACAGGAGGCATCCGCCGATGATGCAAAGCAGCAAGCATACCAGCGCGATGATGATGCCGGTTTTCTTCCGCTTCGGCTTCGGCGCGGGCGCGGGTACGGGCGCGGGTACGGGCATAGGTACGGGAACGGGCGCGGGAACGGGTGCGGGATTCCCCTGCGGAATTACCGGCGCTGCCTTGCAAAAGCACTGCTCGCCCTCAGCAAGCTGCCTGCCGCAATATTTACAAAAAGCCATCGGACATTCTCCTTTTGCATAATATGTAATATATAATTATAACATGAAAATGAGAGTGTTGCAAGTACCGGCAGCGGAATTTGTGCAATACAACATTTTTCGGCCCTGCGCCTTGTGAAAAACACCGAACCGGCCTTTAGCCGGATATGAAAATCGCACGCAACTACTTGACAAATCCCGGAAAATGTGATAGACTAGCTATCATAGGGTATATTATAAATAGAAGGATGTGCCCGCAGCTTTTTGAATCAGCAGAAACGGGAGGTCAGTCAAATGGAGACACAAATGATACCGGAAAGCCAGAAATCCAGAAGAATCGAGCAAGCTGTGGAGATCAGCGCGCAAATGTTCCTGAAGCAGGGCATCGACGCCGTAAAAATGACGGATATTGCCGATGCCTGCGGGGTCGGCGTCGCGACGCTGTACCGCTACTTCGGCACCAAAACCAGCATCACCATCGCCGCCATGACGCATCTGTGGTCTGATCTGAAGCACCGGTACGATCAGGTCTTTGAGACCGACGCCTTCAAAAAGCAGTCCGGCATCAAGCGGCTGAACGATCTGATGCGGATGTACCTCGTGCTGTTCGATTCCCACGGCGATTTCATGCGGCTCGTCGGCGAATTCGATCTGATGCTCCAGAGCGAGAATGTCCCGAAGGATGCGCTCCGGGACTATGAGCAGTCGATCATCAATTTTTACCCGTATATCGAGGCGGCGTATCTCGCCGGGCTCCGGGACGGCACTGTGCGGGGCGATATTGATTTCAAGCTGTTTTATCTGACCTACGGCCACTCCATGCTTGAGCTCTGCAAGAAGCTGCTCCGCGGAGAGCTTCTGCCCTCGGATGACTTCTCGTCGGCAAAGGATGAGCTGACCATGCTCGCCGATATCGGCATCTCCTTCCTGAGAAAAGAGCAGGAGGGCACATGAACACCGGGGCGGCCTCTGCAAAGAGGAAGGGCAGGTGCCGGAGATGAACGGTGCAGTGCTTGTCGGGCTGACCGGGCAGACCGGCGCCGGAAAAACGACCGTCAGCCGGTTCCTTGCGGAGAACGGCCTGCCTGTCATCGACGCAGACCGCTGTGCAAAGGCAGTCGTCGAAACGGGCACGCCCTGCCTGCGCGCACTGCATAAGGTGTTCGGAGACCGCATTCTGAACCCCGACGGCAGCATGAACCGCAAGGCGGTCGCCGCGATGATCTTCGGTGATCCCGCCGTGCGCGCCCGCTATCAGGCGATCATTTATCCGTATATCACGCAGGCGATCCGTATTGAGGCCGGACAGCTTGCGGCTGAGGGGCATCCGGTCATCGTGCTGGATGCGCCGACTTTATTCGAGAGCGGCATCAACCGGTTCTGCGACCGGATCGTGTCCGTGATCGCCGACCGGGAATGCCGGAAGCGCCGGATCATGGAACGGGACGGGCTGAGCGCAGAGCAGGCAGACCAGCGCATCAATGCACAGCATACGGACGCATTTTTTCGCGCGAATTCCGATGCTGTCATGGAAAATAACGGCAGCCCCGGCATGCTGGAGCAGGCAGCACGGGAGGTCATCTCCATGCTGAAGCAGACAGCAGCAGCGCAGCTGCGCCGTACCGAATCGGAAAAGGAGGAATCTGTCATGGAACAGAAAGAGGAGCTCAAGCGGCTCAGAGAATCGCTGCTGATGCAGAAAAAGAACGCAGTTCAGCTGCTCAGCGACGAAAAGATCGCGGAATGTGACGCATTCTGCGAGGATTACAAGGCATTTCTGGACAACAGCAAGACCGAGCGGGAGGCTGCCGCCTATGCCGCAGCACAGCTCGAAGCAAAGGGCTTCCGCCTCTGGAAGCGCGGGGAGCCGGTTCAGGCGGGCGATAAGATCTACACCGTGAACCGCGGCAAGGCAATCGTCGCGGCGGTCATCGGCACCGATCCGCTGGAATCCGGCATCCGCCTTTCCGCTGCGCATATTGACTCGCCGCGCCTCGATCTCAAGCAGTGCCCGCTCTATGAGGACAACGAGCTCGCGCTCTTCAAGACCCACTATTACGGCGGCATCAAGAAGTATCAGTGGACGGTTCTGCCGCTCGCGCTGCACGGCGTCATCGCGAAAAAGGACGGCTCGGTCGTCAAAGTGACGATCGGCGAGGACGCGGCCGACCCGATCTTCTGCATCACTGATCTGCTGCCGCATCTCGCGCAGGAGCAGGTCAAGCGTCCCCTCGCGCAGGGCATCAAGGGCGAGGAGCTCAATCTGCTGATTGGCTCGCGCCCCTTCCGCAGCGAGGAGGGCAGTGAGCTCGTCAAGCTGCGCATCATGCAGATTCTCAACGAAAAATACGGCATCACCGAAGCGGATTTCCTCTCCGCCGAGCTGGAGGTCGTGCCGGCGGGCAGATCGCGCGATCTCGGCTTTGACCGCAGCATGATCGGCGGCTACGGCCACGACGACCGCGTCTGCGCATACCCCGCACTGGCGGCGCTCCTTGCGACCGATCACCCGCAGCACACCGCCGTCGCGATCCTGACCGACAAGGAGGAGATCGGCAGCGAGGGCAATACCGGTCTGCAATCCGCATATTTCTGTGATTTTATGAAAGACCTCGCCGCAGCCTTCGGCACCGAGGCGCACACCGTTTTTGCCAATTCGCAGTGCCTCTCCGCCGATGTGACCGCTGCATTTGATCCGACCTTCTCCGATGTCAATGACCGCCGCAACTGCTCCTATCTGAACTACGGCGTCTGCATGATGAAATTCACCGGCTCGCGCGGCAAGAGCGGTTCCTCCGATGCCTCCGCGGAATTTGTCGGGAAGATGCGCACGCTGTTCGATGAGGCGGGCGTGATCTGGCAGACCGGCGAGCTCGGCAAGGTCGATGCGGGCGGCGGCGGCACCGTTGCCGCATATCTCGCAAACCTCAACATCGACACCGTGGATCTCGGCGTTCCGGTGCTCTCCATGCACGCACCGCTCGAGGTCGTCAGCAAAATTGACGTGTATATGTGCTATGCCGCGATTCTCGCGTTCAATGCATCATAATGAATGCGGAAATTGATCTTTCGGGTGTCATCCTCAAAACAGAGCGCCTGATTCTGCGCCCGTGGCGGGAGACTGATCTCGATGACTTCTATGAGTATGCATCTGTGGAGGGCGTCGGAGAATCGGCAGGCTGGGTGCATCATCAGTCGCCCGATGAGACCCGAACCGTTCTCGCGGCGTTTATCCGCGAAAAAAAGACGTTTGCAATCGAACACGGCGGCAAGGTCATCGGATCGCTCGGCATCGAGTGCTATGATGAAGCAGCGCTGCCGGAGCTGCATGACATGCGCGGGCGGGAGCTGGGCTTTGTGCTCTCGAAAGCATACTGGGGCAAGGGGCTGATGCCGGAGGCGGCAGAGGCGGTGCTGGAATACCTGTTCTGTCAGGTTCGGCTTGACCTCGTTGTGTGCAGACACTTCGCAGAAAATCTCCGCTCCAAGCGGGTTCAGGAGAAGTGCGGGTTCCGGTTTTATAAAACGAGCAGATATCAGACCCAATACGGTGCCGTGAAAGACGACTGTATAAATCTGCTCTGTAAAGAGGATTACCTGCAAGCTCATGCATAATATCAAAAACAGGCTCAGCTCCGGAATCCGGAACCGAGCCTGTTTTCTTTTATGCTTCCATTTGGCGCCCGAGAAACTGCACCGCCGCAGAGATCAGCGAGCGCTGAAGGTCCGTCGGGGTCACCGCCTGCGCGGAATCGGCGGGGTCCAGAAACGCAACTGCGCCTGTCACATCCCCCGCCGTGAGAATCGGCAGGCAGGAAAACGCAGTGCGCGTCAGCCCCTCGACCGGGCGCATGTGCCGGCTGCTGTCCGAATCCAGCGCATAAAACGGCTGGCGGTTTTCCATCAGCTCCTCCAGCGCCTGCGAGACCCGCCGCTCGTGAAACTCACGCTTCTGCGTTCCCGCAACCGCGATCACCCGGTCGCGGTCAAAAACCAGCACACCGCAGCCCGCAAGCCGCTGCATGATCTCTGCGACCTGCACCGCGTTCTCGCTGATCTCCCCCAGCGCCGAATACTTCCGGAATACAACCTCGCCCTCCGGACTCGTGTATATTTCAAGGGGGTCGCCCTCCCGGATGCGCATTGTCCGCCTGATTTCCTTCGGGATCACGACCCGCCCGAGGTCGTCGATCCGCCTTACAATACCGG
>JAFUAD010000015.1 GCA_017460835.1 Oscillospiraceae bacterium
CAGCCGAATCAGCCTGTGAAATATGCTGACAACCAGGAGCCGCGCTGGAAGCAAAAGGAACGGGAAGCCGCCGCTGCGGCAGCCGTGACAGCAGCCGGTGCCGCTGCACTGACACAGCAGCCGAATCAGCCTGTGAAATATGCTGACAACCAGGAGCCGCGCTGGAAGCAAAAGGAACGGGAAGCCGCCGCTGCGGCAGCCGTGACAGCAGCCGGTGCCGCTGCACTGACACAGCAGCCGGGTCAGCAGCAAATGCCTGCAAATCAGCAAACAGGCCAGCAGCAAGCACCGGCAAATCAGCAAAATGGCCAGCAGCAAGCACCCGCAAATCAACAAAACGGCCAGCAGCAAACTCCGGCAAATCAGCAAAACGGGCAGCAGCAAGCGCCTGCAAATCAGCAGCCCGGGCAGAGGCAGGGCAATCAGCAGCAGAGCCCCGCAAATCAGCAAAACGGACAGGCCGCCGCCGCACCGCCCGTGCCGCCGGTTCCGCCCGCAGAGCCCGTCGCACCGGCGCCCGCCCCGAAAAAGCAATCCTCCTTCGGTAAGCTCAATGCAGCACTTTGCGCGCTGCTCGCGCTGAACCTCGCCGGCGGCGGATTCATCATCACAAAAATGCTGACGAAGGAAAACAATTCGGATTCGCAGGGCTCGCAGGTCGCAATGGTCGAAGCGACCACGACTACGGTTCAGGAAACCACGACCAACGAAGCGCCGGAGACCACCACGACGACGAAAACGACCGCCACAACCACAACCACCACGGAACGAACCACTACGACCACCGAGGCGGAGACAACCACCGAGACCACAATCTCGGAGACACAGCCGACCACGACCACCACCAGAGTTACAACCACGGCGCCGCCCCCGAGCAATACCCGCTCCGCTTCTCAGTATTATCAGGATTATCCGGGCGTCGCATTCAGCGATAACGGCAATGACCCCTTCTGCCCGCCGGGACTCTATACCAGAGATTCCAATTACGACGGCGCGGCGATTCAGGAGGCGACGGCAAAGAGCGTGCTTGCCTCTCTGCCGGTCACATGGCTCGATATGGCAAACCCGATCGGCGTCAACAATGACGACACGCAGTTCCGTTATGTGACAAATGCGTATCCGGTTCCGACGCTCGGCTTCTCGCTCCCGGCTGCGATTGATCTTTATATTCATGAGGGCGTCCGGCCGCACGGCAATTATCTCCGCCGCATTGACTACTATTTCGGCAATCATCAGGATGACCGCTCCGGATACACATGGACAAGAGACGAGCTTTACAGCGTCTTTACGCAATTGAATGCACAGGCGAAAAACCGGTTCGGCGCCGGAACCCGCAAGGAGGACAGCTCAGAGGAGCACTATCAGTACCGCACCTCCGGCGGCGGCACGGTCGATATCTTCTTCTACAATCTCAACGGAAAATATATGGTGCGCGTGGCGCGCTCCAATAACTAAAAGGAGGCAAGGCGGGAGATGGCAATTCTGGATGCATTTGCACGCGGACTGGATAAACTCGCGGATAAGATCGACCGGATTTCGGATTCGCAGCAATTGAATCAGGATACGGAATTCTCCATCATGGATAAGGATTACTGCTGGGAGGATCTCGACTATGCCGGCGATGCGACCATGCAGCGGCATGTCGTGACAGGGCAGTGCCGGATCGTCGGAAAATACGGAACCGTACTTGACCGCGGAACACAAGAGGAAATGGAGCAGTCCATGATCCGGCGGACCGCAATGGAGGCGGCGCTGCACAAGAGCACCGGCTCCGTGTATCCGTCCGAGCCCGACAGCCGCGTCGAGATTCTGAAGGCTGTGCCCGATCCCGTGTATCAGACGCCGGTGCTCGCACAGTACGGCGACATCATCGGCGTTGTCCGGGGGAAGGGGACCTACGAGCATTACGGCATTTATGTCAGCGATACCTGCGTCGTGCATTACGGCATTCCCTCCGGCAAGACGCTGCGCCCCTCGATCCACGCAACCAGCCTGCGGCATTTCCTCGGCAGCGATACCGAATATTTTGTGCTCGATTTTCCGAAGCCGTATCAGCCGCCGATCCGCCTCGGCAATCAGGGGTCGGTTCCGCATTCCGAAACCGTCTCGGAGGAGCTGGCAAAACAGCTTTACCAGACCTACGGCTACCATCTCTACACCCCGGAGGAGACCGTCGCGCGGGCACGCTCCCGCATCGGCGAGACCAGCTACAATCTCCTGACGAACAACTGCGAGCACTTCGCGATCTGGTGCAAGACCGGCGTCAGCGAATCCATCCAGGTTTCCGGGATGCTGCAAACGCTGCTGAAAAGTACGCGCTGGAGCTTCCGCAAGCCGGTGTACCGGTGAGCGTATTCAGCCCGAAACCCGCAAATCACAAATCAAAAAGAGCAGCGGTCAGAGCCGAAATGGGTTCTGACCGCTGCTTTTTCCTGTATCCAAATGCACTGCCCCTCTCCCGGAATCGTGCAGCCGGGGGAGGGGCGAATTTTGGCTATAATACGTCATTTTTCAGGCGGGGGAGGGGCTGGGGGTGCGGCAGGAGAGGGGTCGGGGGAGGGGGTATTTTGCGGCATTCCGGCCTCGTCCGGCGGGTATTTCTCCGCCAGCATCGCCGCCGCTGCGCTGAGTGAGGAACGCAGGGAAGCGGGCTCAAGCACCGTGACCCAGCGCGCATACTGCATCGCCCAATGCTCCATTGCCAGCGGGTGAACCTGCACGGTCACGGAGAGCATCCCCGCTTCCTCCGCCGGAACGATGCATGCGCTGTCCCCGAACCAGTCGGCAATGTCACCGAGGATATGCTCATCGGCAAGGAACCGGCAGGTCACCTGCTCGCCGCTGTACATGTAGAGCTGCTCGATCGTCTGACTGGGATGGGGGTAATCTGCCGGCGCCGGCGCACAGGGCTCCCCCGGCAGAAGGCTGATCTCATGAATCCGGTCGATCCGGTAATGCGACACACTCTGATACGGCTCCTTGCAGCAGACCAGATAATACCGACCCTGCGAGACGAGGATGCGGTACGGGCTGACCCGGTACACCCGCGGCTGCCCGTTCTCATCACAGCGCGGGGTCATCTGCGGCTTGCCGCCCGCCGCGAGCTGATATCTGCAATACCGGAATTCGACCAAGCAGCGTTTCCGGATCGCTTCGCAGAGCAGCTCGACGGAGTAGAGCAATTGCTTTGCGGGCGGATGATGCAGATGCACAACCGCCGGAAGTGTCTCCGGAATCTGATACAGTGCGGTCTGCGGTGCAATGCGGCAGAGCTTTTCCGCAACCGCATCTCGCTGCTGCTCGGGCAGAGCGGGCATCGCATAAAGCAAATCTAATAAGAGCCGCAGCTCGCTTAATTCGAGCTGCGGTTCCATGTACCAGTCTGTGTCGCGGGTATAAACGGTGCCATCGGGCTTCTGATACTGCGTGCGCTCCGCATTGAGCGGGAATCCCGCGTCGCAGATCAGATCGAGATAATGCTTTAATGTGCGGCGGTTCAGCGTCACGCCGCAGCGCTTCTGCATCCGCTGCATAAGCTGCGCCTGCGTGAGCCGGTGCTGCGGGTCAGTTTCCTCCTGAAGGATTCGGAGCAATTGAAACAGTGCTTTCATTCTGCTGCACTCCCTGTCTGTAATCCTGATTTACTCTTTACCGCTTTTTCATAGATTTTCCGGTTCGCTTCAAAATCCACCGCCAGAACCATCTGCCCGTCGGGCGCGGTCTGATCGTCGAAGGTGCCGTCTGCCGGCAGCCGGAGCGACTGTTTGTCGTAGAAGATCAGCTCATACGGCAGCTTCAGCGATAGCCAGTACAGTCTGCCGCTGCTGATATTCGTCCGGAATTCCGGCAGCGCATTTTTGAGCAGCCGGGTCAGCGCGCTGGGCTTCAGCAGCTTCAGCTTATCGAGGATGAGCTCCATGACATTGCGCTGACGCTCTGTCCGTTCAAAATCCGCGTTGCCGACCTTGCGGATCCGCGAATAGGACAATGCCTGTTTTCCGTTCAGGACAAATGTACCGCCGCTCGGAAGAAAATCCGCTTTCGGGTCATCGCCCATGATCTCATTGACCTCGGTTTGCAGAATTGCGTTGATCGCCTGCGCTTCCTTGTCGGTGATCTTCACCTTGACGCCGCCGACCGCATCCGCCAGATGCACAAATGCGGAGAAATTCACGCAGATGTATTCGTCCACGCGGATTCCGAAATTATTGATAATCGTGTCCATCAGCAGCGTCGCGCCGCCGTATGCATACGCCGCGTTCAGCTTGTTCGCGCCGTATCCGGGAATGTTCACATAGCTGTCGCGCATCAGCGAGGTCATTGTCATGGTGTGATTGTGCCTGCTGAAGCTCAGCAGCATGATCGTATCGGCGCGCCCGCGTTCATCCCCGCGCGCATCCGTCCCGATCAGCAGCACATTCCGCACCTTGCTGTCCTGCACCGCGGCATTCGCAGTGATATGCCGCTCGCCGGTTTTCTCTGTCTGTATTTTGCGGATTGCGATAATCGCGATCACGGAATAGATCACGAAAATCGTGAAGATAAAGCTGATCGCCGAGATGGCAAGGCGGCGCAGACAGCTGTGTCTCCGTTTGCGGCGCTTCCGCCGGTGCTTCTGCACGACCGGTTCTTCATCCTGAAACTCCTCCGGCTGATCGTAAACCGGCGGCGGCTGAAAACTCTGCGGCGGGCCCGAATAGCTCTCAAAGTTTCCGTCCCACGATGCCCTGCGGATGCCTGCCTGCGGCGGGCTGGTTCTGCGCTGTGCCGGTCTCTGCCGCGGGACAGTCCCGCGCATGGCGCTCTGTCGTCCGCCGGGCTGCTGCATTCCGGCCGTGCGCTGCATGCTCTGCTGCACTGCCCGCTGGCGGGCGCCGTATGCGGGGGGGTGCACCTGACCGGGCTGCCCCGGTGCGTATGCCGGCGGCGGGTTCCCCGTCTGCTCCGGCTTTGGAATCGGAATGGACTTTGTGTCAGACATTCCGTTGTTTATGCTCATAGCGGTCATCCTTCCATTGCTCTGTATGCGCTGTTTCTTTCTATCTCATATTATACCCGCCAACCGCCCCTGCTGTCAATGCTTCCGCCGCAATTCGACAAGGATTGCAACAGAATTGTTACCGTTTCTTTCGATTTTGTATTTGTTCCATGTGGAACATAAAACATATGTTCACAGCGGACTGCGCTTGATTTTTGCATATCGCCGCGGATACTGCTCCGGGGTCGGCGCGGTCTTGCGCATCAAAACTAGAACCTTATCCTCGCCCTCCAGCGTATACCGGAGCACCTCCGGCGCTTCGCCGCCGAGCGCCTTTGCCGCAGAATCAAAGCGCTCCGATTCCATATCAAAGCTGCGGCCTTTCATTGCGAGCAGCATGCCGTTTTGCTTCAGAAACGGAAACGCGAGCTCAGAGAGCACCGACCCGTTCGCCATCGCACGCGACACCGCGTAATCGAATGACGCACGAACCCCGTCTCCGCGGACATATTCCTCAGCCCGCGCACACACTGTCTCGATCTGCAATCCCAGCCGTACCGCCGCCATTTTGCAAAAGCTGATCTTGTTCTGCTCACTGTCAAGCAGCGTGAGATGCAGCGACGGATTCAGAATTGCCAGCGGAATTCCGGGAATGCCACCGCCGGTTCCAAGGTCGATCACCGCCGCGTCATCGCGAAGATACCGCAGAATATAGGCCGCATCGAGGAAATGCCGCGTCCAGATATCGGAGAGCGTGCTCGCAGCGGTCACATTCTGTATTCCCGATTCTGTCCACATAAGCGCGGCATATTCCTGCAATAGCCGGAATGACTCCTCTGACAGCGCGATCTCATACCACGCAAACAGCGCCCTGATCTGCTCAAAATTGTCATTCACCATGATATCCGCCCGCCTTCAGCCAAGTCATCAGAATCGAAATATCCGCCGGCGACACCCCGGAAATCGCCGCAGCCTGCGCGAGCTGTTCCGGCCTGTGCCTGCCGAGCTTCTCCGCCGCCTCCGAGGAGAGCCCGCGAATCCTGCTGTAATCCACATCAAGCGGCAGGCGAATACGCTCCAGCTCGGCCATCCGGCTGTTCTGCTGATTCTGCCGCTCGATGTACTGCTCGTAGCGAATGCGGTTTCCGACCTCCTCCGCCTCAATCTCATTCAGATTCATGGGGAGATGCAGAGCATCCCGAATCTCCTGAAAATGAATCTGCGGCCGCTTCAGCAGTGATTCGAGCCTTGTTTTTTGTGTGATTTCACTTGTTCCATGTGAAACAAGGAATGTATTGACCTCATCCGGTGTGACTGACGCTGCCCGAATCTGCTCCAAAGCATCGTAAATATGCTGCATTTTCGTCTCAAATCGCTGCCAGCGTTCATCGCCGATCAGCCGAAATTCTCTGCCGATTGGCGTCAGCCGTTCGTCTGCATTCGCATGCCGCAGCGACAGCCGGTATTCGCTGCGCGCCGTCATCATGCGATACGGGTCATCCGTCCCCTTCGTCACGAGATCGTCGATCAGCGTGCCGATATACGAGCTGCTGCGGGGCAATTCAAGCTGCTTATCACCCAAAACATACGCAGATGCGTTGATTCCGGCGATGAGACCTTGAGCCGCCGCTTCCTCATAGCCAGAGGTACCATTGAATTGTCCGGCAGAATACAACCCATGAAAATCACGGAACGCGAGCGAATGAAGCAGCACAGTCGGATTGATGCAGTCGTATTCGATCGCATAGGCCGATCGCATGATCTCGATTTTCTCGAATCCGCGAACGGTTCGCAGCATCTGATCCTGCACAAACTCCGGCAGCGAGGTGCTGAACCCCTGCAAATACATCTCTTCCGAGTCAATTCCGGTCGGCTCGACGAAAATCTGGTGCCGTTCGCGGCTCGCAAACCGCACAACCTTATCTTCAATCGACGGGCAATACCGTGGCCCAATTCCGTGAATCACCCCGCTGTAAAGCGGCGATTCCTCCAGATTATTCTTGATGACCTCATGCGTTTGCGCATTCGTGTTCGCAATGTAGCACACCGCATCATTCCGGACGCTTCCGCGCTCACCGTCAAATGAGAACGGAAGCGGATTTTCGTCTCCGTACTGCGGCTGAAGCACGCTGTAATCAATGCTTCTGCGATGAACGCGGCACGGTGTCCCGGTTTTGAACCGGCGCAGTCTGATTCCATGCGCCTCCAGCTTTTCGGAGAGAAATGCGGCCGGCAGGCAGGCATCCGGCCCGCTTTCCCGCGATTTCTTTCCGATATAAACCCGTCCGTTCAGGAATGTTCCTGCGCAAATCACGACAGATTTGCAGCTATATACCCCGCCGAAGCTGTTGACAACACCCGTAACCGCATTGTTTTCATCAATCAGAATATCTGCAATCTCAGCTTGAATTACCTGCAAATTCGGCGTATTTTCGACGATTTTCTTTGTATACAAATGGTACAAAGCGCGATCGGCCTGTGCTCGCGGGCTGTGAACAGAAACACCCTTGCTCAGGTTCAGCATCCGCATCTGAATGCAGCAAGCATCCCCTGCCTTCCCCATCACACCGCCCAACGCGTCGATTTCGCGGACAAGATGTCCTTTCGCACTTCCGCCGATTGACGGGTTGCAGGGCATATTCCCGATATGATCGAGCGATATTGTGATAAGGGCGGTTTTGCAGCCCCGTTTTGCAGATGCGACCGCCGCCTCGATTCCGGCGTGACCTGCACCGATCACAATGACATCAAAATTCCCGAGATTTGACACAATTTCACCTCCATTGTTCCACATGGAACAGTATCTGACAAATTACAACAATGTTCCACATGGAACAAGAAGCAGCCTTCAATGTTCCACATGGAACAATATTCGTTATTTTCCGACACAAAACCTGGAAAACACCCCGTCGATTGTCTCCCGCGAGATATCCTTCCCGTCAATTTCAGACAAAAACCGCGCAGCCTGCTCCAATTCACCCGCAACCATGTCGAGCTCCCCTCCTGATTCCAGAAGCGAAATCGCCTCACGAATCCGGAAATTTGCCTGAGATAGAAGCCGAAACTGCCGCTCATTGATCACAGACGGCTGATTTCCGCTGACAACCGGGAAAACTTCCCTTAATGCATCCTCCATTTTTGCAAGCGAATCCTCAGAAATCGCAGCACACTGCACAACCGGAAAATCAATCTCACCGGGATCGTTCCCGCAAAGATCAATCTTATTCCACAAAATCAACACATGATGCCCGCGACATGCAGTCAGCACCTGCTCATCCTCAGGGGTAAGCCCGCTGACCGAATCCACAACATACAGAACCAGATCGGCAGTATCGAGTGTCCGCATCGCCTGCTCAATCCCGATGGATTCAATTTTATTTTCTGTCTCGCGGATTCCAGCGGTGTCGGAAAGCACCAGCAGATACGGCCCGATTTTCACGCTTTCCGTTATAACGTCGCGCGTCGTGCCGGGAATATCGGTCACAATGCTGCGATTTTCGCCGCAGAGCCAGTTCATGACAGAGGATTTTCCGGCATTCGGCCGGCCGAGCAGAACAGTCCGAATCCCGTTTTTCAGGATTTTGCCGTCCTGATAATGCTCCGCCATCTCGCTCAATTTTTCGTAAATCCCGCGTATCTGCGCGGATAATCCCGATGCCTCAAGCTCCGGCGGAAACTCCTCCGCATCGTCCATCCAATAAGCAAGCGCCGAGAGAATCCCGACAATCTGATCAGTCACCTCCCGCATTTGCCTGCTGAGACGGCCGTCCTTTACCAAATTCGCCTGATGCAGGGCTGCCCTGCCGTCCGCCTCGATCACATCCATGACCGCTTCCGCCTGAGAAAGCGAGAGCTTTCCATTCAAGAACGAACGTTTCGTGAATTCCCCGGGCTCGGCAGGCACTGCGCCTTTCATCAGCAGCAGATGCAGAATCTCATTTGTTAAATATATTCCGCCATGACAGGTGATCTCGACCGTGTCCTCGCCGGTATAGCTGTGCGGCGCACGGAACACCGTGAGCACCACATCGTCAATGCGCTCATCCGCATTCCGGATATACCCGTAGGCACATGTATAACCGCGCATTTCCGTCACTTTCGTGTGATTGGCGGCGACAAAAACCTGCTCCGCAATTGCGAGCGCATCCTCCCCGGACATCCGGATCATCGCGATTCCGCCGACAGCCTGCGGCGTTGAAATAGCAGCAATCGTACTCATCATAACCCCAAAGAAAAAGGGCAGCAAAGCCGCCCTTTTTTCATATCAGAAATCAATCTTGCCGTAGACGCCCGCATTGAGTGCATCCTCCGGCTTCGGACGCTTATAATCCTTTTCAAAGCTGGTAGAAAGGTCGAGCTTTCTCGGCCCCTCGCCGGACGGCCGCCGGTCTCTGCGGTCGCGGTCATTGCGTCTGCCTCTGCGGTCGCCGCGCTCGCGGTCAAATTTCCCGCCGCTGCGGAAGCTGCGCGCATTCTTATCATCGCGCTTATAGGCCGGCGCCGAATCGTTCGTGATGATGACCTTTCTGTTCGGCTCCTCGCCGGAGGAGTGCGACGAAACGCCCTCGATCTCGGTCACGGTCGAGTGAATAATTCTGCGCTCATAGGGGTTCATCGGCTCCAGCGCGATGCTTCTGCCGGACTTGAGCACGTTGCGGCTGATGCGCTGTGCGAGCTCCTGAAGCGCCTTTCTGCGCTTTTCGCGGTATCCGCAGGTGTCGATTGTCACTCTGACATAGTCCTTGTCGCCGCGGTTTGCGATCATCGAGGTCAGATATTGCAGTGCATCGAGCGTATCACCGCGTCTGCCGATCAGCGAGCCGGCATTTTCGCCCTTGAGCTCAAAGGAGATGCCGTTTTCCAGTCTGCCCTCGCAGGTCACGCCGGGCGCGAGCTTGCTCAGCACGCTTTCGAGATAGGCCGCACCGATCGCCATTTTTTCGAGCATAACCTCGGGAGAAACATCAGATTTCTCCTCCGCAGCATTCTCAGATTCTTCAGCAGGTGCGGGATTTTCGATCACATCAGGAGCCTCCTCGGCCGCCTCCGCAGTAATTTCGGGAGCCGAGGTCTCCTCCTGCTGCACAGGCTCCTCAGCAGGCATTGCAGGCACATAGCTTGCCTCGATTTTGAATTCTTCCTTTTTTCCGAACAGTCCGCCGAGCAGGGAACGCTTGGGTTCCTCCAGAACCTTCACGCCGATCTCGGAAACCGGTACGCCGAAGGCATCGGCAGCCTTCTGCTTCGCCTCGTCGAGGCTCGGAGCGGTAAAAATTCCGGTCATACGATCACTCCTTTCGTTTTATTGCATCGGAAAAATCACGCATCTTCGTCGATATCGTCAGATCCGTCATCCTCCGGCAATTCTTCACCGTATTTCAAAGCAGCGCGCTTTCTCGCCGCTTCAATCAGCTTCTTTTCATATTCGGCGCGCTCCTTGCGGGACATGCCGTCATCGCCGTCCGCATAGCGCGTCCGGTTTGCATCCGTTGTTCTGCCCTGCTGCTCCGCCTGATACTGCGCAGACTGCTCCATCATGCGCTGCATCCAGGAGGGACCCTTAGCGAGCTGCTTCTGCTTTTCCTTCTCATTGATTCTGACGAGCCGCTCGCCGGAGAGATACCGGTAAAGGAACAGCGAAATGATCAGGCTGAACACGGAATTCCACAGCCAGTACCATGCGAGACCCGCAGGCAGGACCATGCCGAAGTAGATGGTCATAAGCGGCGCAAGATAGATCATTGCATTCATCATGCAGGAGCTCTGCGCCGGGTTGTCCGGGTTGGATTTTTTGCTGTGAATCTGCGAAATAATGGACATTGCGAGCTGCACAAGTGCCGCAAGAATCGGAACCGAAACCAGCATAACCGCTGCGACTGTCCATTTATCAGGCTTGAATGTCGGGATCGCTGTGAGGTCGATTCCGAAAATCTTGACATTGAACTTGCTGATTTTCTCGGCAAAATCGCTCATATCGCCGAATGCGCCGGGCGTATTGCGGTATTTCAGCATAATCAGCTCCGGCCGGCCATTCAGATTATTGATCTCCGTCTTGTTGTCGCCGAGAAATGCCGTCAAGTTTTCCTGTGCCTTTTTCAGCGTATTTGCGTCGATCCGCAGAATGAAGGTCAGCGGCTTCAATACGACGCGGTACACGCCGAAGAGCAGAAACATCGTCAGGAAGCTGCTCAGGCAGCCGGCGCTCGGGTTCACGCCCTCCTCGGTGTAGAGCTTATTCTGCTCCTCCTGAAAGCGCTGCTGATTGTTTGCGTAGGATTTTCTCAGCTTTGCGATCTTTCCGGAAAGGAGCCCGATCCGCGCCTGATTGACCTGCATTTTATAGGTGCTGTGCATGGTCAGCAGCTTAATAAAAATCGTAAAAATCAGAATTGACAGGCCGTAATTGCGGACAACCTGATAGATCGCCCACATGACCCATCCGAAGGGAATTGCAATGAGATCAAACAAGTGCTGTTCCTCCGTTCATGAATCGCGAAATATTACATAGAATCGCGCTTTTGTCTCCATTTTTGCCGCGGGGCAAGCAGCCATCCGTATTGATCCTCTGCCCGCCGCTGAACAGGAGACAGCGGGTCCGGCTGCGGAATTTTATGCCGCCCGAGCAGATCGAATTTCAGCGGGACGGGGTCCCAGCCGCCCTTAGAGAGCGGGTTGCAGCGGCAGATACGCAGCGTGCCGAGCCAGATCCCCGGAATTACCCCGAACCGCTCGATCGCCTGCATTGCATAGGCGGAGCATGACGGATGATACCGGCAGACTGCGGGAAAATGCGGCGAAATGAACCGCCGGTAGCCCTTGATCGGCAGGACAAATATCCTGCGCAGCAGCTTCATTTTCCGGCTCCTGCCGAAGCCCTGCGCTTCTGCGGCGGCTTCGGATTCTGCGTACAGGGGATCTCCCCGCTGCTGACGCCCTGACAGTGCCGCACGCCCTTTGTCAGAAGGCTGTGCGTCAGCACATCGGATTTCTGCTCCGGCAGCGTGCTTCTCGCGACGAACACCAGATCAATCCCGACGGGCATTTGCAGCTCTGCGGCGGAATATGCCGCGCGGATGATGCGCTTTGCGCGGTTTCGCTTTACGGCATTGCCGATTTTCTTTCCCGCGGTGATGCCGAGCCGGTTATAGGGCAGCTTATTCGGCATGACATAGATCAGCGCCGAACCGAGCGAACAAAAAGCGCCCTTGCGGTAAAGACGCTGAAAATCCGCGTTATTGTTCAGCTTTTGCGTAAACAGCATACTCCGGCGCCTCCCACGGATCAAGCGGTTCCGGCAGGCTTCCTGCCGGACAATTCAAGAAAAAGAGAGCCACAATCAGGGGATTGCGGCTCTCTTTCTTGCGTATCGGATCAATAGGTCAGTCTTGCACGACCCTTTGCACGGCGGCGAGCCAGAACTTTACGACCATTCGCGGTTGCCATACGCTTCCGGAAGCCGTGCTCCATCTTACGGTGCCGCTTCTTCGGCTGATATGTTCTCTTCATGGAAATCGTCACTCCTTTTCTTTTGTATCATCAAACATCCCCCGTTTTTCTGCGGAGAGACGTAAAGAATCACAGTATTTTCGCAGGGTACCGCAAGAATACAGCACTCCCTGCGAGGTTTTATTATACAGGAAAATCGCGGAAAAGTCAAGCAGTCAAAATGATTTTTGTGCACCCTGCCGAGAAACCGCAGTGCGCTTGATGATGATATATGCAGAATAGAAAGACGCTGTGTTACGCGCGCTTCTGCTTTTGTTCCGCAGATTTCTGATCCGGATGGATCACGAACCAGAAGGTCGAGCCGACCCCGACCGTGCTGTCCACGCCGAAGGCATAGTCGTGCAGCCGGAGAATCGCCTTCACGATTGAGAGCCCAAGCCCGGTTCCGCGCACCTCGCGCTTATAATTGCTGCTGCGGTAATATTTGTCGAAAATCCGCGAGAGCGTCTCCTGATCCATGCCCTTTCCGGTATCGCGGACGGAGATCCGGATGCCCTCCGGCACATGCTCCTGCTTTAAGAAGATTTGTTTGGAATCCCCGGTATAATTCACCGCATTGTTGATGAGATTGCAGATCACCTGCTCGATTTTTCCCGCATCGCAGCAGACCGGCGCAGGGCCGTCCGTCTCCAGCGAGAAATGATAGCCGGAGACCTCGCTCAGTCCGCGGTAGCGCTCCGCGATCTCCCGCAGCCGCTCCTCCATGTCAAATTCCGAGCGTTCAAGCGTCATCTTCCCGTTCTCGTATTTCGAGAGATCGAGAATATCGTTGACCAGCGCGGTCAGGCGGTCGGTCTCCTCGATGATGACCTGCAAATGCTGCTCGCGCTTGACGGGATTGTCGCCGGACACATCGCGGATCAGCTCGGCATAGCCCTTCAGCATGGTCAGCGGCGTGCGCAGGTCATGCGAGGCATTGGCGATCAGGTCGCGCTGCATCGTATCGACGCGGTTGATCTCGTAGCTTGCATAGGTCAGCGTATCGGCGAGCCGGTCTGCTTCATAGTAGCCGCCGCCGGTAAACTGAATATCGTAGCGCCCGTGTGCGAGCTGCTCCGCCTCCTTCGTGACCTGCACGATCGGCTTTGCGAGCCGGTGCGAGACCACAACGGAGATGACAAACGCAATCAGGATCAGCATCACAGAGATCATCAGGAGCTGCTTTTTCAGGATATTGACCGTCGCGGAGACCGGCACCAGCGGCGTATTCAGCAGCAGATAGCCCTGCGGCTGATCCTCCGGGCCGATTACGCTGGCATAGATCAGAATATCGACCTGTGTCGCGGGATTATTCTCCTTTCCAATCAGAACACGGTTATTCTGCCGCTTCAGCAGCCGGATGATCTCCCGCGCATGGTTGTTCGGCCCGTGGATAAAGCAATTGCCGTTTGAGCCCGAGCCGAGCGCATCGACGGAAAACACCGAGCGCTCATACTGATCGCGCACCTCAATGCACATCTGGTTGTCGCTTGCGAAGCGGTAAAAGGACTCGGCATAATCCCCGCTGAGATAATCCTTCTTCATGGTATCCGCGATCTTCATGATATCGGCGGTTTTCATGCGGTTATAGAAATTCTGCAAAAACAAAATCTGAAAGAACCAGAGCAGAATCAGAACCGCGAGGATGAACACCACGAACCAGCCCCAGATATGCAGCCGCATGCTGCGGCGCTTTTTGGCCTTATGCTTCAAATTTGTATCCCATTCCCCTCAGTGTGACAATGAACTTGCGGTATTCACCGAGGCTGTTCCGGAGCATCTTGATATGGGTATCGACCGTGCGGTCATCCCCGAAGAAGTCATAGCCCCAGACCTCCTCCAGCAGCTTGTCTCTTGTCAGCGCAATATTGCAGTTCTTGACGAGATAAAACAGCAGGTCATATTCCTTCGGGGTCATGCTGGCCTTCTGCCCGTTGACATAGACATCTCTGCCCTTCATGTCGATTTCAAGCCCCTCAAAGCTCATGCGCTCCGGAAGCTGCTGTTGCTGCTGCTTCTTGTATTTTTCGAGCTCCCTGAGCTGCTCCTGTGTCAGGGCATAGCGGTTGCAGACGGTCTTGATGCGGGCAATCAGCAGCTTCGGGGAGAAGGGCTTGACGACATAATCGTCGATTCCGAGTTCAAAGCCGTACTGCTGGTCATATTCCTCGCCTCTTGCCGAGAGCATGATGATCGGCACCTTCGAGGTCTTGCGGATCTCCTTGCATGCCGAAAAGCCGTCCAGCCGCGACATCATAATATCCATGATAATCAGGTCATAGTGCTGATCGCGCACCTTGATCACCGCCTCCATACCGTCGGCGGCTTCGTCTACCTCGATTCCCTCAAATTCCGCATATTCGCGGATCATCATGCGGATCTGTGCCTCGTCATCCACTACCAGAATTTTCATATTGTAAAGTCTCCTCTCAAAGATTGATACATATTCGGTGTTCCGTATCGGGCATTCTGCCCCGTGCAAAAGATGCTTTTCCGGCGGACAGGAACCGATACAAAGACAGTATAACATAAAGATGTGAATTTTTTGTGAAAATTAAGTCAAAATCAGCAGTTTTCCGCAAGAGAATCCATTGACATTTACTGCATCCTCTGGTATAATATAGAGTGGTATAACATAAACAAAAACCGTTTCAAGGGAGATACAAAACAGGAAAGGGTGTGACAGCCTTTGAAACCGAAAACAAGGTCCCATATCATCAATTCGATCATTGTGGTCTTCTCCGTCCTGACCGTTCTGGTCATCATCGCGGCATACCGCAACAGGGAAAAGGGCGAGCTGATCTATCTGATTTTCAATACCTATGCGCTGATTGCCGTTCTGCTGAGCTTTCTGATCGTGCTGTTCCGGCAGCGTGCCGCAAAGCGGAGACAGGAATCCAAGAAAAAACGCCTTCAGGATCTGACGCGCGACCTCTCCTCCCCGGCAATGCTCTGGGATGACAGCTTTCAGACCGTGATCCTGAACGACACCCTGCTGCGCCTTGCAGATCTGACGCTGCACGACGATTTCGACGCAAAGCAGGTCGTCGCCCTCTTTTTCGGGAGAAAAACCCTGACAGCGGACGATATCCGCGAGCTGGTATACAATAAAAACCGCGAATATACCTTCACGGCCGGCAGCGGCCAGAAGCGCGACATGATCTGGAATACATCCTCCGTCGAGACCGATGAAAGCGGCGTGACATGGTATCTGTCGATCGGGCTTGATCTCGCGGATATCCGGCTGATGCAGTCTGAGCTGGAGAACTATTCCAAGCGCCTGACAGTCTCGGAGGGCAAGCACAATCTCATGATGGAGCTGATGGACGTCGGCATTCTGCTGATCGAGCAGGGCAACCCCAAGCTGTACCCCTCCGATAAGCTCCGGCAGATGCTCGGCCTCCCGAACGAGACCTTCACGGTTGAGGAAATGCGCAAGCGGGTCTATCCGACGGATATCGTCACCTTTGACAACCACTGCCAGACCATGCGCAACCGGATGAAGGATTTTATCGGAAAAACGGAGAATTTTGAGATTCGGCTGAGCGCTGCGGACGGGCAGTACCGCTGGTTTTCCTACCGCTTCCGTGCAACGCAGAATGCGGAGACCGGCAGGCTTGCCGTCGGCGGAACCGTCATTGATATCACGAAGGAAAAGGAAAAGGATGCGCAGATCATGCGCATAGCCTACGAGGACAGCGTCACCGGCATCCCGAACCGCCAGAAGCTCATGCAGATGGGACACGACCTCTATCAGTGTACCGTCGAACTGCAAAATACCTACTGGGTCATCGTCATTGACATCGACCGCTTCCACCTGATCAACGACACCTGCGGCTATGCGGCGGGCAATGAGCTGCTGAAGCAGTTTGCAGAGACCATGAACCAGCAGCTCAGCCTCGGCGGCTTCGGCGCGCGCATTTCCGGCGACAATTTTGCGCTGATTCTCCGGAATACCGGAGATGATTCGCTGCCGGAGAAGGTCATCGGCCGGATTCAGCGGGTCCTCTCGACAAAGGCGGTCGGCAGGCTGTCCAATACCTCGCTGACCTGCTCTGCGGGCTATGCGCTGATGCCGGAGGACGGCGAGAGCTTTGAAAAGGTGCTGGAGCACGCGGAATTCGCGCTCTCCTCACAGAGCCGCACGCCCGGCAGCATCAGCCGCTACACCGAGCAGATGCACGACGATATCATTCAGGAGAGCAGCCTCGAAAGCCGTCTTTCCGAGGCGGTCATGCGCAATGAGCTCGTGCTGTATTATCAGCCGAAGGTCTCGCTCGAAACCGGCGCTGTCATCGGACTGGAGGCGCTGATCCGCTGGCAGATCTCCCCGAATCAGATGATCTCGCCGGAGCTGTTTATCCCGATTGCGGAGAAATCGCAGCTCATTACGCAGATCACCCGCTTTGTCATGGACGAGGCATGCAGACAGACCAAGCTCTGGCAGACCATCGGGCTGCCGGAAATCATCATGTCGATCAACTTCAGCAGCATGGACTTCTATCAGGAGAACATCTGCGAGCAAATCCAGAAAACGCTGGAAAAATACAAGCTCGACCCGCGCTATCTGGAGATTGAGCTGACCGAATCGCTCGCGCTGCGCGATATCGACCTGACGATTGACCGGATGAATCAGCTCCGCGCTGCCGGCATCCGGATCGCAATGGACGACTTCGGAACCGGATATTCCTCGCTGAGCTATATCCAGCGCCTGCCCTTCACAATGGTGAAAATGGACCGCTCCTTCGTCATGCATATGGTGGATGACCCGGTCGTGCAGGAGATCGTATCCTCCGTCGCGCGGATTGCAAAGGCAAAGCAGATTCAGACCATCGCCGAGGGCGTCGAGACACCGGAGCAGGCAAGGCTGCTGCGGGCTTCCGGCTGCGATTATGTACAGGGCTTCCTTTACGGCCATCCGATGACGGCAAAGGAAACCGAGCAGTTCATCCGGAACAATATCAAAAACAAAATGATATACTAAATTTCAGAAAGGCTATTATATTATGCGTGTCATTACCGGAACAGCCAGAGGACGAAAGCTGCAAACCCCGCCGGGATTCGATACCCGCCCGACGACTGATAAAGTCAAGGAGGCGATCTGCTCCTCTCTGCAATTTGATTTTCCCGGCGCCGTTGTGCTCGATCTCTTTGCCGGAAGCGGACAAATGGCGATCGAAGCGCTCAGCAGAGGCGCACAGAAGGCCGTGCTGATCGACGCCGATCCGCGTGCCGTGAGCTGCATCAAACAGAATGTCCGCGGCTGCGGTTTTCTGGAAAAAGCGGAGATTCTCCGCAGCGATGCCCTCAGCTATTTGCAGCGGACAGAGCAGATGTTTGATATTGCCTTTCTGGATCCGCCCTACCGGAACAATATTTTGCAGCAGATTCTCCCCCTTCTCGCGGAAAAAATGCAAAAAACCGGCATAATCGTCTGCGAGCATGAGCCCGAATGCAAATTATCCGATATAATTCAGAATTTCCACTTGCAAAAGCAGAAAAAATATGGTAAAATAACAGTGAGCATCTATCAGCAGCCGGAGGATTCGGAAGAATCCGGATAAACGGTATGCCGCAAACGGAAAGGACAACAGGATATGCCAGATACAAAACAGCGCCGCGTCGCGGTATGCCCCGGCAGCTTTGACCCCGTTACATACGGTCACCTCGATATTATCAGCCGTGCCTCCAAGCTGTTTGACAGCGTGATTGTGCTGGTCTCGGCCAATCTGGAAAAGCACCCGGTCTTTACCCTGACAGAGCGCCTTCTGATGATTGAAAAGGTCACCAAGCATTTTCCGAATATCGTCATTGATATTCTGGAGGATGAGCTGCTCGCGGATTATGTCCGCAGAGTCCATGCGGACGCGATTGTCAAGGGTCTCCGTGCGGTCACGGATTTTGAATATGAATTTCAGATGGCACTCGGAAACAGGAAGCTCTGCCCGGAGGCGGAAACCATTTTTCTGACCACAGCCGCTGAAAATATGTACCTCAGCTCCAGCATCGTCAAGCAGATCGCAGCGCTCGGCGGCGATATCTCCAGCTTTGTTCCGCCGGAGATTCAGCCGGTCATCGAGAAGCGGCTCCGCAAAAAGCCGGAAAAGCCTCATCTCGACGAGGCCGAAAATCAGAAGCTGATTCATGAGGTGCAGAAATTTGCAAACGCAATCGGAAAGGATGAAACAGAATGAGCGTATTTGATGTACTCGACGAAATGGATGACCTGCTGGATAATGCGAAGGCATTTCCGCTCGCCGCACACAAAATTGTCATCGACGGCGACCGCCTGCGCGAGCTGGTCAATGACATCCGCCTTGCGATGCCGAAGGAAATGAAGCGCGCACAGACCATCGACTATGACTGCGACCGGATCATGAAGGAAGCGCAGGCAAATGCCGAAACCATCATCCGCGGCGCAGAGGACCGCGCAAAGGCGCTGGTTTCCGAGAATACGATCACAGAGGAAGCGAAGAAGCGCGCACACGAGATTCTCGCAAAGACCAAGTCCAAGTGTGAGGATACAAAGGATGCGACCGCAGCGTATGTGCTGCAATCGCTGACCTCGACCGAGGCGCGCCTCAATGAGCTGCTGAACGAGATCCGTCGGGAGCGCGGCAATTGGGAAAAATAAACAGCAGAAGGAACAATCTGCTGCTGATTGCACTGTTTTCTGTCCTGACGCTGCTCTGGATGCTGCTGATTTACTGGTTTTCCGCCAATAACGGCGACGATTCCGGCGCAATGAGCGGCAGAATCCTGAAAAAGCTGCTGAGCCTGTTTTACCCGCACTGGTCGGATAAAACCGCGTATCAGCAGAACCGGATCATCGACAAATTCCATCTGCTTTTCCGCAAGCTCGGGCATTTCTCCGAGTATCTGGTGCTCGGTATCTTTCTCCGGATTACATGGGCACTGGTCTCGTCTGTTCTGATAAAAAGCCGGCAGAAGCATCCCGCAGGGGATATTCTGCTGCCGGCGTTTTTGTCGTTTTTGTATGCCTGCTCCGACGAATATCATCAGCGGTTTGTGCAGGGGCGAAGCGGGGAATTCCGGGATGTGATGATTGATTTTACCGGCGCATGCGTCGGGATTCTCGCGGTCAGTGTGATTTTGTATCTGATGCACCGGAAGCACCGGCAGAAGCCAAAGAAAAAGCAATATCAGATGCTGCATTGATAAGGTATCTCCGATGGATTACAGAAGGAACCTCCCCTTTCAAAAAGGGGAGGTTCCTTTGTTCACTGCCGTTTCAGCAGCTTTTTCTTTTGTTCCTCAAATTCTTCCTTCGTGAGGATGCCGTCGTCCATCAGACCCTTCAGCTTCTTCAGCTCATCGGCAACCATAACAGCCTTGAGCTTCGGATCATTCTTCTGAATCTGCTGTCTGTCCGTCTGATTGTAGGAGCGGTAAGGCCGTGCATCCGGATCCGGATACTCCTCATAGGGCAGCTCATAGATGCCCTTCTTTTTGCCCTCACGGAGCTGAATCCAAGCCTTATTGTGACTTCTGTCATAGAAATAGAATACTGCAATGCACGCAAGACCGAAGATCAGCAGTCCCCAGCCGACATTCATTCCTGGCGGCGTATAGACCATCTTCACCGTATGCTCGCCGGGTGAGAGCTCAATGCCGATCATGCCCTGAAACAGCGTCACAAACGGTTCGTCGATTTCCTTTTTCGAGCCGTCGGAATAGGTTTTTGTCGCGGTATAGCGATATTCCTTGCCGTCTACCCAGATCTTCCAGCCCGGCTCAGCCGGAACCGTGGTCATCATGATCTGGTTTTCCTTCGCGGTGATGGTGCCCTCCAGCGTTCTGCCGCCGTAGGTTGTCAGATGCCACTCCTGCTCCTTGAGCTTCTGAATATCCTGCTCAAACAGCTCGGAATTGAAATGATAGAAGAAGAAGTTTTTAATAATAGTATACTTTTCCTTCGTGCTGTCTGCATTCGTGAGCAGCGTCATACGGAGCTGAAGCTGCGTATGCGCAGGGAATGTGCCGACATAGAGAATCTTGTAATCGTCGCCCTCAAAGTAAGAGCCGAGGCCGTTTGCGTTGGAACCGTCCTTATTGTAGCAGGTCGGTCCGTCGAGATTCCACTGATCCGCCAGCCAGAGATTGACCTTGCTCTGATTCTCCGTCTTGAAGAACAGATACATCGGCTCATCGGTTTCCGTTTCGATGAACAGGTCAACCGTCGGGTCGCCCTCGTGGACCGTCGGATTGTTCGGGTCCCAGTTCGGCTCGCGGAAGTTCTGCTGTCCGGCGTAATCGGTCACTCTTGCATTGTTCAGACGCGGATTGGAGATGCCCTTTTCCGCGAGCTCCGGATACTGAATCACGGAGATCGGATGATAATACTCGTGGAAGCTCTCGAACCCGCCGCCGTCCGTGATGACGGTATTGCCGGAGATTGTGCTCAGCAGCAGATTCTGGCTGTTGAACGGGTTGTCGTTTCCGAATTTTTCGATTCGCTTGATGCTCTGGTCTGCCATGAATCCGATCGAAAGTGCATTCGGATTCTCGTAGACATTGACTGTGATATCGGTTTCGGTCTGCGATTTTGCGGTTTCGGTCATCACTTTCTTGTAGGCAGCACCGACATTTTCATTCTGAGGGTCGTCGTTTTTGAGCAGGTTCTTGTTGGCATCGCCCTTGTCCATGACATATTTGATGCCGAGCACGCTGTCCGCAAGCGGCGTATTGCCGTCATATCTGGAATAATAGGTGCTTGAGGAATACCCCATTGCCTCGATGAACTTCAGGATATTGGCGTTCATGACCGAGCTGGAATGCGTCAGACCGCGGATCTTCATGCCGGAATTGTCGTTGACGGTACGGGTATAGGTCTTTTCCGTCCGGTAGAAGCCCTCGTAATTCTCATAGATATGATCCACGATATCTCTGTGAGAGGCAAGGTATGCGCGGTAAGTTTTTCTGTCGGAATATGCGACCTCTGTGTGAATATCGTCAAATTCCTTTTTGGAGTTGTAGACCAGCTCGCAGCCGACCACGCACATCAGCAGCGCCGGAACCGTGATTTTCATGATCCTCGAAGGATTTTTCAGCCCGAGCACGATCACGAATGCCGCATAGACGATCATCAGCATGATTGTAAGGGCAATCGGGAATTTTTCGAGATATTCCTTTCCCTTCATATTCAGATAATGCTGATTGTACGCCAGAATCATCAGAATTGACAAAATCACCGTACTGACGCCCACTCCGATCCGGCTGATGCCGGAGGCATAGCGCAGCGTCATGGCAGCCATGCTCAGAACGATAAACGAGAAGATGAAGGAATAACGGAACGGGAGCCAGTTCGGCATCTGTCCGCCGTGCCACCAGATGTCGATTTCCTTGAAGAACATGCAGAAAAACATGGTAAAGCACAGGATGCCGTAGCCGACCTTCTGTCTCCACGGGATTCTTCTGTTGCAGAAGAAAAGCGGGACGCAGAGCAGTCCGAGCACGCCGCAGTAAACCTCCGGCTTGCCCTCGACATTGACGGAATTGTACTGATTCACGCTGAACTGCGCGACAAATTCCAGCGGAGAGAACTGCCCCTTCCAGCCGAAATCGTAACCGCCTGTCGGCTTTGCGAAGTCCATTTTACCGAGGCTCAGCGCATTGTAGACCGGCAGCACCATGAAGGCTGCACAGCTCAGTGCGACCACTGCCGCAATGAACATTCTCAGCGAGGCGAAAATGAACTTATTGAATTCCTTCTTCCGGTCCTTGTCCGATTTCATGAAATAGAAATAAACAAGGAAGCCGAGATACAGAACCGTCGCCGCAATGGCGATATACATATAGTTCTTGTAATCGTAATACCGGATTCTCTTGACCGGATCCTTGAATTTATTGTTGACGCTGCCCTGCTCCTGAAGCCGGTAGAGGAATGCGAACAGAACCGACAGCGCCGCAAGGAAAAATCCGCCGAACACGATCGGGCGCAGGGTGTTGTCATAGCGGTCAGAGCCGATAAAGAGATAATAGACAAAGTAAATTGCCGTAAAGATGCAGCACATGAAGCCGATATAGAAGTTTGCAATACAGATCAGCGCCAGCGGCACGATCAGATTGATCTTTCTGCCGTCATCGACTAGATACTCGATGCCGAGCACGATGAAGGGCAGACAGACCAGCCCGTCCAGCCACATCGGGTCAATGGTCTGGATAATGCTGTAGGCACACATGCCGAACATGCAGCCGAGCACAACAGAGATTGCCGGCGAGACATGCTTGGATTTTCTCGCATAATAGCTGAAAGCAAACGAGGCTGCACCGATCTTGCAGAGAATCATAATGAGCAGCGCACCGAGGATCATGGTACGCGGCAGGAGAATGACAATCAGCGTGAACGGGCTCGCGAGGTAGTATCCGATGATACCCATATATCCGCCGGAGAGGTTGCGCGACCAGTTATAGAGAATGCTGCCGTCTCCGTGGAATGCATCCCGGATCGCCTCAAAGAAATAGACATACTGTCCGTTCAGGTCAAGGCAGAGGACAGAATGCTGACCGGAGGGATACAGACCGAATAATCTGTATGCGATATAGGTCAGAAGCACGGGAATGAAAAATGCCAGCAGATACGACCAGTTCCGCCAGAACCAGCCCTGTATTCCCTTTGGCCCGGCAGTCTGAACAACAAGAGCAGAAGGCTTGCTCTGAACCTTCGGTTTCTTCGGCTCCGCCTCCTTCACCAAATCAGGCTTTTTCTTCGGTTCCTGATTCGGCGCGGTTTCAGGTTTCGGAGCGATACCGGATGTCTGCTTTGCTGTCTTAGAAGCCTTCTTCTTTGACTTTGACAATGAAATTCCTCCTTTTCTTTTGTGCACGGGTATACCCTGTCCCGATCACAGAGTATATACTTTATTATTATACAAGGTTTCTGCGGATTTTTCAAGCCCTTTTTTCAATTTTCAAAATCATTTCGGAAAAAACCCCTTCCGGGTTTTTCGCGGGCAGGATAACCCGCTCTCTGTCCCGTGATAAATAAACCGGAATCCCCTTTTTATTATTTGTGAAAACCTACAATGATTGTAATAATCGCTTGATATTTCTCCAATATTATGCTATAATAAGACGTGAATACGACTGCGCAGATTTGAAGTTTTCAACACGCAGTTTGTTCTTTGTTTTATCAGAATAATAAAGAAATAAAAAACTTGAAGGATGTGAATTTTACAGTGAATTCCTTTGAAGAGGTATTTGATGCCGTAAAGGCATATTGTAAGGAAGAGGGCAAGATCGGTGATCTTGCCATAAATTTGTGGCTGGATAAGCTGATTCCTGCGAGACTGGAGGGCTCCGATGCCGTGCTCTACTGCACCTCGGAATTCCAGAGATCGGTCGTCAACAGCAATTATTCCAATCTGCTTCAGGAGGGCTTTGCGCAGGTTCTCGGCTTCCCGGTTCAGCTCCGGCTGATCGTGCAGGAGGAGGGAAAATCCGCGCAGTCCGATGAAAACGATCCGGAAATGGTCGAGATGCAGAATATCCTCGACAATACGACCGGCAGCGGCGATTATGCCTATACCTTTGAGACGTTCATCGTCGGCAGCTCGAACCAGTTTGCCTATGCCGCCTGCACCAGCATTGCGCGCAGCGACGGCAACGGCAATACCTATAACCCGCTGTTCATCTACGGCCCCTCCGGCCTCGGCAAGACGCATCTGCTGACCGCAATTTCACACGAAATGCGCCGCCGGAACCCGAATCTCAAGATCGTGTATGTCACGGGCGAGACCTTCACAAACGAGCTGATCGAAGCAATCAAGCAGAAAAAGGATACCTCCAAATTCCACGAGAAATACCGCAGCGCGGATGTGCTTTTAGTCGATGATGTGCAGTTCCTCAGCGGAAAGGAATCCGCGCAGGAGGAATTCTTCCATACCTTCAATAAGCTGCATGAGGAGGGCAGACAGATCGTCCTGACCTCCGACCGGCCGCCGAAGGATATCAAGATTCTGGAGGAGCGCATCCGGAACAGATTTGAGTCCGGTCTGATCACCGATATCTCGATGCCGGATTTCGAGACCAGAGTCGCGATTATCCGCAGAAAAGCGGAGCTGCTCGACCTGAAAATTCCGGATGATGTCGCAGAATTCATCGCAAACCGCCTGAAAACGAACATCCGGCAGCTCGAGGGCGCCGTCAAGCGCCTGAAGGCGCTGAAGCAGCTTGCGGATTCCGCACCGTCCCTTTCGATGGCACAGAGCGTCATCCGCGATATCCTGACGGACGATCAGCCCGCGCCGGTTACGGTCGAGCGGATCATCTCCGAGGTTTCCAATCTCTACGGCGTCACGGCGGAGGATATCCGCTCGAAGAAGCGCTCGCAGCAGATCTCCAATGCGCGCAAGGTCGCGATCTATCTGGTTCACAGCATCACGACCATGACGCTTGCCTCGATCGGCGAGGAATTCGGCAACCGCGACCACTCTACTATTGTATATGCGGTGAAGTATGTCGAGAACAACATGAAAAAGGACTCGAACCTCCGCGACGCGATCGAATCCATTACCAAGACCATCCGGGACGGAGCCGTAAAATAATCTCCGATTGTTTTCCACTCCTTTGTGCAGGCAGACGATTGATTCTAAAATCTGACAAATTGAGCGGGAAAATGCAAAATCAACCGACCGGAAAATTTACAGAAGGGTTACAGGGGAGCGTTTGTTCGATTTCTTTCGTTTTCAACAGTTGTTGAAAATGTAGTTCAAAAACAGCTTCGCATTTGCGGGTTTTTTCCGGTTTTCCACAGGAACAATCGCTCGGAATGTGGAAAACTTCGGAATATACTCCGCGTATTCACATTTTCAACCGAATTTTCAACATTCACTCCCGCTGATTCCACTTTTTTCACTCAGATTTCTCCGCCGGATGCATCCATTCAACTTCTCAAAAAATTTTCCCACGGTTATCCGGAAAGAACATAATTTCATCTGCGGGAGGATTTTTCCCTGTCAGCTTGAAAATGAATCCCCCGCTCCCGCACATTCAACTTTTGAACCGACCCTGCTGCTACTGCTGTTTATACCTATTATGTTATGTTGACTGTCTTTGTGCAGCAAACTCCGGAGCTCAGAGCACAGCTTCGGAAACGAAAGGAATTTTGATCCATGAAAATTACCTGTCAGAAATCGGACCTCTTTGAGGTTCTGCCGAATATTGCAAAGGCCACCAGCGTCAAGACCCCGATGGAGGTTCTGTCCGCGATCCGTCTTCAGGCAGAGGAACAGCATCTCTCCCTGACCGGCTATGATCTGGAGCTCGGCATGCGGACAGAGATTCCCGCTTCCGTCGAGGAGGAGGGCGTTCTGCTCGCAGACAGCAGACTGTTCTCCGAGCTTGTCCGCAGAATGCCGGAGGGCATCCTCAGCATCGAAACAGACGAGCATCTGAAAATTACGATCACCGGCGGCGGCACGGAATGCCAGCTTGCCGGCATGCAGGCGGACGAATACCCCGATCTGCCGGATATCGAGCAGAAGCAGGGTGTCCTGATTCCGCAGAAGCAGCTCCGCGATATGATCGACCAGACGATCTATGCGGTTTCGCTCGATGAAACCAAGCCGATCTTTACCGGCGAGCTCATTGAAATCGAAGATGATACGATGAATATTGTCGCGCTCGACAATTACCGCATGGCGCTGCGGACAGAGCCGCTGGTCGGACAGGGACAGATGAAGTTTGTCGTTCCGGCAAAGGCGCTGCGCGAGATTTCGCACCTGCTCGAGGAGGACGAAAAGAACGAGAAGCCCTGCGTCATCCGGCTTGACCAGCATCAGGCGAGCTTTGAGATTCACGGCTATATTGTCTATACCAGACTGCTTGCCGGCGAATTTGTCAATTACCGCCGCTCGATTCCGCAGAATGTGAAATCCGAGGTCTATGTCAGCCGCAAGGAGCTGATCGACAGCCTCGACCGGTGCAGCCTGCTCATCAGCGAAAAGAATAAAACCGCAGTCCGGTTCCAGTTTGAGGAGGATCGCGTTCTCATCAGCTGCCAGAATGTCATCGGCAGCGTCGATGACCAGCTGAGCTGCGATATGACCGGAGAAAAAATGGTGATCGGCTTTAATAACCGCTATCTGCTCGAAGCGGTCCGCGCGATTCAGGGCGACCGTGTGAAGCTGATGCTTTCGGGTCCCGACCGCGCCGTGAAGGTCATGGAGGCGGACGGCGAGAGCTCAATCGCGATTATCATGCCGGTTCAGGTGAGACGCTGAAAAATATGGAAAAGATTGATATTACGATCAAAACGCCGTTTATCAAGCTCGAACAGCTCATGAAGCTCGCAAATCTGACCGATACCGGCGGATTTGCAAAGAATCTGATTCAGGCGGGCGAAGTGAAGGTAAACGGCGAGGTCTGCACAATGCGCGGAAAGAAAATCCGGAACGGCGACACCGTCACCGTCGAGGATTATCAGGTCTGCGTGACGGCACCGGTCGAAGAAGAGGCGTAAATGCGTGTTATTTCACTGAGTGCAGCGGATTTCCGCAATCTGCGGGAAATCGAAATGCAGCCGTCTGAATCGCTGAATCTGATCTTCGGGAACAATGCGCAGGGCAAGACCAATCTGCTGGAGGCGATCTGGTGCTGTACCGGCTGCCGGAGCTTCCGCGGCTCGAAGGAGCGGGATTATATTCATCTGAAATCGCCCGCGATGCACTTAAAACTGCGCTTTGCCGACAGCAAACGCGAGCAGGAGATTCAGTTTCATTTGGCGCGCGGCGAGGGAAAACAGAAAAAGCTCATGCTGAACGGCGTGCCGCTAAAAGGCGGAAGCGGACTGTTTTCCCGCTTTCAGTGTGTGATTTTTTCCCCGGACGACCGCGAGCTGATTCGCGGAAATCCGGAAAAGCGGCGCGGATTTATGGATCTCTGCGGCTCGCAGCTCACGCCGAAAATGCTCGGCTGTCTGCGGCAGTTCGATCAGCTCACCGCGCAGCGCAATGCGATGCTCAAGCAGATTCAGTTCGGAACTGCGAGCAGAGCGGATCTTTCCCTCTGGGATATGCAGCTTGCCGCATACGGCAGTATGCTGACCTGCCTGCGCTATGCCTATGTGAACAAGCTCGCGGCAGTCTGCGAGAGGCTCTATGCCGGGATCACAGGCGGCGCCGAACAGCTTCATGTGAAATATCGCTCGAATATCTTTCAGAACAGCGAAATTCCGGAGAATCCGACAAAGGAAATGCAGCATTATTACTTTGAGCAGCTTCAGAAATCCGCAGAGGATGATATTCGCCTAGGGTTTACCGCAAAGGGTGCGGGACGCGACGATTTTTCCTGTAAGATCGGCGGGCTTTCCGTCCGGGAATTCGGCTCGCAGGGTCAGCAGAAAAGTACGGCGCTGGTGATGAAGCTCGCGCAGGCATCTGTTTTTTATGAGACAAAGGAAGAAACACCGGTGATTCTGCTCGATGACGTCATGGGAGAGCTGGACGCCAAGCGGCAGAAGCTGGTGTATGAGATCATTCAGGATATGCAGATCTTCCTGACCACCTGTCAGCCGGAGTCCATCGGACAGGAGCAGGCAGGGAGCGGCAGGGTGTTCTATATGGAAAACGGCGCACTGACGCAGGGAACGGGAGCATAATATGTATATTCATTTGGGAGAGAATATTTCGGTTTCAGATAAAAATGTCGTCGGCGTGTTTGATATTGAAAATACGACGATCGGACAGGATACAAGAAAATACCTGAACCGGATGGAAAAGCAGGGCAAAGCGGTCAATATCTCGAAGGAGATGCCGAAGAGCTTTGTCATCTGCACGGAAAACGGCGAGGAAACGGCATATATTTCGCCGATTTCCGTCGCGACACTGAAAAAGAGAGCAAAAACAATGTTTTGATTTTTACCAAGAAGGCAACGGCAACACGGATTTAGGAGATGGATCATGGATAATGAAGAAATGCTGATGCAAACGCCTGTCGAGGGCGAATATGACGAAAATCAGATTCAGGTGCTGGAAGGGCTGGAGGCTGTCCGGAAGCGTCCGGGCATGTATATCGGCACGACCGGCTCAGGCGGTCTGCATCACCTTGTCTATGAGATCGTGGACAACTCGATTGATGAGGCGCTTGCGGGATACTGTACCCACATCAAGGTCGAGATCTTAGAGGGCGATATCATCCGCGTGACGGACAACGGCAGAGGCATTCCGGTCGGCATTCACCCGAAGGAGAAGATTTCTGCGGCAACGGTCGTGTATACCGTGCTGCATGCCGGCGGAAAATTCGGCGGCGGCGGATATAAGGTTGCCGGCGGTCTGCACGGCGTCGGCGCGTCGGTCGTCAATGCGCTGTCCGAGTGGCTGGAGCTGACCGTCTGGGACGGCAGCCACAGCTATTTCCAGCGGTTTGAGCGCGGAAAATACAGCGAGGAGCTGAAGCAGACCGGCGATACCACGCTGCACGGAACCTCTGTCCTGTTCAAGCCGGATGCGGAAATCTTTGAAGAAACGACTGTTTTCGATTATGAAGTGCTGCTGAAGCGCATGCGCGAGCAGGCGTTTCTGAATGCCGGGCTGACCATTGAGATCATCGACCACCGCTACCCGGAGAAGGAGCGGCATGAGACCCTCTGCTATGAGGGCGGCATCCGCGAGTTCATCGAGCATATTCATCAGATCAGAGGACTGGAGCCGCTTTCCGAAAAATCCAGAGACGGAAAGCCCGGCACAAGCTGCAATGTGATCTATTTCAACGGCAAAAAGGGCGACAATGCGGTCGAAATCGCAATGCAGTACAATGACAGCTACAATGAAATCATCATGTCCTTTGCGAATAATGTGCATACCATCGACGGCGGTGTGCATGAGGTCGGCTTCCGCAATGCGCTGACCAAAACCATCAACGAATACGGAAAAAAATTCGGGATGCTGAAGGATGACAATAAGCTCATGGGCGAGGATGTCCGCGAGGGACTGACTGCGATCATCTCCGTCAAGCTGACTGACTGCCAGTTCGAGAGCCAGACAAAGGTCAAGCTCGGAAACCCTGAGATCAGGCCGTTTGTCGAGCAGGTTGTCAGCGAAAAGCTCATGGATTATCTCGAGGAGAATCCGACCGTTGCGGCGCTGATCTTCTCTAAATCGCAGGCTGCGCAGCGCGCAAGAGAGGCTGCGAAAAAAGCGCGTGAGACCGCACGGCGCAAATCCGCAATGGAATCGGCATCGCTGCCGGGCAAGCTCGCGGACTGCTCTGAGCGCGATATTGAATTTACCGAAATCTATATCGTCGAGGGTGATTCCGCAGGAGGCTCCGCGAAGGAGGGCAGAGACCGCCGTTATCAGGCAATTCTGCCGCTCTGGGGCAAAATGCTGAATGTCGAGCGCGTGCGGATTGACAAGGTTTACGGCAATGACAAATTGCAGCCGGTTGTGACCGCACTCGGTACCTCGATCGGCGAGGATTTCGATATCACGAAGCTGCGCTACGGCAAGGTCATTATCATGGCCGATGCCGATGTGGACGGCTGTCACATCCGGACGCTGCTGCTGACCTTCTTCTTCCGGTTCATGCGCCCGCTGATCGAAAACGGCAATGTGTATATCGCACAGCCGCCGCTTTTCCGCGTCACAAAGGGAAAAACACATAAATACGCATTCAGCGATGAGGAGCGCGACAAGTATATCGCGGAGCTTTCCGCGAGCGGCGCAAAGGTCGAGGTGCAGCGCTATAAGGGTCTCGGTGAAATGGACCCCGAACAGCTCTGGGAAACCACAATGGACCCGGAGACCCGCACCATGATTCAGGTGCAGATGGAGGACGCGATGAAGGCGGACGAGATTTTCTCGATCCTCATGGGCGACAAGGTTCAGCCGCGCCGCCAGTTCATCGAATCCAACGCGCAGTATGCTGTTAATCTGGATATCTGATATTGCATTGCTGCGCAATGCTTATGCGGGGCGCTGCCCCGCACCCCGCTCAAGGGACATTGTCCCTTGAGAATCCCATTAAAAAAATATGTGGTTTGTTCCCATTAAATCTTATATTGGGAGTCCAGAGGGATAGTATCCCTCTGGTGGGGTTTGGGGCAACGCCCCATTATGAATCATCGCGAAGCGATACATTAACAAAAGAAGCAGGGTTAGAGCAATGGCAAAGGAAACAAAGCTGTTTTCGGTTCAGATTGAGCTGAACGACAGGGATTATGAGGATGTATTCCGCACCTACCTGAGATATGAGCGCGGAAACGAGAAAAAAATCGGGCTGTTCACAAGTATCGCGCTGCTTGCGGTCTGTCTTGTGCTGATTTATGTCACGAAGCGGATTGCATTTCTGTTTTACGGGCTTGGGTGCTTTGTGATCGGGCTCTCGTATTTTCTGGTTCCGGTCAACCGCAAATTTCTCGCGACAAATAAGCTGCAATTCGGCGAAAAGCAGGAGATCGGCTTCTGTCCGCACCGGCTCACGACAACAGAGTTGTTTGATGATGATGAGGACAGCGAAACGGAATATGAGGATGCGGAGACGGAATTCTCGACGCTGACGCTGCATGCCTATGAAAATGACAGAGGCTTTCTCTTTGCAGACGGCAAGATCGTGAATCAGTTTGTGTATCTGCCGAAGCGCTGTCTCGATGATGAGGATATCGAAAAAATCCGTGAATACGCAGAAAATCGCTGCTCCGGAGGATACAAGGAAGTCGAGACGATGATCGCGGAGGACGACAACGAAACCCGTGCCGCCAAGACGGATGCGGTCTGCGACCGGTATTACGGCGCGAAGAAGCTGCGGCTCTATGATGACAACGGAAACCGCGTCGATCTGGACGAAGACGAAGCTGAAGAACCGGAGGAGACCGAAGCGGAGGAGCCGGAATTCGATGTCGATGCGGAATGGGAGCGCATCATTTCGGAGGATGAGGATGAATAAAGACAAAAAGCTGATGCAGCGGTCTTATCATATTCCGCTTCCGATGTTCGATGAAGCATTCCGCTGTTTTCAAAAAAAATACGTATTTCCTGGAAATATCGTTATCAGCATCATCTTTCTGGTGCTCGCGGCGGATTTCATCTATGCCGCAGTCAAGGATAACACCAACACGACCGCCTATCTGCTGATCGCAATTTGCATCGGCATGGTGCTGATCCGCTGGTACCGCACCTTCAAGCTGCGCCGCTCGGTGCATGAGGCGCTGAAGGAGGTCGAGCAGGACCTCTATGAGCTGACGGTCTATGAGGACGGCGTCGTCATCCGGACAGAGGATGCGCCGAAGCCAGAGCAGACCGATCAACCGGAGGAGCAGGAGGCAGAGCCGGAGCAGGAGGAATCCGCAGACGGCAGCGGATTTCAGCAGCTTTTTCCGGAGGAGCCGCCTGAGGATGAAGAACAGCCCGCGCCGACGGAGATCACCTTCGGCACCGGCGTGAAGCTGCTGGAATATCCGGAATTTTTCATGATATATCTGGTTCGGGCGAATTTCTATATCATCCCGAAAAAGGATTTTTCCGATGATGAAATCAAACAGCTTTCCGAGCTGTTCAGCAAATACTGAGCCAAAGACCCGCCGGAGGCACAATAATACGAAAAGGGGCAGAATATTTTGTACGACGCAAGTAATTCGATTATGATTCATCGCGACATTGAGGAGGAAATGCGGTCATCGTTTCTCGCATATTCGATGTCTGTCATCACCTCCCGTGCGCTGCCGGATGTGCGGGACGGTCTGAAGCCCGTACACAGAAGAATTCTGTATACACTTTTTGAGAAAAGCCTGACGCCGGAGAAGCCCTACCGTAAGTGCGCCGACATCGTCGGTACCGTGCTCGGTGAGTATCATCCGCACGGCGACGCTTCCGTGTATATGGCGCTGGTGCGTCTGGCGCAGAGCTTCTCAATGCGCTATCCGCTCGTGGACGGCCACGGAAACTTCGGTACCGTAGACGGCGATCCGCCTGCTGCTTACCGTTATACAGAAGCAAAAATGACGAAAATGTCAACGGCAATGCTGACGGATATCCAGAAGGAAACCGTTGATTTTCAGTCTAACTACGACGACCGACTCAAGGAGCCGGTGGTTTTGCCTGCCCGCTTCCCGAATCTGCTGGTCAACGGCTCGGAGGGTATCGCGGTCGGCATGGCGTCGCATATTCCCCCGCATAATCTCGGCGAGGTCATCGACGGGCTGGATTATCTGATTGACAACCCGGATGCGACGCTCGAACAGCTCATGCAGTTCATCAAGGGGCCGGATTTCCCGACCGGCGGCATCATCATGGGCAGAGCCGGCATCCGTGCAGCCTATGCAACCGGCCGCGCAAAGCTGACCGTCCGCTCAAAGACCGAGATCACGGAGATCAAAAACAGACAGTGCATTATTGTCTCTGAGATTCCGTATATGGTCAACAAGTCCGAGCTGATCAAGTCGATTGCCGAGCTCGCGAAGGAAAAGCGCGTCGAGGGAATCCACGATATCCGTGATGAATCCGGCAGAGCCGAAAAGGTGCGAATCTGCATCGAGCTGAAAAAGGACGCAAACGCGAACCTGATTCTCAATCAGCTTTTCCGCTATACGCAGCTTCAGGATACCTACGGCATCATCAATCTGGCGCTGGTCAACGGAATTCCGAAGGAGCTCTCGCTGAAGCAGATTCTCGAAGAATACTTAAAGCATCAGATCGACGTCGTGCAGCGTGCATGCCGGTTCGATCTGCGCAAGGCTCGCGAGCGCGCACATATCCTTCAGGGCTTTGTGGTTGCGCTGGATTTCATTGACGAGGTTGTGGAAATTCTCCGCTCATCCAAGACGATTTCCGACGGCAAGCAGCGCCTGATCGAGCGCTTTGCCGAGGTTGATCTGACGACACTGCTGGAGGATTCGGCCTACCGCACCGCAATGGGCATGACGGTCGATCCGACCGAAAAAGAATACCCGACAATCGGACTTTCCGATGCGCAGGCCGATGCGATCGTGCAGATGCGGCTCGGTCAGCTCACCGGTCTGGAGCGCGAGAAGATTCTCAACGAGGTCATGTCACTCTGTGAAAAGATCAACGATCTGCGCGATATTCTCGCACACAAGGAGCGCGTTCTGGAGATTATCCGCGCCGATCTCGAGGAAATCCGCGGAAAATACGGCGATGAGCGCCGCACACAGATCGAAAATATCAGCGGCGAAATGGATATCGAGGATCTCATTCCGGTCGAGGACTGCGTCGTGACCTACACGAATTTCGGCTATATCAAGCGCGTGCCGCTTTCGGTGTATAAGTCGCAGCGGCGCGGAGGACGCGGTGTTTCCGGCATGAAGCAGCGTGAGGAGGACTTTGCCTCTGAAATGTTCGTTGCATCGAGCCATGACCATGTGCTGTTCTTCACGAACCGCGGCATCATGTTCGATCTCAAATGCTACGAAATTCCAATGGGCGGCAAGGACTCCAAGGGCACCAATATCATCAATCTGCTGCCGCTGACCGAAAATGAAAAGGTCGCTGCCATGATGAAGGTCAGCGAATTCAATGACGACAGCTATATTGTTATCGTCACAAAGAACGGAAAAATCAAGAGAACCGCGCTGCCGGCGTATAAAAATGTACGCAAAAACGGCATTATCGCGATCAAGCTCGAGGAGGGCGACGAGATCGAGGGCGTGCGCATGACCGGCGGTCATGACCAGCTCTTCGTCGCGACAAAGAACGGCATGGCCATCCGCACCGAGGAGACCTGCATCCGGCCGCAGGGCAGAAGTGCCCGCGGTGTCCGCATCATGAAGCTGCGCGAGGGCGACGAGATCGTCTCGATGGCGAGAGTCCGCGAGGGCGCCTCGCTGCTGACCGTGACGGAAAAGGGCTTCGGCAAGCGCGCCGAGATCGGGAGCTACCCGCTGAGAAAGCGCGGCGGCTACGGCATCACAAATTATAAGCCGGACGAGGAGCGCGGCAATGTCTGCGGCATCAAGGTCGTCGATGAAACCGACGATATTATGATGATTTCGAGCGACGGCATCATCATCCGTATCCGGACAAGCGATATCCGCATCATGGGCAGAATCGCGAAGGGCGTGCGCGTCATGCGCGTCTCGGAAAACGGCAGAGTTGTCGCATTCACCCGCACCGACCATGAGGAGGATGCCGATATTTCCGAGGTCGAGCAGCTCTCTGAGGAAGAGCTGAAGGCACAGGAGCTCGCCGCACAGGAGGCGGAATCTGCCGAGGCGGCGATTCCGGAGGAGCCGGAGGAACCCGATGAGCCGGACGATGCCGATACCGACGAAGACGAGCACGATTCCTGAACGTAAGGAGAATGCCGAATGGCCGAACCGAAACCGAATCAAAAACCCCGCATCACTGCCGAAGCGTGCAAGCGCTTCGGTATGGTGCTGTGCGGCAGTCTGTTCGTGCAGATTTTCTGCTGGGCGATGTATAGCTACCTCAGCCTGAATATCTGGATGTGCGGGCTTTCCGTGATCGTTACGGCGCTGCTCTATCACTTTTTGCAGGTCGAGGAGCAGACGGGATTATCGCGCAAAAACGTGTTTTTCGCGGCGATTCTCGTCCCGTTTCTGCTGAGCGCCGTTATCACCGTGATCCTGATGTACCGCCACAGAAATTTGCAGCATCTCAGCGCAAATCTCGACGGCGTATCCGAATTTACCGAGCTGATCTCGCTCTATGCGACCCGCCTGCTGATTAACGGCGCCGTGCTGCTGATCTTCGCGGCGGTTCACAGTGTTTATCTGATGAAGCACCCGCCGCAGGAGACTGAGGACGACGACGGGGAGGACGAAGATGAAGTATGACCGGATGCCGGCGGGCACATGCCTACTCGCGGGCATCGGGCTGCTGATGCTTCTTGCGATGCGGGCATCCGTGACGCTGCTGACTGCCGGCGCCGTGTTTCTCGCGCTGATACTCAGTTTTCTCGCTGCCTCGTGGGAAATGCGCCTGTTTACGCTCCGGTGCAGCAGTGCCCGCACATTGATACACGAATATCTGCCGCTGCTTTTCCAGACCGCTCTGCTGATCGGGCTGGACTCGGCGGTTTACGTTTTCCTGCGCGGCAGACTCGGCGGGCTCTGCGCCGTCTGGCTGGCGGCACATATCATGGAGCTTGCGCTGATTACGCTGCTGATTTTTGTCATCGGCGCGGCGCGCACGATGCTCAGCCGATAATTTGATACGGAGATGGAATTATGACCAACGCTGAAATTCTTTCGCACATTGACCATACGATTCTAAAGCCGGATGCAAAATGGGAGGATATTGCCGCAATCTGTGCAGAGGCGCTGCAATATCATACCGCGTCCGCCTGTATCCCGCCATACTGGGTCGCGGCGGCGCACAAAGCCTTTCCGGCACTCAATATCTGCACCGTGATCGGGTTCCCGCTCGGCTATCAGCATTTCTCTGTGAAAGCGGCGGAGACGGCACTGGCATTCGCGCAGGGTGCGCGGGAAATTGACACGGTAATCAACGTATCTTCGCTGAAATCCGGCGATGATGAAACGGTGCTGCACGATCTGAAGCAGGTGCGGAGCGCCTGTCCGGATGCGGTGCTGAAGGTTATTATTGAGACCTGCTTCCTGACGGAGGAGGAGAAAATCCGCTGCTGCAAGCTCGTGACCGAGGCAGAGGCGGATTACATCAAAACCTCGACCGGCTTCGGCACTGCCGGCGCACAGTTGGAGGATATTGCACTGTTCCGTCAGTACATCGGCGCGCATGTGAAAATGAAGGCGGCGGGCGGCATCCGCACGCGCGAACAGATGGAAGCATTCCTCAGCGCCGGCTGCGACCGCATCGGATGCAGCGCGGCGAAGATTTTATTTGACAAGGCATGAACACACTGCTTTCCGGATACGAGAAAAACACGCAGATACTCGCATTTCGCGTCTATGCAGAGCAGCTTGACGACAGCTGCCGGCGGCAGGATCACCATAAGGCGCATTTTGCGGCGCTTGATCTGCTCTCGGCGGCGCTTGCGGAGGATTTCGGCGTACACCATGCTGTGATCCGGCGCGAGGGGCTCGGAAAACCGAAGCTGATACACGATTTTCTGCACATGAACCTCTCACACTGCAAGGGACTTGCGGTCGCGGCGGTCGGGCGCGTGCCGGTCGGCGTCGATGCCGAAGCGCCGCGGCAGGTGAAGGATGCACTGATGCGGAAGGTCTGTACGGAGCAGGAGCTCGCCGCGATTGCCGCTGCGGATGACAAAATGCTCGCATTTTCGCGCTTCTGGACGCTGAAGGAGGCCTATGCGAAATTCACCGGCAAGGGAATCGCGCTCGATTTTTCCTCGCTGGGATTTACGCTGGATCCTGCGCCGGTCTTTCATCATCCGGCGGCGGAAAGTGTGCAGTTTTATCAGATTTTACTGGAAAATCAACATGTTGTATCGCTGTGTGTCCCCCGCGGGGCGTATACAGTGAAAAAATGAAAGGATGAATACCATGCTGTCGATTGATTTACGCGGACATATCGCGCTGATCACGGGCGCTTCGGGGATGCTGGGGCGCGTAATGGCGCGAACCTTTGCGGACTGCGGCGCAGACCTTGTGCTGCACTATCACAAAAACAAGCAGGACGCAGACCGTCTTGCCGTTGAGCTGCGCAGAAAAACCGGCCGCCGCGTGGTGACCGTTCAGGCGGATATCACCAGCGCCGAGGATGTGCAGCGCATGAAGCAGGAGGTCGTCGCCTCGAAGATCGGCGTGCCGGATATTCTGGTGCATAACGCGGTGATTCAGTATGAGTGGAAGCCGGTCATCGACCAGCCGCTTGCCGATTTCGACAGCCAGTACAATTCCTGCGTCATGCAGACCGTACACATGGTCAAGGAGTTTGTGCCGGATATCATCGCAAAGGGTGCGGGCGGCAGAATTGTCGTCATCAACACCGAATGCGCGGCGATGGCCGAGGCAAACTGCGGCGCCTATACTGCGGCAAAGCGCGGGCTCGACGGGCTGGTGCGCGTGCTCGCAAAGGAGCTCGGTCCGCATCAGATCACGGTCAATGAGGTCGCGCCGGGCTGGATGGTCACGGAAAACGACCGCCGGATGCAGACCGAGATTCAGCCGGAATACGACAAAACCGTTCCGCTGGGTCGGCGCGGGACAGATGCGGAGATCGCGCAGATGTGTGCGTTTCTTGCGTCCCCGCTCGCTTCGTTCACGACAGGCGCCTATATCCCGGTCTCCGGCGGCAGAGTGATGCCTGCGATCTGAAAAGGAGCATGACGATGCGTTATATGATTTGCTATGCGGTCAGGGAAAATATACCGCAGGTCGAAACGGAGTATTATGATTCGTTTTCGGATGCTGTGCAGAGATACACCGTTCTGTGCAGCAATTGCCGGGATGTTGTGCTTTCCGATCTGGTGCAGATGACAATTATCCGGCATTTTTCCAGCCGTAAGCTGAACGGCAGCGTTTCAGTCACATCCTACTGATCGAAAGGAGACTGCGGAAAATGAAACGGTACAGAATTACGGCGGCGGCGCTTGCAGCGATTTGCCTGCTGACAGGGTGTTCGCCGCCGCAGCCGCACGTTCAGCAGGAAACCTCGCTCGACGACACTGCGGCGCTGACAACACAGCAAACCGCGGGAACAACGGAATCCACACAGACCGCATCCACGGTCACGGAGCCGGCGGAGCAGCAGCCCGCGGATTCAATCTATATGAACTATTATCATCATCCGGATATGTCATTGGATGAAGCGTTGGAAATCATATGTAATCTGAATCTCTGTGATAGATCGGATTCTTATTTTGATATGGTTGAAAAATTTTATAGTTTTACGTTTCCCTCGACCAATCTCGAACAATTAACAGTAAAATACAATAGTATGTGCTTCAATGATGTGCGTGATGAACTGATTGAACATAGGAGCGGTGAACCGTTCAGCATAATGATTTCAATGTTATATGATAAAAAATACAAGAGCATATTTGGAATGAACTATGAAGAGATAATTGAACTTGAGAGAATTCACGATAAAAGGGGAAATGGCGACGATAGTTACGAGATTCTTGTTTATAAAGGAAAAAATTTTGCGGACTGGGCAGGCAGGACGGATTTCCATGATGTTCCGTTCTTTTTGAAAGATGAATACTATTGTGGAATGGCAAAGTTTTACGGAGACAAAGATATATTTGACAGGGAGTGGAAAAAAACAACCGACAGTCTGAACCGAAAAAATCTCAGTGAAATGAGTTTACTGGAATTATGGTTTTACGCAGTGAATGTTGCAGAAGAAAACAAGCAGAATCCGGAAGAACACTACAGTTATAAAGATATTCCGATTTCAATCGGCACACCGATTGTTCGCCGCATGGAGGAAACGGTAAAGGAAGAAACGGAAGGATATCCATATTGGAAACAAATGGACAGCTTTTATTTTGATGCTATTCCGAATAAAGATAGTCTGGTTGAAATAACGGCATCAAATGCCGAAGAGATGATTGATACCAGAGGCGGAAAATATAATGGGCTCCCGATTCCGCTGCCGGATTATTACGAAATATATAAACAGGAAATGCAGAAGATTGGGATACAGATTCCGGATACAGTTGAAGAAGCCTATTCTCTGATTCTGGCTGTGGAAACATCAACTGAGCTGCATAATAATTTATATGACAGTGAAATGGATGAAGACAGATGGTGGGAGGTTTCGGACTATGTTCAGAATCTGCCGAAGGTGACAGACGCAAGACTGTTTGTCAATACAGAAGGGGTCAGTTCAATTTGTCCCTATGAAGCAATACGGGCTTTTTATGTCGAGGGCGACGGCTGGATCTTTATTGATGGATAGGAATCATAATTTACGATAGAAAGGAAAATTTACCATGAGCACAAACAGTTACGAATCCCCTTTTTGCACGCGCTATGCGAGCGCGGAAATGCAGTATCTTTTCTCTGCGGACAAGAAGTTCTCGACATGGCGGCGGCTTTGGGTCGCGCTGGCGAGAGCCGAGCATGAGCTTGGGCTGAACGTCACCGCGGAGCAGGTCGCCGAGTTGGAGGCGCACATCACCGACATCGACTATGATGCAGCGGCAAAGCGCGAGCGCGAGTGCCGCCACGACGTCATGTCGCACGTCTACGCCTACGGTCTCTGCTGCCCGAATGCCAAGGGCATCATTCACCTCGGCGCGACCTCCTGCTATGTCGGAGACAATACCGATATCATCATCATGCGCGATGCGCTGAAGCTCGTCCGCACAAAGCTGATCTCGGTTATGCGCAATCTCGCGAAATTCGCGGAGGAATGGAAGGCGCAGCCCTGCCTCGCCTATACACACTGCCAGCCGGCGCAGCTCACAACCGTCGGCAAGCGCGCAACCCTCTGGATGAACGAGCTGCTGCTCGACCTTGAGGAGCTCGATTTCCAGATCGGCAGAATGAAGCTGCTGGGCTCCAAGGGCACAACCGGCACACAGGCATCCTTCATGGAGCTGTTTCACGGGGACGGTGCGAAAATCCGCGAAATGGAGCGGAAGATCGCCGTCGAAATGGGCTTTGCGCCGGAAGCGGTCGTGCCGGTCTCCGGTCAGACCTATTCCCGCAAGGTCGATGCTCAGGTGCTCAATGTGCTCTCCGGCATTGCACAGAGCGCGATGAAATTCGCAAATGACATGCGTCTGCTCCAGTCCTTCAAGGAGATGGAGGAGCCGTTTGAATCGGGGCAGATCGGCTCCTCGGCGATGGCGTATAAGCGCAATCCGATGCGCTGCGAGCGGATTACCGCACTCGCCCGCTACCTCATGACCGATACGCTGAATCCGGCATTCACCGCCGGAACGCAGTGGTTCGAGCGCACGCTCGACGACTCCGCAAACAAGCGCATTGCCGTCGCGGAGGGCTTCCTCGCGGCCGATGCGATCCTCAATATCATGATGAATGTCACCAGCGGCATGGTCGTCTATCCGGCGGTCATCCGGCAGCGCGTCATGGCGGAGCTGCCGTTTATGGCGACGGAAAATGTCATCATGGATGCGGCGGCGCGCGGCGGCGACCGGCAGGAGCTGCATGAGCATATCCGCGTGCATTCGATGGAGGCGGGCGCGCAGATCAAGCAGAAGGGGCTCAAAAATGACCTCTGCGAGCGCATTGTCGGCGATGCGATCTTCGGCGTGACCGCAGAGGAGCTGGAGAGCCGGCTCGATCCCGCAAACTACATCGGCAGAAGCGTACAGCAGGTTGAGGAATTCCTCAGCGAGTGCGTCGCGCCGGTGCTCGCCGATGCGGATTCCGCAGATGAAGTCGAGCTGACGGTCTGACCGGAGGGAATGCATATGAAGAAGATGAATGTTCGCCGGAGCTTCTGCTGCGTGCTGACAGCGGCGCTGACTGTGCTCATGCTCGGCGGCTGCGGCAGCAGCAGCGGCGACAGCAAAAGCGGGGAGCAGGATCCGTCAAGTGCTGCGCAGCCCGTGTTTGACGATAACGTGTTCGGCACCCCGACCGAATTCGGTGAGATTCGGTTTGACGATGAAAAAATTCCGCTCGGGACACCGGAAAATACTGTCGATGTGCAGCAGATCTACAATTCGATTCAGTATGTTCCGGAAATGTTCTGCGGAGAATTTCACATGTACGGCGCAAAGGCCGGCAGCGATACGCCGGAGCTCAGCCATATGTATGAAAAATGCGGGACAATGGAAATCGCAAGAAGGGAAACGGCAACCACTGATGCGGAATACATCCAAAAGTATCCGACTGTAACAGTCACAAAGCTGCCGATTCAGATTCGCTGTATGGAGGGGCTGCATGTTGACGGACAGTATATCCGGACCTACGGCACATTTTTCGCAGAAATGCAGTTTCTGGTTCCGTATAATGAGTTCGGCAAAGAGGTCCGGTCATCTGAAAAAATCGAATACAAGCTGGATGTCGAGGACAATCAGCTCGTGCTGCGCCGCGTGGATCAGATCAATTATATCGAGGAGAGCGGCAGAGTTGCCTATACGCTGTCGGATGAGATTCTCCGTTACGGATTTTCGTTCCGCGGCTGTGATCTGACCCTGACAGATGACAGCGGCCAGAGTGTGATTCTTTCCAGCTGTATCAATGATACGCAGATTCAAATGGTCGGAGAGGGCTTCCTCAAAGCAGGCAGCAAGACGGTTGAAGACAATATCAATTCCATCCGGATTACACATTTTATAAAAGATTCGGGGAATCCCGACTCGGCGGTTACAGCGTTTCAGTGCGGAAGACTGAAAAGTGATCTCACAGAATCGGGATACGGATCGTTTCTCATGGAGGACAACGGCAGAATCACACTTGCGCTTCCGCCGCTGAAGGGGCAGCCGGTTGTAACAAAGCAGTTCCTTTATTTCTATCTCGGCAACGGAGATACGGATTCTGACGGCGGCATCATCCTGACGGACGGCACCGATATTTATTACTATACTGCGCGCTTTACAGAGGGAACGATCGGCAGCGCCTCCATGAACCTCAGCGCAGAGGACGAGGCAGCGGCTGAAAAGCTGACGCCGGAGCAGCTCGCCGAGATCGAGCAGAAGCAGGCAGACCTGCTGACCGATCTGGGTGCGGCATTCCGCGAAGCCGGGCTGGATGTCAATCTCAATCCCGAAACCGGCGAGATCGTCATGGTATCGAATGTGCTGTTCGGCGGAGATTCCGCGGAGCTGACTGCGGATGCAAAGCGCATGCTCGCGACCTTTGCACAGACCTATGCCTCGGTTGTGTTCGATGAGAAATATAACGGCTTTGTCTCGAAGATTTTTGTCGAGGGACACACCGCCCCGCTCCGGGACAGCACCTATGAAAGCGGTCTGCCGCTCTCGAAGGAGCGCGCGGAAAATGTCGCCGCATTCTGCCTTTCCGATGAAGCGGGCGTCGATCCGGCATACCGCACGGCATTCGGCAATATGATGACCGCGATCGGCTATTCCTGCGGCAACCCGGTCTGTCAGGCAAACGGCGAGCCTGATCTCGAAGCCTCGCGCAGAGTCGCCTTCCGCTTCCGGATCAACCTGAAAAGCGTTTCGTGATCGCGGCAAAGTATGACTTTATAGGCAGAAACGCTTGACAATTTCCGCAAAATGCACTATAATAAAAATTACTTGTCGGCATGTGTCAGAGGACTGCTTTTTTTGCGGTGACTTGCGCTGCGCCGGCAGCGAAGAAAACAAGGAGGCTTGGCAGTGAAGAAAAAGAAAGCAGTCTTTTTCATCGTGTTTTTTCTGATTATCGCCTTCGCGGCATCGACCGTGTTCGGCGTGAAGAATCAGTACGGTGATCTGACGACCGTTTATATCAAGGGGCTGGATGACATCCGGCTCGGCATTGATATTCAGGGCGGTGTGGACGTAACATTCGGCCCGGAGGACGGTGTCGATGCAACATCCAATCAGCTTGTCGCGGTTGAGGAGGTCATGAAGACCCGACTCGTCAGTCTCGGCATCAATGACTATGAGGTGTATGTCGATGACAGCAACGACAAGGTGATCGTGCGGTTCCCGTGGAAAACCGGCGAATCCGATTTCGACCCGGAATCCGCAGTCGCGGAGCTCGGCGAAACCGCAAAATTGCAGTTCCGCGCCGGCTATACCTATACCTCGGATGTCGATGAATTCGGCAATACCACTGTTACCCCGGGCGGCGATATCATCCTTGAGGGAACCGATGTCGAGCAGGCATCTGTCCAGCCGGCAAGAGATGACAGCGGCAATCTGACCGAATACTATGCGGTGAATCTTGAGCTCAAGGACAGCGGCAAGGATGCCTTTGCAGCGGCGACACAGGCTGCCGTGAACAAGGACAATGCCTATCTCGATATCAACGGCACACAGTCCCGCTATGTTATCTCGATCTGGATGGATACCACCTGTATTTCCTATCCTGCCGTCAATGACGTCATCAGCGACGGCGTGGCGACGATTACCGGTAATTTTGACTACGAGGGTGCAAAGGCACTCGCGGACAAGATCAACGGCGGTGCGCTTCCGTTCAACCTGAAAACCGAGACCTTCAAGACGATCTCCCCGAGCATGGGCAAGGGCGCGCTCCGTATCATGATGATGTCCGGCGTGATCGCACTCGTTCTGATCATGCTCTACATGATCGTGCTCTACCGCCTGCCGGGCTTCGTCGCGGCAGTGGCGCTGATCGGTCAGGTCGCCGGTACGCTGGCGGTCATCTCCGGCTGGTTCGGATTTGAGTCCTCGAATACGCTGACCATTCCGGGTATTGCGGGTATCATCCTCGCGATCGGCATGGGCGTTGACTGTAACATCATCACCGGCGAGCGCATCAAGGAGGAGATGAATACCGGAAAATCTCTGGATTCTGCCCTGAAGGCTGCGTACAAGCGCTCCTTTACCTCGATCCTCGACGGAAACATGACCGTTATCATCGTCGCGGTCATCCTGATGGGCGCATTCGGCGTTTCCACGAGCTTCTTCGCGAAAATGCTGAAGTTCCTGTTCACATGGTTCGGCGTCTCGACGGAGGGTACGATCTACTCCTTCGGCTTTACGCTGCTGACCGGTGTTATCTTCAATTTCATTATGGGTGTTCTGGCTTCTCGTCTGATGCTGACCTCCCTTTCCAAGTTCAAGGCTTTCCAGAACAGAAAGCTGTACGGAGGTGCTGAGAAATGAGTAAGTCGAAGAAGAATACGAAAAAGACCAATGTGCAGTCCCTGCTTGAGCAGGTTCGCGTCCGCGATTTCTACGGAAACAGAAAAAAATTCTTTGTGCTTTCTGCCGTGCTGATGGTGCTGGTTCTTGCCTCCTGCTTCATTTTCGGCGTCAATATCTCGATCGAATTCAAGGGCGGCACCCTCGCAACATACAGCTACGAGAACAGCATTGACGAAAACGATCTGGCTGCGGTCGCAAGGGATTACCTCGGCACCCACACGAAGGTGCAGACCGGTGAGACCTTTACCGGCGAGCGCCAGAAGACCTTTACGGTTTCCTTCAGCATGGACAAGCCGTTTGATGCCTCCATGCAGGAGGAGCTGCTTCAGAAGATGCAGGAGAAGTACCCGGATGCACAGATCGAATCGCTGGAGACCAACGACGTCGCGGCAAGCTCCGGTAAGCGCTTCCTCGCAAAGTGCCTCGTTGCGGCAATCTTTGCGGCGGTTGTCCTGATCCTCTATATCGCATGGCGTTTCAAGCGCATCTCCGGCTGGAGCGCCGGTGTGTTCGCTGTTGCGGCGCTGATTCACGACCTGATTATCGTGTTCGGCACATTTGTGGTCTGCGGCTTTGAGATCGACTCCAACTTCATGGCGGTCATCCTGACGATCCTCGGCTACTCTGTCAACGACACCATCGTCGTTTACGACAGAATCCGTGAGAACCAGTCGATTCTGCCCGCCGGCACCAAACTGCCGGAGCTGGTCAACATCTCCCTGAGCCAGACCATGAAGCGTACCATCCGTACCTCGATTACCACGATCACCGCAATGCTGATCGTCACAATCCTCGCGACTGTCAACAATGTTGCGTCGATTCAGCACTTCAGCATTCCGATGACGGTCGGTATGATCTCCGGATGCTATTCGTCGCTCTGCTTTGCGCCGATGCTCTGGATCGCATGGAAGACCCGCAGCAAAAAAGCGAAGTCCGAGGACTGATTTCCGGGTCTGCATAGAATGTTAAAAAACAGACATATGATAACATACAAACATTGTATGAATGACTAAAAATCAACGAAGCACCTTGCGTTTGCAGGGTGCTTCGTGTTATAATAGACTGTGTAAACTATGCATAATTGTATTTGCGGGGGCGGTGTGATGATTCCGGCGGTTTCCACAGCCTGTCTGTATCCGAAGCCGACGGAGGACGCGCTCTATGACCTCTGCCTGCACGGCATCCGGACAGTCGAGATCTTTCTGAATGCACCGTCTGAGTGCCGGCCGGTCTATGTCAATGACATGGCGGCGATGCTCAGCCGCTTCGGCATGACCTGCTGCTCCGTGCATCCCTGGACTGCGCTGCATGAGGGTTTTATGCTCTTTTCCAATTACCCGCGGCGCGCCGCCGATTTTCTCGATGAAACGAAGCGGGTCTTTTCCGCAATGCAGATTCTCGGCGCGAAATACTATGTTTTGCACGGCGCGATGGCAGGCAGCTGCCAGACCGAAATTTACTGCGAGCGGTTCCGGATGCTCAGCGAGACCGCAAAGCCCTTCGGCGTGACGGTCACGCAGGAAAATGTCGTGCGCTTTGAGAGCGGAAAGCTGCGGTTTCTGCGCGATTTCTGCAAAATTCTCGGCGACGAGGCAAAGCTGACCTTCGATGTCAAGCAGGCAAAGCGCGCCGGAATCCCGATCGACGAGGCTGTCCGGGCAGTCGGGCGGCACATCGTCCATGTTCACCTCAGCGATCACAGCGACAAGGGCGACTGCCTCCGCATCGGCAAGGGCAGATTCGAGATCGTACCGTTTTTGCAGTCGCTCAGGGCGCAGGGCTTTGACGGCGCCGTGACGCTGGAGCTGTACCGCGACGCATTCGGCAGCGCGGCAGAGCTTGCCGAGGATTATCAGAAAATCGGCAGACTCATCAAAAAAGCCGAAACAACGTAAAGAAAGGAGCGCGAACCGTATGAGATGCCCGTTCTGCGGCGAGGAGGATACAAAGGTCATTGACTCCCGCTCAATCGAAGGAAAGAAGAAGCGCCGCCGGGCCTGCCTGAAATGCGGAAAGCGCTTTACAACATTTGAATCCGTCGAGCGGCCGCTGATTATGGTCGCCAAGCGCGACGGCAGCTTTGAGCCCTTTAACCGCAACAAGCTGCTCGCCGGAATCTATAATTCAATCAAAAAACGCCCTGTGGAGATGGAGGCGGTCAACGGGATCGTCGAGGAGATCGAAGCAGAGCTTGCCAATGAAATGGTGACCGTCGTGTCACCGGACCGGATCGGCAGCATGGTCATGGAGCGGCTGCAAAAGATCGACCCGGTCGCCTATGTACGGTTTGCGTCCGTGTATCTCGCGTTCTCCGACGTCGCGGATTTCGTCCGCGTCATCAGTGAAATGCCCGAGGCGGAGGAGCCCGCTAGCGGACAGCCTGCATAGTCTGCGTCGAGGCATCGTAAACGGATGCTGCGACCAGAACTCCGTCGCAGAGCAGCAGCTCCGCACGGAAGTACGCCCCCGGCGCATTGAGAACCGGGTAGACGTACCGTTCCGCCGCTTTTCCCGCATAGGAGGCGGGGTCAAAGCCCTGCTGAAGCTGAAGCGTCAGCCAGCGCTGACCGGCATCGGTCTGCCAGCTCACCGGGATCCGCGTCTGCGAGATCTCCGGCGCCGCGACCCGCCAGCCGCGCAGATTCAGCCACGCTTCACACATCTGCGGGGAGAGCAGAATGATCGCATTTTCCGCCTGCTTCCCCGGCTTTTTCCGGGAGAGCAGAAGCCCTGCGGTCAGCAGCAGAAGCAGTGCTGCCGCCGCAAACAGAATTTTCTGACAGCGGTTTTTCATGAAAAGCCCCCCTTGTTTCAAGCCTATGCGGACAAGGCGCGCTTTATGACATCCCGCCGGAGGCACTGTTATGCGTCTTGACCGTTTTTTCTCCGGGCAGACCGCCCTTGCACGAAAGGAAGCCGCCGCGCTGATCAAAAGCGGTGCGGTCTCCGTCAACGGCACGGTCATCCGGAGGCCGGACGCCGCAGTCGATCCGGAAAATGACCGGATCACGCTGCGCGGAGAGCCGGTTTTGTATCAGAAGCACCGGTATATCCTGCTGCATAAGCCCGCAGGCGTCATCACCGCCTCCCGCGACCGCAGCCAGAAAACCGTGCTCGACCTGCTGAAACCGGAGGATCGCCTGCCGGGGCTCTCCCCTGCCGGGCGGCTCGATAAGGATACATCCGGGCTGCTGCTCATTACCGATGACGGACAGCTCACGCACCGGATGCTCGCCCCGAAGACCCATGCGCCCAAATTTTATCTCGCGGCGCTGCGCGACCCCTTCACGGAGGAGACCGCTGCACGCTTCCGCGCCGGCATGATGCTGCGCGAGGGCGATACAGAGGAGCCCTGCCTGCCCGCGGAATCCGCCGCGATCGCAGAAAGACTCGCGGTCATCGAGCTGCATGAGGGGAAGTATCATCAGGTCAGAAGGATGTTTGCGGCAGCGGGGAATTTTGTTGAAAACCTGCTTCGTGTGCAGATCGGAATGCTGCAATTACCGCCTGATTTGCCCGCCGGAGCCTATTTGCACATTTTCCACAAAGACGCGGAATCTGTGTTGAGAAAAACGCATATTTCAGATGTTTGCGCATTTATTTCGCAAAATTATTCGTCATATTGGATAAACAGAGGGAAATAAGTTTGGTCAATTATCATCTTGACCTGCGGCGCAAAATCTGGTATGATATTATCAGCGGTGTATAGGCTGGGGAAGCCCTGCTTAGAATGCCGCCGATGCATTGTTTCATTTGGTATGCGGCGTGCCGCATACTTGCAGGATGCTGCATGGGAATTGTCCGTCCGATGCGCTCCCCTGCATGGATAAATTTTGAAAATTCACAGGAGGACATGAGAATGGCAAGCTTATCTTTGCGGGGTATCTACAAGAAGTATCCCGGCGGCGTTGTCGCAGTTTCCGATGTTAACCTCGAGATCCGCGACAAGGAATTCATCGTTCTGGTCGGCCCGTCCGGCTGCGGAAAGTCTACTACCCTGCGTATGATCGCCGGTCTGGAGGAAATCTCCGAGGGCGAGCTCTACATCGGCGACCGTCTGGTCAACGATATCGCACCGAAGGACCGCGATATCGCGATGGTGTTCCAGAACTACGCTCTGTATCCGCATATGACCGTTTTCGATAACATGGCATTCGGTCTGAAGCTCCGCAAGGTGCCGAAGGATGAGATCGCCCGTAAGGTCGAAGAGGCTGCAAGAATCCTCGACCTGACCCCGCTGCTGAACCGTAAGCCGAAGGCAATGTCCGGCGGTCAGCGTCAGCGTGTGGCGCTCGGCCGTGCAATCGTCCGTAACCCGCAGGTCTTCCTGCTCGACGAGCCGCTGTCGAACCTCGACGCGAAGCTCCGTGCGCAGATGAGAACCGAGATCTCGCTGCTTCACAAGCGTCTCGGCACAACCTTCATCTATGTTACCCACGACCAGACCGAGGCTATGACGATGGGCGACCGGATCGTCGTTATGAAGGGCGGCTTCGTGCAGCAGATTGATTCGCCGCAGAATCTCTATGATACTCCGTGCAATAAGTTTGTTGCAGGCTTCCTCGGTTCTCCGCAGATGAACTTCATCGACGCGGTTCTGATCTACCGCGACGGTCAGTATGTTGTCCAGTTCGGGTCTGAGGACACCAAGTCCACCAGAGGCGTCAAGTCTGAGGTCATCCTGCCGCAGAGCAAGGTCACACCGGATCTGGAGCACTATATCGACAAGGAAGTCATCCTGGGTATCCGTCCGGAGAATGTGCATGATGAGCCGCAGTATCTCGCAAATGCGACCACCGGTATCGTCAAGTGCGTCGTCGAGATCACCGAGCTGATGGGCGCAGAGACCTATCTGTACCTCGACTTCGAGGGCGTCAAGCTCACTGCCCGTGTTTCTCCGAAGTCCACTGCCCGTCCGCAGGACGAGATTGATGTTGTCTTCGATGCAGAGAAGATTCACCTCTTCGATAAGGAAACCGAAAAGACCATCATTAACTGATTCTGTTCGTACAAAGACCCCGTTCTGCTGTATCGGCAGAACGGGGTCTTCTGTCTGTGAAAGGAGGATTTGCTGTGCGCTTTGCATTTTTTGATGCGAAAGCATACGATAAGCCGTCCTTCGAGCGCTTCGGCGCCGAGCACGGCATCAAATTCAAATTCTATGAGACCCGCCTGACCGAGGACACCGCTGAGCTCGCCCGCAACTGCGACGGTGTCTGCGCGTTTGTCAATGATACGCTGGATGCCAATGTGCTGGAAAAGCTCGCAGACCTCGACTGCCGGTATGTCGCGATGCGCTGCGCCGGCTATAACAATGTCGATCTGAAGGCGGCGGCGAACTGCGGCCTGCGCGTCGTGCATGTTCCGGCGTATTCGCCCTATGCCGTCGCCGAGCACGCGATGGCGCTGCTTCTGACCTCCGTCCGCCGCATCCATAAGGCGTATATCCGGACGCGCGATTTCAATTTCTCGCTGAACGGCATGACCGGCTTTGACTTGCACGGCAAGACCGTCGGCGTCGTCGGAACCGGAAGGATCGGGCGCGTGTTCATTGATATCTGCCGCGGCTTCGGGATGCATGTGATCGCATACGACAAATTCCCCGCAAAGGACAGCGGTATCGAATATGTCTCGCTGGAGGAGCTGCTCGCGCAGAGCGATATCGTCTCGCTGCACTGCCCCCTGACCGACGAGACCCGCCACCTCATCAACTGTAACACGATTCAGCTCATGAAAAAGGGCGTCGTGATTATCAATACCTCGCGCGGCGCGCTGATCGACGCAGAGTGCCTGCTTGAGGGCATTAAGGCACGCCGGATCGGCGCCGCCTGCCTCGATGTTTACGAGGAGGAAACCGAATTCTTCTATGAGGATTTCTCCGGCCATATCATCAGCGACGATGTGCTGGCGCGGCTGATCTCCATGCCGAATGTTATCGTGACCTCGCATCAGGCGTTTTTGACCGAGGAGGCGCTGAGCAATATCGCAGAGACCACCGTTCTGAACGTGAAGGCGCTGCATGATACGGATGCCTGCGCCAATGAGCTGATCTGGAATGACGGCGAGATCCTGCACGGAACCCCGCAGAAATCATAATCAAAGGAGAGTATGGATATGAGCATTACCAATGATATCCGCTATATCGGCGTAAACGATCACGAGCTGGATCTCTTTGAGGGCATGTATATCGTCCCGGAGGGCATGGCGTACAATTCCTATGTGATTCTGGACGAGAAGATCGCGGTCATGGATTCCGTCGAGGCGAAATTCGGCGAGCAGTGGATGCAGAATCTCGAAACGGCGCTCGGCGGCAGAACACCCGATTATCTGATCGTGCAGCACATGGAGCCGGATCACTCCGCGAATATCACCGCATTTATGGAGAAGTATCCGGCGGCGAAAATCGTCGCATCGGTCAAGGCATTCCAGATTTTGCAGCAGTTTTACGGGACGGATTACGCCGACCGCAGAATCGTCGTGAAGGACAAGGACACGCTGGAGCTCGGCGCGCATACGCTGGAATTTGTCGGGGCGCCGTTCGTTCACTGGCCGGAGGTCATCATGACCTATGACCGGAAGGACAAGGTGTTCTTCTCTGCGGATGCGTTCGGCAAATTCGGCGCGCTGGATGCGGAGGATGACGACTGGGCATGCGAAGCCCGCCGGTATTATTTCGGCATTGTCGGAAAATACGGCGCGCAGGTTCAGGCGCTTCTGAAAAAGGCCGCTCCGCTGGATATTCAGATCATCTGCCCGCTGCACGGTCCGGTTCTCTCGGAGAATCTCAGCTATTATCTCGATCTCTACAATACATGGTCAGCATACGGGGTCGAATCGGAGGGTGTTGTGATCTGCTATACCTCCGTATACGGCCACACGAAGGAGGCTGCGGAGCTGCTCGCGGCAGAGCTGGAGGCAGGCGGCTGCCCGAAGGTCGCCGTCAATGACCTTGCGCGCTGCGATATGGCAGAGGCGGTCGAGGACGCCTTCCGCTACGGGAAGATCGTGCTCGCAACGACTACCTATAATGCGGAGATGTTCCCGACGATGCATCAGTTTATCCATGCGCTGACGGAGCGGAATTATCAGAACCGTCTGGTCGGCATGATCGAGAACGGCTGCTGGTCGCTGATGGCGGCAAAGGCTATGCGCGCCGCGCTGGAGGGCTGCAAGAACCTGACATTTACCGAGACCACCGTTCAGATCAAATCGGCACTGAATGACGGCAGCAGAGCGCAGATCAAGGCGCTGGCAGCAGAGCTCCTGTAAACCGGAGAAGGAACCGCAGCGCCAGAAATAAAAAAGTCAGCACCCATACAGCGTACACTGTATGGGTGCTGCCTGCTGGTGCCGGTGGCGGGGGTCGAACCCGCACGGTATCGCTACCAACGGATTTTGAGTTTTTCAGTCATCATTCCATTCCAGAGATTTTTATGACCTCATGTTGCTTTCTGTTCCCGATTCTGCGTCATTTTTCGGGCGCAAAGCGAGAAAAACGGCGATAATGCTTGATTTGCAAAAATCGGGAAAAATGATCGTTTTGGTAGATTTTTGGTAGGACAACAATTCTTCTGCCTTTGGTAGAAGAACAATAATCCTTGGTAGAAAAGACTGTTGACGCCCATTTTTCCTTACGGATAGTGCTTCATATTCTGGAGCATTATCCGTTTTTTATTGCCAGGAAATCAACAGAACGAGAGGTATCACTATGCCAAAACTGAGAAAGAGAATGACAAAGGATTTTACGATCATCAGCAATACTGCCCTGCGTGACACCCGTCTGGGGAGCAGCGAGCGTGGGCTGTACTGCACGATGATGTCTATGGCGGATGACTGGAATTTTTCGATACGCGGCTTTGCTGCGATCATGCCCGACGGCGTCACAAAGATTTCCAGTGCCCTGAAAAAGCTCGAAGCACTCGGCTATCTCCGCAGAGAACGTCAGTATGTGGACGGTAAGATCACCGACTGGATCTACTACATCTACGATGAGCCGTATGAACCCGACAGCTCCGATGTTGAAAGCTCGGAGGATTCAGCTCTGCAAGATACGGGTTTTCAAGATGCTGAAAACCTTGATACGGAAAACCTAAATCAAGGTCAGCCACATCTTGAAAAGCCGAACGATAATATAATATCAAGAAAAGAAAAATCAAAAAAAGAAATATCAAGAGATCAAGAATCAATCCATCAATCTGCTGACGCAGACGGACAGACGGACGGATATATCCGCGAAAAGCAGATCTATACCGAGATTGTGAAGTCCAATATCGAATACGATGACTATGCACTGTGGGCTGAAGAATCTAACGGCTATATGTCCGTAGAAGAACTGGATGAGATCGTTCAGATGATCGTCAGGGCGATCTGCTCCCGAAAGAAAACAGAGCGCATCTGCGGACAGGAGTTCCCCAGAGAGGTCATCAAGGCTGCGCTGCTCAAGGTTGACCGAATCTGCCTTGAAAATGCCATTGAGCAGATGAAGCAGACGGATAATATCCGCAACTATGAGCGTTACCTCATCAGCACTCTGTTTAACGAAGCCAACGGCAGGAATTTCAGGGAGAAAGCCGAGGACAGGAATGTTGAGTATGCTGTGAAAAGAGACTTCGGATTATGAGCTGTTTATGCTTCTCTCAAACCGTTCTCGATTTCTTCTATTGTCGGGAGTGAACCCTTGAAATTGTCAGGCAGGAGTTGTGACAACTCGTATTCCGATATGCCCAAAGGAAGGTCAATCCCGTTGACAGCGTATTTTGCAAGCACGTTGTCTTTGGTCTTGCAAATCAACAGCCCGACAGTACGATTGTCATTTTCACTACATAATAAGCCGTCAACCGCCGATACATAGGTGGAAAGCTGTCCGATGTCTGCCGGCTGAAACTCTCTGATTTTGACTTCAATCACCACATAACAGTGGAGCATGATGTTGTAGAACAGCATATCAATAAACTGTTCTGTCTGCCCTATCACAAGCCGATATTCCCGCCCTACAAATGCAAAGCTCTTGCCAAGCTCGAGCATAAAGCGTGTGATATTATCCATGAGAGCATCTTTCAGCTCTTTTTCGTAATATGGGGCACTCAGCGTTAGGAAATCAAAGCAGTATGGGTCTTTTGTCATCTCCTGAGCAAGCTCGCCCGTCGCCAACGGCAGCGTTTTCGAGAAGTTTGTGATTGCCATGCCCTGCCTTGCGTATAGATCGCTTTCAAGGAAATTCAGAAGAATTGCCCTTGACCAGTTATTGGCAAGTGTCTCTCTGACATAAAAGCACGCTTTTTCGAGAGATTTCTCGCATTTATCCATAATCAGCTTATGATGTCCCCATGGAATAGAGAACAAATCCTGTACGGTCAAACCGTATTGAGAAACGTCAGTTGTTTGTTCCACAACTTGGGGAACGGATTTGTCCCCAAGTTGGGGAACAGCCGTTTCATCTGCTTCCAAAGGCGAATACAAGCTGAAAAAACTGGTGATATAAAACAAATTCGTCTTTGAGAAACCCTTGGCATCCGGAAGCTGCTTTCTCAGGTCTCTACTGATCTGATCCAGCGATTTTCTTTCTTCGCTGTTCTGTGCCTGCATTTTTACAATATCTCTGCCAAGATTCCAGTAAAAAGCGAGCAGTTCAACATTCACCTTGATTGCAGCCTTGATCTGACTGTTGCGGTATTCAAGACTTATTTTTTCAATCCATTCTCTGTATTTTTCGTCAATATTGATCATATTACTCATATTGCACCTCCGAGGTGGCTTGTCAGTACTATTATTGTTTGAGTGTGTTCGCACAGATATATTATAACACACATTTCAGAAGAATGGAATACCCTATCATGATTTTATCAGGAACATTAGTGAAAACATTATTCAAATAATACTGGCAATTATAGTCTAATGATTGATACCATTTGTTTATCGGGACATTAGAAATCGCAACTTTGAACCCACTGGATTCAAAGTTAGATCAGAGTTATTGAGGGACATATTCGTTTTTATAACGATAATTCTCTATTACAAAGTCAGCTTTTTGGCTTTGCTGCCTATACCAGAGAAAACAACGCAGAATCGCGCAAAACTGCGACTCATAGAAAATCTGTCCAGCGTAATCCGATGCGCATTTTTGCAATCCCGTTGACCATTAGTTGTCCGAACCGGAACAAGATAAGCGAATATATCGTAACACGCCCGTCAAGCACTTCTTGGCGGGCGTGTTTATATATTTATGAAAATGGATGGCCGATGTATGAGCGGAAGAGTTGAAAATGGACAAAGAACACTGCCGCTCACATGAAAATGGCGTCAACACAGCCGAAATGCTGAACTCATCAGACTGCAATGCCGAAACGAGGGTTATGCTGCCGCAACTTCAAATGTCGCATATGCCTCATTCTGAAGCCAGCGAACAATCTCAGCTTTGGCTCGAACTGCCGCTGAACGGTCTGTGTATGTGCCAATCACAAATGAATGCCCCATAAAACCTTCTGCACGCAGTTCAAAGTGCATATTGTTTGTGTTGGAGTTTACAGCAGTATCAACATAAATTGCGAACAGACTGTTCAGGTTGATAATATCGCCGTTTTGCGTGATAATTGTCTTTGTCATTGTGACTCCTCTCTTTTGACTTCTGTGTTTCTATCTCCGACATATACAAAATGCCGAGATTTGGCGAGTTTAGTTTCTTTTGTTGCCTTTATGCAAGGTTGTGTGCTTCTGTGATAATGCCTGTGCTTCATACTCTTGCTGAGGCCGCTTACCTTCTGTCCCTCAACATAAATGCTTTTGATCTGCAATGCAACTGAAATGGATTTATTTTCGTGACCGTCTGCGTGGTAGGTTCCGGTCAGCACAATTAAATCACGCGGAACAAAGCACTCATCAGCATTTGCATTCTGATTCCATGCAACACATTCAAAGCAGGCGTTATCTGTTATGCCGCTGGATATAATCGTGTCACGACCGAGCAGCAGGTGCAATCTGCGAAATCGGCTGCTGCTTATATCTGTTATTTCGCAGTTTTCTTGATTCAATACGGTGCTCCTTTCTCTTTTTCAGCGACTGCCGGCGTGGCTGTGTGTCCTATTATACGCAAGAAAGGGCTGATTGTCAAGCGTTTTTCAAATCATTCGATAAAAATCGGCTCCTGTATTTATAGTATTCCAATATGTGAACTATAATAAGCTGTTCTGAATGTGACCTCAATCCGATTATCAAATGCCTATAAAATTAAGTGCGAGAGAAGGCGAATGGCGCTACCTTCTATCTGCAATAAAAAGCTTTTTAAATCTTCATTTCACCTTACAGCAGATCCAAAACTGTATTTATAATTGTTATAATCTTCTCCTGAACCTCCTTCGGTGCCGTTTGAAGAAGATCGTAAGCGATTGCAGGACAGTTTCTTTCATTATCTTGCTCTAAATCCAAATTTTCAAATAATTTACTGAGTGGAACCGATAAAGCGTATGAAATCTTAAAAATGCTGTCAATCGTTGCATTCTTTTCGCCGCGCTCAACTTGACCTATATATGTCGGGTGCAAACCACATTTTTCAGCGAGCATCTCTTGGCTCATCCCCTGTTGCGTTCTGTACCCCCGTATTCTTCGCCCAATGGCAATGGATAGCATACTCATATTGATTATTCTCCTCCCATTATACAGTATATAAATATTGTAAAGAAAAATGAACAGACTATTGACTTCTTTTATCAAATGTGATATACTATAAATATCATTATTCATGCGACAAATACTATAATTACAGTTTAATCGCATGATATTCCTAACTGCCGTTACCCATTTTATATCAAAGGAAAGGATGATAGCATGAAAACGAAAACTATGCTCAAAGTTACTTCTGCTTTAGTTGCTGTGATAATTAGCAGCAATGTACTTCCCCTCCAGTCATTTGCAAAGATAGCAATCATTGCTGAATCAATTGATGTATCGCCAGTTGTTGACGCGCAAGCAGAGGAAGAAACATCATCTCCGAAATGGGGCGATGTTAATGCTGATGGAAGTATCGATGATACAGATGCGAAAGCAGTTCTGACAACTAAATATACAGACAGCCCGCAAGCCGACGTGAATGCTGATGGTGCACTTGACCAGACTGATGCCGACATGATCTCATCTTTCATTTCAGGCGAGATCGGCTATTTTCCGGTTGGTACATATTATAGTGCGGATACAACCTATGTAACACGCGGCGAGTGGATTCATGCGCTTGTCACCGGATTCAGCATGAGTGCAGCGGATGACAGTGAGATTGTAGAGTATTATACTGATCTTGCGGATTACCAATATGGAGCCGAGATTACGCTTGCTGCAAATTTCGGTGTCTTTGATGTGCTTGGAGCAGAATTTCATCCCGATGCTTTTGTAACCCGAGATTTTGCAGCTCATACTATGAATTTCTGTCTTGGCTATCCGAATGATGTTTCAATTACATATAAAGACGCAGACGCTGTCTATTACGATGGAGATGCACAGATTGCGTTGAACAGAGGATGGTTTAAGGCAGAAAACAGTGAATTCAGACCGTCGATGTATGTCACCTCCGATGAAAACAGTCATATCATAGCTGATATGCAAACAGCGTTATCGGCTTCTGTTATTGATGAAGAACATGAAAACACAGTTGTTTACGCTGATAATGTTATTCAAATTACAGATGCTGATAGTATCGTTTTAGAAGATGACACAGTTACTATCACAGGAAGCTCTGTATCCTTGAATGAAGGCGATGTATTCACTTTTGTGCAAGATGGCATTGACATTATTTGCAAGGTTACGAGTGTCACTGGGATTGGCGACGATTCAATTACCGTTGCCGTAGAAGATGCAGATAGTATTGATTGTGGCGCTAATCCTCTTAATATAGTCACGAAAAACGGAATATTAGAATTCGGAACAGTTACCTGTTCAGATTTCAATGTCAAGGGTGACTGTACTGTTAGCGGAAACACGAAATTCAAGTGCAACTCCATGAATTTTGATGGAGATGTTGTTTACTGCGATGGTACATTGGATGTTAGCAGAAAGCCACTGACGGTTAATGGTTCACTCAAAATGGAGTCGAATATTGACCTGAATGGTGGTAGCATTACCGCAGATAATCTGACAATGGATGGTTATAGTACTCTCAAACTGAATAAAGGTCAGATTAGCATATCAGGCAATGTCACCGTTAACGAAAGCACATTCGATATGCAAAACTCGAAAGATTCGATAACTATTGGTGGAGATTTGCTTATTCCGCGTAATTCTGGTTCAGGTCATACTGATAATATAACTGCGGGCACTATCAGTTGTGCCGGTGATGTATTATTGACCGGTACTGAACCTTTACGCACAAGTGGTACATTCACATTTATTTCAAACGGCGAATCAGATGCGGAAATTCATGTGAATAACTGCTTCAATGGTGAATGGAGTACAGATTACTATGTTTTCTCTAATTTCAAAATAATGAATGCTGGAAGTAGAACAATTACACTAAGGCAACACCGCATATATAGTGATCAAGAAAAAACGCATCCAGCCCAAAAGCTGAAAACGCAGAGATATGTTCATTTTAAGTCCGCAGGGCGCACTGAATCAAGCCGTCAGGGATTTCCTGTCAGCCAGATACAGATTTGCCAATGCGAACATGATATTCAGTTTGGCGGTCTGTTTTCGCAGACCCCGATATCGAGTTTTTTGATATCGGAATAGTCGTTTTACGATTGCAAAGACGTGCTCAACTTTACATCTTACGGATGATTTTTCATGTTCCTTTTTCTTTGCATAGTATTGTCCGCTGCGGGAGAGCTTTTTCAGGGATGACGGTCTGCGGTTAATATTGTATTTGATTTTTTTGCCTGCTTTATTCTTTTTGACGGCATCATCACGTTTGTCAGCGCCGAGATATCCGGAATCGCCGCCTACCCGGTCTTCTTCTCCGTAGAGCAGATCAGGAACTGCCGTGACATCCGCCTCATTTGCAGATGTCACCTTGACATGATGCACCAGTCCACTTTCTTCGTCAACGCCGATATGCCCCTTGTATCCGAAATGCCACTGATTGCCTTTTTTCGTCGAATGTGCTTCCGGATCTCGCTTCTTCTCTCGATTCTTTGTGGAAGACGGTGCTGCGATCAAGGTTGAATCAACAATGGTTCCTTTTTTCAAAATGAGTTTTCGCTCTTCAAGAATCTTCACGACCTCTGCAAAGATCTTTTCCTGAATGCCATTTTTCTCAAGAAGATTTCTGAATCTGCCGATGGTATCCCCATCCGGCACTTCATCCGGTGATGTTACTCCGCAAAAATCAGAGAACGCGCGGCTGTCAATAACTTCTGTCATAACGCGCATATCTGCAAGGTCATATAGATTTTGCAGCAGGAATATTCTCAGCATCAGTTCCAGTGGGTACGGTTTATTGCCGCGCTCTCCTTTGTAATAGCACGGCGCAATGATTCCTATGAATGTATCCCACGGTACGATGCTTTCAATTTTATCCAGAAATTCTTTTTTGCTGGTTCTGGCCTGTCCCAGCTCATCGTTCATCATGGCCAGTGTCAGTTGTGTTTCCATATTCCTATTATACCATGTTTTTCACCGCTTTGCAATTGTGCGGTGTTGCCTAAACGGATTTATTGAAACACAAGATTTTTCTTCCGACGCTGAAACAGTGAAGATTCAGAGTGATAATGGGTGTATCAACAATGCAAAATTGCGTTGCGGATTGGACATTTCTGGCGATCTCAAGATAACAGGAATGACATTTAACTTAAACGGAAATATTGTCAACATTGATGGAAATCTTTATCAATATGACGGAATTGTTATTTTAAATACGGGTGCTTTGAATGTTTCTGGAAATTACCTGATTGTTCGAGATGAGGATTCTGCGGTTTATTCCGTATCGAATGGTATTTTGAATATGACGAATGATGGAGACAAAGTGAGTGTGGGCGGTAATTTTATTACAATGACAGATCAAAATCACAGCGACCACCTGACAGCCGGAACACTTGAAATCAAGGGCGATTTCTATCAGTATGACGATGGTACAGCATATGCTTTCCCTGCATCTGGAACGCATAAGGTAATTCTCTCCGGCACTGACAAGCAGATGGTGACATTTGAAAGCTATGACAGCTCTCACTTCAATCTTCTTTCGATGACGCAGGATGCTTCACAGTATGTTTTCAGTGATGATCCTTGTTGGACAGAACTGACAGACATTGACCAACCGCCAGTTGGCGACAAGGTTTCCGGCGATGTCAACGGAGATGAAAGCATAGATTTGAAAGATGTGATAATTCTGCGCCGTTATCTCGCTGGCTGGGAAGTTACTATCAATGACACCAATGCAGATGTTAACGGAGATAGCTCAGTTGATTTGAAAGACGTAACTATTCTTCGCCGGTATCTTGCTGGCTGGGAAGTCACACTTGTCTGACCTATGACAGCACGCAGTTGAAGCTGGTCGATGCTGCAGACGGAAAGATTCTCGGAACATCGACATTTCTTTCCGGAGATGATTTCACAAAGATTCCCTACATTCTGAATTGGGACGACCTGGCAACGGAGAACAATACTGGAAATGGCACTGTTGCGACTTTGAAATATGAAGTGCTTGCGGAAAAAGGAGAAGCGACGGTTGAAATTGCTGTTAATCAGAAATCAACATATAATATCAATCTGGAGGATGTTGTGTTCGCTGCAGTGAACGGTGCAGTTCAAATTGGAGAGGCGTCAGAGCAGATTGACGATGACATGAACGGTGATGGAACTGTGTCGGTTGCAGATGCTGTGCTGCTTGCTCGATTTATTGCAGAAGATGAATCACTTTCAAATGATCAGATTGACAAAATACTCCATGCAAAACCTGATCAAGATAATGACGGCTTTATTACGATTCTTGACGTTGCAATGCTGCTCAAAAAACTATCCGAATCATAATGCTGATATTTCTCAAAACCGGCAGGCTGATCTGCCGGTTTTTTGTTCGGGGTCGTAGGGGTGGAACCCTCTGCCAAGCGGTGTATCGGAGCATTCAAATCTGAAAATTTGTAATGCGGAGATACCGTGCTTGCTGGGATAGCTCACGCCCCTGCGCGGCGTGTTTGCATCTGAGCCTTTCGGCTCAGTGCTTTCTCTCTGTTTTGGAGCATAACCGCTGTGCGGTTTGCTCCATACTGCTATTGCTGGATTTCTCAGAGCATGATGATAAATATGCTCTCCTAATTATATACCGAAAAAATACGGGTATCGTAAAGCATATTTGCGAAATATCCGTTGCGATTCCGATATTTCTCCCTTATGCATAAATCAATCCTCAGATTATTGTGTAAAATGATTGACTTCTCAGACCTACCGTGCTATAATATCATATCAAGATTGGAGCGTGAGAATATGATGACTATCACATTACGAACTGTCCGTCAGGATGAGCTTTCTGAATTCAAAAAAGAGCTGCAAATAGCCTTTCAGCTCGGTGCGGAAGCGGAATATGGCGAGACCGATATGCAGATACTTCCCGAAGCAGATATTGACCGTTCTCTCGGCACTAAGGGTGCGATCGCTTATGCTGCTGTGATTGACGATGAAATCGTCGGCGGAGCGATTGTTGTGATAAACGAGCAGACACAGCATAATCATCTTGACTTTCTGTTTGTGAAAGTCAGTGTCCAAAGTAAGGGCATCGGGCGGGCAATCTGGTCTGAAAACGAACACCTGCATCCGGATACAAAAGTGTGGGAGACCTGCACCCCGTATTTTGAGAAACGGAACATCCATTTTTATATCAATCGCTGCGGTTTTCATGCTGTGGAATTCTACAATCCAATGCACCCAGATCCGCATGAAAGCAGTAAACCCGATATGGACAGCGATGACGACGGCTGTATGTTCAGATTCGAGAAGGTTATGGAGTGATGAATTACATACATAACTATGCCTCTCTGCTCAGCGCAATCACCCTTGTCAGCGAGGATGATGCGCTAAACTGATACGCCAGCGGTCCGGATAGAAAGATCGGACTTCTCAAATCCGAGGGTATCCTCATTCCCGATCATCATAATCAACGATAGCAAAAAGCGCCGAGGTCACATCCCCAGCGCTTTTTCATTTTACTTTTCTACCAAAATTTGCGGATTCATCATTTTGCACAAACAAGGCAAAAACAGAAAACAGCGCAAATGCGTTGAATGTAAAAAACGGACGGATTCAAAAGGGATTAAAAGGGACTTTAACGGACTAAAACGGAACAAACCACAAGGGACTTCGTTCTACCGCCCGAAAATCTTTGGTGTTTCATCGAATAGACATTTGTTGCTTTCTGCGCTATACTGTATTCAGAAGTCCGATACAGCGGCAGGATTGCTTTAACAGAAATAAGAGTAATCCTACCTGTCAGCTATGCAAAAATGTAAAATTTTTGTGAACGTCCACGTATAGGGACAGTTTTGAAGCAGATTGTGACCTCTATGATTGCCCCCGTTTTGTCATAAAAGCAAGTTGCTACCGCAAAATCGCAGACTCTCGAAAAGCACATAAAATAACGGTTTTACTGCGAAAACTGTCCCTATAAGTGGACGCCGAAAATTTGCTTTTTTCTGAAAAATAGTTCATAATATAGACAGGCACAGACAGCAGCGAATCACCGCTGAAAGCACTCAGCCATAAGGGAGGAGTTTCGTGCCTGTCCCGAGCACCTTGACAACAGAATATGAAGCATGATTCGTTTGTTTTCCGAATTCTTCCGCTCCGAAAGGAGAATCACTATGGATAGAAATATAACAGTGAGCCAGGCATACAAGACGATGTATCGTGACTACCCCGAAGTGGTCGGGGTAAAGGACATCAGCAAAATGCTTGGCATCAGCCCGAAAAGGGTTCGGCAGCTTGTTCAGGAGAATAAACTTCCTTGTCTCCCCGATAACAGGACGATCAGAGTTGCAAAGCTCTTTGTGATAGATTACATCCTGCAAGGCGCACAAATCTGAATGGGTAGAAATATCCATTGCGCCGAAAAATCATAAAGTTGGTAGAAATCCCTTGCATTTGCCGTCAGACTGCGCTACAATGTAGTAGTCAGCAGCAGACTTTTCTACCGCTTTCAGCATAGGAGGTATATCAAATGAAAGCAAGTCTGCCTTTTAAGTACATCATCACAAGCAAAAACGGAAAGCAGTATGTAGTCTTTGATTTCAAGGACGATAACGGCGAACGCAAGCGCAAATGGGTAAATACAGGTCTGAGCGAAAAGTGTACCAAGAAAGCACTGGCAGCTAAGGTCGAGGAGATCGTCGGCGCATTCTACGAGGACTTCCTCTCAGGCAAGGCGACCAAAGCCAAGCACCCGAAAGCAGACCGCACAGCAGTGAGTGCTGAGGTGCTCGCAGAGGGTACCGGCATGAAAGCAGGCGGTGTTTTGTTCGTGGACTTCCTGAGCCATTGGCTCGAAACCGTAAAGCCCACGATCGCATATACGACTTATTGCAGCTACGCAGGATATATCGAGAAGGTCAAAACCTATTTTAACGGAAAATATCCTGAGCTGCTCTTGTGCGAGATCACGCCTTTGCAGATTCAGCAATTTTACAATGATATGTATAACAGCGGTCTGACAGGCAATACGGTGAAACATTATCACGCCAATATTCACAAGGCGCTGAAATATGCGGTCAAGATGGATATGCTCAGTTCCAATCCTGCGGATAAGGTGGAGCTGCCGAAGATCGAAAAATACAAGGCGAGCTTCTACAGCAAAGAGGAGCTGAACAAACTGCTTGCGGTATTCAAGGGCGACAGAATGGAGCTTGTCGTACATATCGCAGCCTACTACGGTCTCCGCAGAAGCGAGGTCATCGGTCTGAAATGGGATGCAATCGACTTTGAGAACAAGACCATCACGGTTTGCCGCAAGGTCACGAGCCGCACCGGCTCAGGTCATGAGGAGATCAGGGTGGACGATACGCTGAAAACAGAAGCCAGCGTGAGAACGCTCCCTCTGATTCCACACATTGAGCGGATGCTCCGAGAACAGCAGCAGAAAGAGGAGATGTATTCAAAGCTCCTGAAATCCGATTTTGACAGAACCTATGAGGGCTTTGTGTGCCGTGACGCATACGGTAAGCTCATCACGCCGAACTTCGTCAGCGACCATTTCAAGAACATGATCCGAAAGCACGGTCTCAGGAAGCTTCGGTTCCATGATCTGCGGCACAGTTGTGCCAGTCTTTTGCTTGCAAACGGAGAGTCCATGAAAGCCATTCAGGATTGGCTCGGACACTCGACATTTAACGTAACAGCGAATTTTTACAGTCATCTTGACTATTCATCCCGAATCTCGTCGGCTGAAACGATCGCCAGAGTTCTCGGTGACGATGAGGACGATGAAAACGAAAAAATCGCAGGCTCTATCTAAGAACCTGCGACCGTGAAACAATCGGAAATACGCTCAAATAGGAGCGAAAAAGTAATAACTCCCACACATCGCTGTATGGGAGCCACTATGGATGCCGCACGTTTGCTTGCAAACATGAGGCACTGCCTGCTGGTGCCGGTGGCGGGGGTCGAACCCGCACGGTATCGCTACCAACGGATTTTGAGTCCGTCACGTCTGCCAATTCCATCACACCGGCGCATAACAGATAAAGTATAGCATAAAACCGAAGTTTTGTCAAGCCGGACTTTTTCTCCGCCACGGCAATCGCTTACGAAAGAGAACCAGCAAAAACTTTGAGGAGATATTCATGAGAAAGCAGGCATCTCTTGCGTTTGAGATTCAGGCTGC
>JAFUAD010000016.1 GCA_017460835.1 Oscillospiraceae bacterium
AATATGAACCTTCCCGTCATCGTTGATCGTATAATAGATCAAACTCCAAATTTTTTCCTCACCGAATCGTTCAAGATACGCATTATAAAGCTCTGAAACTAACTGATGCAGTTTTCTATGAGCCTCTCTTCTCTCGAAGGGGTAAGTATCATAGCGATTCCAAAAGAATTCACTGCAACAGATCACATCTGTTTCTTTCTCAATAAAGCCAAACCAAGGCGATGAAAAGCCTGGAGCAACTCTTGCATAATAGCAGATTTTTGTCCACGGCACAGGCATCATGCTGATAAGAAACTGACCGAGTTCGGTCTGCGCGGCTTCGATTTTCGCCATGTTTTCAAGCTGTTCCATTGGTAGTTCCTTTCTGTACTGACTTCCGACAGCGCACGGAAATGCGCTGCTTACCAACACATTATATCTGGTTATAGAGGAAATTTCAATGGGAGCGGGTGAAAAAAGTTTAACGGGGAATTGCCGGGGAGTAAACCCGGAGGCCGGCACTGCCGGCTTATATCACATCCATTCTGCAAAAATCAAGGGCGCATGCCGTGCTTTTTCGACAAACTGACGCAGACGGTCGTGTGATCGTCTGCGCCTCGTTTTGATTCGGTTACCAGCCCCGGCCGGGGCGCTTTATCCGGAACCGTTTATTGCGCGGTCCTCTCTTTCAGCTTCTTCATGAGCCTTTCAAAGCGCGCATTGCCGCTGAATGCCGCACAGAAATTCGTCTCCGGGTCGGTGATGATTCTGAATACGTTATCATATGCCGTATCGGGACTCGTTTTGCCGGTATATTCGCGCTTGTCGTCCAGCTCGGAGAGCCAGCAGGGCGCATATTTTTCACCGTCCGGGCGCGTCTCAAAGCGGTCGGCATGGCCGTATGCGGCTTCCAGCATTTCGAGCGCTTTTTCTTCTTCGCCGAGCTTTAAGAAGCACATTGCCTCTGTCACAGCATTGACCGACAACGCACCGTGAAACACATTTGCTTTTCCGCCGGTTATGAGATCAATCAGGGCATCGTCCGCCTTCAGAATTTCAATTTTCTGTTCATCGGTGTATGCATCATCGCGGCAGATTTTCCAGAACAGAGCATGCATCATCTGCGTAAAGCTGTTCAGCAGCGCCGACTGCCTCCGCGCCAGTGCTTCCTTTCCTTCGAGCACATCCGCTTCATACATTTCTCTCGTGCCCGTGATATCGGGAAGCGACGCGATGATCTCCCTTGCCTTTTCCTTTTCATTGAGATGCAGGTACTGGAAAATCAGAAGCTGCTTCGGAAAGCTGCTGTCTGCGGTCGGCTTGCAGTATTGCAGCGCCCTCTCGCACAGCGCGATGATCTCGCCGGACTTTTCCCTTTTCAGCTCCTCCGTATCCGCCCTGCCCTGCCGGAAATAGAGACTCTGCAAAGCGAATGCAAGCTGACTGAGCAGCTCGGGCTCGTTGGGATACGTTTTCAGCTGCTCTCTGAGATACTCCGCAAGCCCCTCCTGATCGCCCTGCTCGCTGAATTTCATCGCATGACGAAGAATCTTCTGCACCTCGTCCTCCTTGCGGCGGATGTCCACACCGAGCAGCCGGTCGGTCGTGACATCAAAGAAATTTGCAAGCGCCGGAAGCTGCGAGATATCGGGTGCGGTTCTGCCGCATTCCCACTGGCTCACCGCCCGCGAGGTGATGCCGAGCGCTTCCGCGAGCTGTTCCTGTGTAATGTTCTGTTCATGCCGAAGCTGCCTGATCGTTGCTCCGATTGCCATAATCCTCACTCCTTGTTTGATTCAAAGGCGCCTTTGCTGATATCATGATAGCGCATTTGCGCGTGATTTGCAAGGAAGTATTTGTGCAGCGGAAGTATCGCGCAGCTTTGATTCTTCATGATCCTCCGGCTCGCCGCTGCCGCAGGCATAACCCTTTCCTGTGTATCACACGATCGAAAGTCCCAGCCTGTATGCCGCATCCGTTTCGGCACGCCCGATGATATCGCCCTTGTCCTTCACGCCGCGGACGAGTATTTTGCCGCAGTCCTGCAAGTGAAAGAAATCAAGAATCATCTGATACTGCATCAGAATCGGATCAAACAGATTCGGAAGTTGTGCCGCGCCGACCAGAAGCAGCGCGAGCTTCCGGATTGCAAATGTGTTTCGCATCGGTGTGTGCAGACGGTCGATGATTGCCTTCAGTTCGGCGCTGATGCCGTAGAAATAAACCGGCGACGCGATCACCAGAACATCCGCACACCGCAGCTTTTCATAAATCGCGTCCATGTCATGATTGAAGCACGCATTGCCCTCGCGGGTGAAGCAGGTGTTGCATCCGATGCACGGCGCAATCCTGTAATCTGCAACCGAGATCATCTCGACATTGTTGTGCTGTGCCGCGCCCTCCGCAAATTTCCGTGCAAGCAGATCGGTGTTGCCGCCTTTTCTCATACTGCCGATCAGTATGACAATCTTGCTCATTGTGCTTTCCTCCGCTCCTTTTGATGATTGCAGAATTCCGTTTCGCTTGTCGATGCCGTCTGCGCGGCGCGGCCGCTTCCCGATTGTCGAAAAGCGGCCTGATCCGTTTCTTTTAGAGATCAATTGCTTCATCCGCCCGTCTGCGTTCTTCGGTAAAGATGTGCGATCGGCATTGCAGCGAAATGATCTGAAGGCTAATTTAGGGCGTGTTGACACTAAGCCTAACACGCGTCTTTTTGGCTGATTTCATCCTGTTCGTCGTTAAAAATCCTTGCCGTGCGAAAGCACGCCTGCGGATTTTTGCCTAGAACGGAATAAAATCATCTCAAAAATCCGCATATTATTTTAGTGTCAACACGCCCTAATTCTGTTCCGCCCCATTCTACAGCCGAATACCCCGTCCGGTCAAAGGGGACAAGCGTTTGCGGGGCGATTTCTCTTTCCTCCTCCAGAGGAATATAAGCCATGAATACGCGCAGCATGCTGTCCGGCTTCGGTGTGATGTCCAGCTCCGCCGCGTCTGTATATGCATCGCTCTGGAAGGAAATCAAATTATAATTGTTGTGCTCCATTTTCGGGAGCCAGTATACAATAAAATCATTCATTTCCGACTCTGTCAGTCCCATATAGGTCAGCTTGTCTTTCAGAAATGCCTCAGTCTCCGGGCCCGGAACACAGAAGCCGTTTGAAAAATCGTAGTGTGTACGGTCGTCGCAGCTATCCCAGAACAGGTAGGAATGGTGTGTTCCGTCTGACAGATTCACCAATGAACCGTCCGGCTTCGCAATGACCCTCCAGCCGTCACCGTAATGCGGATAGGATGTTGACAGCCTGCTTGTATGCAGCGTCAGCTTCACAGATACAACGGTTTCGGCTGTAGGATACAGGTATATCACAGGCTTTGCCATTTCGCCGGAAAACTCAATATATGTTTTTCCGTTATGGAAGGTTTTAGCCCAGCCGTACTGACCGTTATAGCAGGTGAAAATCCATTCCGTATTATTATAATTATAGCCGATTTCCTCCAGCTCTGTGCCCTTCGGAATCTTCAGAAATGACGAATATTCTTCGCCGGGTCCGCTTCTTAAATTCAGCCCCCCGACTACTGTCTCACAGTGCGAGGGGTAGTCAAGATAACAGTCCGGAACAATAAAGCCGTTTGACACGGAATCTCTCGGCGGTTCGGTCTGAGCCGGCGGAGCATCTTTTGTAATGTAAGCCGATTTACACCAGCCCTCATATCCCTTATACTTGACAAAATACCACATCGTCCCGTCTTTTCCCTGGCCGGTCCCGTATATTTCGACAAGCGTTCCCTTTTTGATCCCTTCACGAAATACATAATCCGCATCAGGATCCGGCTGCTTTCTCATCATCAGATTGGACTTATTTGTGTTGACATATCCGCTCATCATATATGCGTAGTTCTCCGGGTAGGATACGACATCCGATTCCGATAAGGCGGTGACAGTCTCCGTAACAGACGTTTCAGTCTCAGATGCTTCGGCCTCATAGGTTTCGGTCTCGGATACATCGGTCTTTGATCTTTCCGTAATCTCAGCGGGAGCGGTTGTTTCTGTCAGCGCGGAGGAAGAATCCGAAACAGCGGGAGGAGCGATTTCTGTAATATCGCCGGCAGTTATGAGCGAATCGTCCATTCTGCCTTTGTCATTGGGATTCCGCATCAGCTTATACCCGATGAGAAACGCGCCGATTACAAGCAGGAGTGTTCCGCCCGCCCAGAAAATGATCAGTTGTTTTTTCATATGCTCACATCCTTTGACAGTATCGCATCAATTTACCGTAGTCTCATCACCGGTATCAAGCTGCACGCCGATTCTGAAGTTATACATTTTCTGTATATCGGCAGGGTTGTACTTGCATGACGGCAAGCATAACGCAGTCCCGGATTCCCGGCCCGGAATCGGATTATATCAAAAAAACCCGATTCTTATATGTGTATAATATACCATAAATTTAATAGATTGTCAATGGATATAGGTATAATTCTCCCGGATTTCGTAGCTGATCGGGATAGCAATCCATGCTCATCACGCAGCACAAGCAGCCTGATGAAGCGTCCGCAGACGATCGCCGAAAGGCTGAATAAAAGCAAAAAGAGGGGCCCACCAAAGACGGCGAATCCCCTCAGAATTTTTCTCCGTAGTCTCCAAATAGTGTCCAAAGCCCATTTCACAATAAGATACGCTGTTCTCCGAATATCGGAAAACAGCGTATTTACGAAATATTCATGAGTGAGAAATGAGGGGTTCGAACATCCAACAATTTCTCATGAAAATCGCGTATCTATGTGACTATTTTTGCAGCGTGTGATATTCGTGTGATTTTTTGGTTTCACTGCACGGAGCCGCCGATTGCAGACATGAAATAATCGTTGATTATCCGCTGGTATTCGGCTTCTTTGGAGACTGTCGTGTGCGTGTAAACGGACTTCATAATGTTGTCAGTTGACCAGCCGCCGAGCTTCTGGATGTAGTTGCTTGGGATGCCCAGATCGTTCAGCGTGGTCGCAAACGCATGACGCAGCTTGTGGAAAGTAATGTCATAGCCGGCATCTTTCATCAGCTTGCGAAAACGGTACTTCATGCACTGATATCCGAGCGGAACGATGAAATCATCCGGACGCCTGTGCGGAACCTGCTGAATCAGGTGCAGCAGATACGGCGGCAGCGCGTTGCTGCGGGTGCTGTCATAGGTCTTGTTGCAGTCGCGCAGCACATCATGCCCGTCGAGATAGATCTTTGCACGGCAGATATCAATTGTCTTGCCGTCTTTTGCAATATCCCGAAACTGCAATCCGCGCACCTCGCTGATGCGCAGCGACAACCACATCGCCAGCAGACACGGCAGCTCCATATTCGAGCCGATAATCACCTTGAGCAGCTCGGAAGTCTCCGGCAGCGTGACGGTCTTTTTCCGCCGCGGGGGCAGTGTGATCCGCTTGGTGTTGATTTCGATCCCCTGAACCGCCAGCACGCTTTTCAGCAGTGACAGCGCCGCACGCAGCGATTTGTTTGACAGCCGCTTTGCATCCAGATTGACAGCGCGCTGAATGTCGTTGATTGTCAGCTGCACAATGTTCATGCGCATAATCGCTTGCAGACGGGTTTCCTTGATGACTGTGTACCCTCGGATCGTAGACGGAGAGAGCACTTGATCCCGCGCCTCGATGTACTGGCTGAATGCCTGCTCGACCGTCATGGCACGCGGCACAATACCGAGCGCTTTGTTTGCCTTGAAGTCCAGCGCAAGCCGGATTGCTTCTTCCGCGGTATCTGCCGTGAAGGATTTGACCGTGCGTTTGCCGTATTCGTCATAGCCGACAATGACCTGTGTCCGGTAGCTTCCGGACGGGAGCTTTTTTGCTTTCATATTCGTTCCTTTCCGGGAACGAAATGCAGTAGCATTTACAGATACATTATATCATATTATTACAAAAAATTCAATGAGAGCAGGTGAAAAAAGTTTCAGGATGAAATCATGGAAGTTAAAATGGAGCCGCGCACTGCGCGGTTATATCATAGTATCGGTAAAAATGCAATAGTAAAGCCGACTGCATATTCGTTCTCATGTTCAAATGCCGATATTCCGCAAGCTCGCGTTTATAAGGTCATCAGCTCATTCAGTTCCATATGATTGACCTCCAAAAAGTTGTCGATCTTTTCAAGAGTGATGTGTTTTGCGCTCTTGTCATACTCATGCAGCGTTCTCTCTCCGACCTGCAAGGCGGCAGCAAGCTCTGCATCAGTAATGTCACGCAGATTCTGCCAGTAACGAATTTTGCACCAGACGATTTTGTAAAGAGTGATTCTCTGCGCTTTTCTCATTGACATCCTCCTTTGCTTGTCCCGATTTCAAAACTGCCATTTTAACAGTTTTGAAATCCTGTTCTCTGTTCTTCCGATAGGGGCGAAATCAGCCGTTATAATCTATGTGATTTGTTTCATGCAATTCCTCCGCGCTTGGGTCTGGAGTACCGTTTCGGTACTGTGGGTTATGCTGCGGTTCTGCCATAACAAAACGTTCGGGCAGAGCTTATCGGGCATACAGGCCGGCTGACAGCGTATCAGCCGCATAGCACTAAGCTCTCAAACTCTGTGGGTCTCACAGAGGAGCCGCCGCTTGACGGAAGTATCATGATCGCCTGCGTTTCATCGCCCCCGGACGCTGCTCCGATCTCGAACCGTCATATTGCTCGCTCTCATGCTCTTCGCATGGTCATCGCGTATGGGTTCCGTGGCTGCCGGGTCTCACACCCCAGCCGCAGGTTAAACGTTGCCTGTATGCTGCTATTCGGTTTTCAAGATGCTGTGAGGCTCTGATGATGCCCCTCACTTATATGGATTGGGAAGGGCATTTCGTTTCCCCCCTTTTGACAAATTTCTGCGATTTGCACAACTGCCAAAACAGAGGGTGTTCTGTTGGTTGGTAATTTCTTCAATAGGTGCGATGAACTGAACCAATCAAACAATTTTGATATGCCCCTTCACTATTTATGGAATAAGGAAGGGGTTTTTACAGCCCCTATTGGCATATTTCTGCGAATTGCACAATCAAGCGGAAAAAGGGGGTTCTTGGGGTTGGATAATATAGCATAGAAATTTATGTTTTGCCTTGCAACCGGCAGAATCCGATAATGCCTTTCACCTATATGGACAGTTACAGCCGTTTTATCAACCCCTTTTCGCAAGAATCTGCGAATGGAACAACAACACAATAAAAAAGGAATCCACATTTGGACGATTAGCCGAAGTATCTGTCTTTCTGGATATATCCGCCGTCCCTGCCGCTGGTAAGAATCTTTCGATATCCCAATAAAAAATCTATTAGTCTCTGTTATATAGCCGTTTAGAAGGGCTTAAATGCACAGTTTTTTGCAGTTGCTTTTCAAAATCTCCTTTTTACACAGGCACAAAGAAAGAGGGTACCCGACGAATTGTGTATTTTCACAAGCAAATAATCCCGCAAGCTGCTGATTTTGTCAGCATACTTTGCGGGATTGAGAATATTGCGCTACACAAACTATTCTCCCACGAAATCGAAAATTTTTGGAGCCGGTTTATCACGAAATCGCATACATCGTAACAAATGGGGTCGGATTCCACGACCCCATAAAACAAAGCGTCAAGGAAGCCGACGCCCTTGTTGCTCTGTCACCTGCCTTATGTCAAGGCGGGTGCGTATTGATTTTCACATCCATGCGATCAGGCAGCGTTCATGTCTGATGTTTTCTGCATGATAGGCTATCAATGCGGAAATATCAAGGAAACCGGCGGATTATTTTCAATGATTATCATATTGATTCACATTTCCCCTTGACCTATATACACATTCATGGTAAAATATAGATAGTATGGTATAATAAGTATATCATTAGAACAAGGGGGAGCTGTCTATGAACAATGAAATCGTAACAGCAGGGAGCAATTCGGAAGAAATCTATACTTCTATTCGCTCCTTTGTAATAACAGCGCAGAACCGTGTGTATGCTGCTATCAACTCAGCTATGGTTATTGCCTATTGGGAAATCGGCGAGCAGATTTACAAGGCTTGCCAGAGGGCAACAGTCAGATATTCGCATCAAAGTATTTCACCTACCTCCCGACAGAGGAAGAATTGAAACGTGAGCTGCGAATGGATGAGTTTAAGAAGATTGATGAAACGTGAAGGACACTATTCACCTATAACCAAGTCACAACGGAGGGAACAACATGACACCGAACGAACAGAAGAAAGCTGCCGCTGAATTTGCGGAACGCTGGAAGGATCAGGGCTACGAAAAAGGACAAAGCCAGCCTTTCTGGATTGACCTGTTGGAGCACGTTTTCGGCGTGCAGGATATCAAGAGCTTCATCAGCTTTGAGGATCAGGTGCAACTAGATCACACCAGCTTCATCGACGGCTATATTCCGTCTACCCATGTCATGATTGAGCAGAAGTCGCTCGGCAAGGATTTGCGCAAGGCGATGCAATACCGAACTAATGTTATTGTTGATTTCACAAATGAATTCAAATAGAAAATGGTTTATAGATCCAAGGAGAACACATGAGCTTTGTTTATGCCGAAAAGATATTTATGAATCAAGAAAAAACGGCGCAAAAAGTAAATATATTCAGCGAAACCAAAACAACATTGATAGGCGCTGTTAATGAGATTTGGAGCGAAAAGGAAATTACAGTAATTAGAAAGTATGGGTTTATTAAAAGCGTGATTATCGGACCAACATGCTGCATTTCTTTTGCTGGCAATAATACCATATATGCCCAAAAGCTGTTGAAGTGGATATTTGATAAAAGCATTGTAAGTGATGAAGAATTGCTTGCAGAGGCTTTTCGACTACATAAGAATGCCCCTAAAGATGATATTGAATTCATCATTTGCTCTGCTGATTCCGGTCAGCCTATTATCTCATGCATCAAGAACGGAAAGCTTATCGAGGTGCGCATCGTTCTTCCAAGTCAGGACGCACCGCGGATTTTTCTTGCGCACCGGCATGTACCCTTTTGAAAAAGCAATGGTGTAAAAGTACATCATCTGGAGCACCCGGTAATTCGGTGCTTTGCTGCGTTTGGCTTCTTCGACGTGCTGTTTCAAATTGTTCTCATAGTCATGTTTCATCGCGATTCTGTTCCGCAGCGCATTCTCACTGTAAAACTCGCCGAGCGATTTCAGCCGGATGTAATTTGCCCCGAACTGCGGACGCACCGCGATATACTTGCCGCGCTTCACTTCATACTTCAACCGCTCCAGCCGTTCCAGAAACTCATCAAAGTTTTTTGACTGCATCAGTGCTTTGTCAACATCATCACGGAGTACATCACGCGCCGCACGTTTCGGTCGGCGGTAGTTATCCTCAACTTTACGGATTTCATCGACATAACATTTCTGCGCCTCGAATCCGTTTTCCGTTTCGCGATACGGAATCCCTCGCCGCCGCAGCTCATCCTGCACAAAGGTCTGCTTGGTGTCATCCGCATAAAAGAACGACATATACGGCGACTCCTGCTGCGCTTCCAAAACTTGGGCATAGTGCTGCGACAGGGCAAGCTGCATTTTCAATACGCCCATGTCGTCATAGTGGCTGACCGAGCGCGATGCCCGCAGCGATTCTGTCATCCGTTTCGCTTCCTGCGAAGATTTATACTGATCGACTGTCATGTGCTGATAGCGCGCGTCTTTATCCTCGCGCTCGTAGCCGTGTCGGCGCAACAGTTCTTCCATGAACTTTCGCTCGGATTCCTCCCACATGACGAGCTGATTCACGCTGCTGTTCTTCGGCACAAATCCCATTTCCCGCAGAGCCGCACGCATCGACACACCTTTCGACAATCCAATCTTTCTGCCTTTCGAGTAAAACGGAATGAAGTCGATGTGCAAATGCGGGCTCGCCTCGTCATCGTGAAGTACGGCATTGAAGACATACAAATTCGGGTTGCGCTGCTGAAATGACTTCATGTATTCGTCGAGCATTTCTTTGACACGGTCGCCGTCAGGTGTACCTGAAGGCGCAGTGTGACAATCACCGAACTGCACAATCGCTTCATAGTAGGGTTCCTCTCTACGACCGCGAACGATGTGCGCATAGTAATCCTCGATCTTCCGGCACTCCTTTTTCTGTTTCGCATTGTATTCCCGCAGCGCTTTCCCGAACAATTGATTGTAGGCATCTTCGACATACTGCTGCTTGTAGGCGATGTTGGACGCAATGCGTGTCGGGTCAACATTTTCAGCGTTGAACTTTCGGTTGTTGTGCGAAATGTTCGCGCTGTGAACGGCACAGGCGCGACCGAGGGTAAAACTCACGCTCAAACTTTTCATGCTTGTCCCCCTTTTCTCTTTTTTCAATGTGTGTTTGTTCTGTGAAAGAACGTAAAAACGTCATTTTCAGAACTTATGGGATATTTTACCCAATATCAGTCCTGTACCGCCCATTTCGGCTGAACAGGACTGACTTGGGATTCGCCGCTCAACTCGGCGAATGAATTTGCTCCGCTTCTTGGGAGATTCCCAAACCCTTCCGCGTCAAACCGATCTGCGGATAATAGTCGTTCGTCGGATTTCCGAACGCCGAGACATAGATGCTCGTCAGCAGAATCAGCTTCGATGCTTCTTCCTCGTAAAAGTACAGCGACACTTTTTCATCGCCGCGGTCGTCAAACGTGCGGCCGTGCAGCATGATCTTTCGTTTGAGCTTTTCGGCATCGGCGGCGAGTTTGTTGTCCGGGTCTGCCGCCGGGAAACAGTCGAGCAGATACATGATTGCATTGATCTGCTCGCGGGTGAAGTAGACCGAAATCGGTCCAACTCTTTTTCTCTTGTTGCTCATCGTATTCCTCCAATCATCAACAGTGTAAAAATAAACGCAGGCGATTATTTGAATCGTCTGCGTTATGTTTACTATATGAAGTGTTCATCACTCTATTGTAAACCCCAACTGATAAGCCTCATCCATTTCCGGACGTCCGATGATATCGCCCTTGTCCTTTACGCAACGAACGAGTACTTTGCCGGCATCCATCAAATGAAAGAAATCGAGAATCATCTGATACTGCATCAGAATCGGATCAAACAGGTTCGGCAGCTCCGCCGCGCCGACGAGCAGCAGCGCCAGCTTCCGGATTGCGAATGTATTTCGCATCGGCGTGTGCAGCCGGTCGATGATCGCTTTCAGTTCGGCGCTGATGCCGTAGAAGTAAACCGGCGACGCAATGACCAGCACATCCGCATGCCGCAGCTTTTCATAAATCGCATCCATGTCATGATTGAAGCACGCATTGCCCTCGCGGGTGAAGCAGGTATTGCAGCCAATGCACGGCGCAATCCTGTAATCTGCAACTGAGATAATCTCGACATTGTTGTGCTGTTCCACACCCTCCGCGAATCTCCGCGCAAGCAGATCGGTGTTGCCTCCGCGACGCATACTGCCGACCAATATTACGATATTGCTCATTTCTGTTCCTCAGTTTCACATCAGCTCTTTATACAGTTCAGTTCTGCAATCGTGCAAAGCCGGAAAGCTGTTTCGGAAGTGTGCGGCTTCATCCTGAATCTCACAGAAGATGATGCCTTCACGTTCAAGCAGACATTCAACCGTTTCGCCCTCCGGATTGACCGTTCTGCTGCTGCCGTTATGGTGCAGATTCTCCTGATTGCCGACGCAGTTGATACCGAGCACCCAACACTGATTTTCCAGCGCACGGGCTTCGAGCAGCTTGTTCCAGTGTGCAATTCGCTTTTCAGGCCAGTTTGCCGCAACGACTATGACATCGACATCTGCGGCAACTGCGCGGAAGATTTCCGGAAAGCGCAGATCATAGCAGATGAACAGACCGACTCTTTGCCCTGCAAAGCTGAAAACAGCAGTCTGACTGCCGGGGATGAAATAGTCATCCTCGCCGCTGTATGAAAACGGATGAATCTTGATATAATCCGCGAGAATCGTGCCGGCTGCGTCCAGAACAGTATAATGGTTTTCACCTTTTTCTCCGTTTTGCTTCACCCATCCAAAGCCGACCGCGATCTGATATTTCCGCGCATATTCCTGCATGATCGAAATCGTCTCGCCGCCCAATTCTCCGATCGAAGAAACATTCATTGAAAAGCCGGTGAAGGACATCTCCGGAAAGAAGATGATCTGCGCGTGTTCCGCTGCCGCCGATGCGATCATGTGCTTGGCTCTTTGCAGATTCTTCTCCTTTTCTTCAAATTCGATCTGGAATTGACATAATGCTGCTTTCATCATCTGCATTCTCCCGTATATCAGATTCGCACGCCGATTCTCATGCAAAAACATTGGCGACTGTTTTCAGTATATCATGTTTTGCTTGAAAATGCAAGGGAACATTTCGTTATATCCATTGTGATCAGCAGCGATTATGTGAATATCCCGGTCAGATCATAAATCTGCTGCTGCTCCCGACGAAGCTGCTCGTCTGCCTGCCGGTTCTCGGTGTTCGTCCGGAGATGTCGCCCGTTTGCTTCATTGAACAATGTGCTGAGCAGATAGCGCTCATAGTTGCGGATATGCTCGGTGTGCTTCATGGTGTCGATCGTCCGCTCGATACAGGCGCGGTCAACCTTGAGCATTACCGACCGGATGACCTCCCGCGGGTACTCCTGTCCGCAGATGCGGTCGCTTTTCTTTTCAGAGATGATTGCGTTCACGATCATCGTCACGATCTCGTCCAGCTCCTGCACGGTCATGTAGTCGCCGGCAAAGAGCCTGATCCATTCGGCATACTCCGCATACTCGATGTTCACTTTCACCAGCTCTGTATACTGCTCACGATCTGTCAATCCGTCCGATTGATTGATGGATGCTTGATCCGATAATATTTGATCTTTTGATATTTGATTCTTGTTTCTTTGATTATTGTCGGGGTTTTCTTGATCTAGGTTACCTTGATTTAGGTTTTCTGAATCTAGGTTTTCCAGATCAAGGATTTCCGGTTCTTGCGGCGAGTTTTCAACATCGGTCATCGGCTCATCGCTGAACGTATACTCCCAGTCGGTGATCTTGCCGTCTGAGTAGACACGTCGCCGAACCAGATAGCCGCTCTTGGCGAGATTCTTGAGCGCAGTTGCGATCTTAGTCGCGCCGTCCGGCAGGATTCTGGACAACCCCCTGATCGAGAAGTTCCAGTTGTCCGGCAGCGAGAGCATAGTCAGCAGCAGACCGCGTTCCGTCGCACCGAGCCGCATATCACGGAGCATTGTATTATGTATAGTCGTGAAATCCCGAGTGATCTTCTTTTTGAGCTTCGGCATCCGTTTCTCCTTCCCATAGACGCAGAAAGCCCTGCGATCAGTTGGTCGCAGGGCTTCTGGGTAAGAATATTCGGTTTTCTCATATGATAATCATAGAGGGGAAAAGTGTATGCTACTGCACTTCGTTCCTCTTTAACATGGCGCAAGGGAATCCTGCGTGTGATTTCGTGTGATTTTCGTGTGATTTCCGATACGGTTTCGTGTGATTATTTGCGGTTAAAATGTCACACGCGCAGTTTTAACTGCATTTTTGTAAAATGAAAAATCGCGTATCTGCGCAATTTTCAAGCAGATACGCGATAATATTTCAAGTGAGAAATGAGGGGTTCGAACCCTCGACCCTCTCCTTAAAAGGGAGATGCTCTGCCAACTGAGCTAATTTCTCGTATGTCACGCCCTATATTATAGCACGGATCCGCGGGTTTGTCAAGGCTTTTTTGAAAGAAAAGCGCGGTTTTTGCTGCTGTGCCCGGGCTCTGCGGCGGGGATGCGCTGCCGGGCGGCTTTCTCTGCGGCGCGGCGGGCAGGCTGCGGGGCGGCGCCGGAAAAATATAATTTTTCGCGCAGAACCCCTTGCTTTTTTGCGGCATATGGGGTATAATGTATGGTGTATGATTATGCGAATCAGGCGGTGCCCCCGGCATCTCCCGCAGACAGGAGGAAACCCGAATGGATGAAAAGAAACTGATTTCCGTCATTGTTCCCTGCTATAACGAGGAGGAGGTTCTTCCCCTCTTTTACAAGGAAATTACGAAGATTTCGGCACAGATGCAGGAGCAGCATCCGGAGCTGAGCTTCGAGTATCTGTTTATCGACGACGGCTCGAAGGACCGCACGCTCTCCAAGCTGCGCATCATGGCGAAATATGACTCCCGCGTGCGGTATGTATCGTTCTCGCGGAATTTCGGCAAGGAATCGGCGATGTACGCCGGCCTGAAGGAGTCGAAGGGCGACTACTGCGTCATCATGGACGCGGATCTGCAGCACCCGCCGGCGTTCCTCCCGAAGATGTATGAGACGGTCGCGAGCGGCTATTACGACTGCGCGACGACACGCCGGGTCAGCCGGGAGGGCGAATCGAAGGTTCGTTCGTGGTTTGCGCGCCGGTTTTACGGCATCATGAACAAAATTTCGCAGACCGAGATCGTGGACGGCGCACAGGATTTCCGCTTCATGACGCGGCAGATGGTCGATGCCGTTCTGTCGATGACCGAGTACAACCGGTTCTCGAAGGGTATCTTCTCGTGGGTCGGCTTCCGGACAAAGTATCTGGAGTATAAGAATGTCGAGCGCGCGGCGGGCAAGTCCTCGTGGAGCTTCTGGGGGCTGTTCCGCTACTCGATCGAGGGCATCATCGGCTTCTCGACGGCGCCGCTTTCGGCTTCCGCAATTATCGGTGTGGTGATGTGCCTGCTCGGGCTGATTATGCTGATCGTGACTGTCATCAAGAAGATCGCGGTCGGGGAGCCGGTTGCGGGCTATCCGACGATGATCTGCACGATTCTGCTGTTCGGCGGCTTGCAGCTTTTCTGCACCGGCATTGTCGGGCTGTATCTCGGCAAGACCTTCCTTGAGGTCAAGCGCCGCCCGATTTACATTATTCGCGAGACTGAGAAGAATGCGGATCAGTTCCCGGAGCTTCCGGAGCCCGAGGAGAAGCCCGCTGAAAAGCCGGCACAGAAGGCGGTCGGCGCACAGGCCGGAAAGCCCGCCGCGCCCGCAAAGCAGGCGCAGAAGCAGCCTGTCCGGGCGGAGGTAAAGCGCGTGCAGCCGGAGAAGGACGCTGCGCTGGAGAAGGCAAGACAGCTCAAGGAGGAGACCGACGCGGAGTTCGATGCGCTGGTCGATGCGGCATTTGAGGAGGCGGATGCAAAGAAGGCCGCCGCGGATGCTGAGAAGAAGGCTGCTGCCGAGGCTGCGAAAAAGGCTGCCGAGGAGGCAGAGCAGAAGGCCGCTGAGGAGGCTGCACAGAAGGCTGCCGATACCGCAGAGCCCGAGCAGAAGCCGGAAAAGGAAAAATTCGTTGTAGAGATCAACTATGACAACGATGACCTCTATGAGGATCTGGAGGACGAAGAAGAAGATTACGACGACGAGGATTATGACGACGAGGACTACGACGACGAGGATTACGATGACGAGGATTACGACGACGAGGATTACGACGACGAGGACTATGATGACGAGGATTATGACGACGAAGACTACGATGACGAAGACTACGATGACGAAGACTACGATGACGAGGATTATGACGACGAAGATTACGACGATGCACCGGCAAAGCCCGTTACCAGAAAAGCGGCGCCCGCTGATGATGACGAATCCGGTCAGCCGACCTTCGGCGACAAGGCAAAGGCTGTCCTGAAGTCGATCGGCGGGAAGCTGAAGGCTCTGAAGGATAAGATCGCGGCGGCGTTCGCGGACAACAATGCGGAGAAGGCGCTGCCCGATGATGAATACGACGATGACGACTATGACGATGAAGATTACGACGATTATGACGACGACGATTACGAAGACGACGGCTATGATGATGACGATTACGACTATGACGACGAGGATGATGACGACTACGACGACGATGATTACGATGATGATGACTATGACGATGATGATTATGATGACGATGATTTCGATGATGATTATGACGACGACGATTTCGATGACGACGATTTTGACGATGACGACTACGACGACCGGGGCGGAAAAAGCGGCTACCGCAGCGCGCACTGACTGATGCGGCAACGGAAACCGGCGGCTGCTTTTGCTGAAAGGAGCTGCTGCCTATGAACCGCCGCTTCCGCGTTCTGGTGCTGGTTCTGCTGACTGCCGTGCTCCTTCTGAGCGCCGCGATCGCAAATCTTGCCTATTCCGGCTCCGGCAATCAGGGAAAGAAGCCGAATGAAGAAACGCCGGAATCCGGCTCTGCCGTGACGCTCTATGTGCAGAACGGACTCTGGGGCGCACGCTCCAAAAGCGGGAGAGTGCTGATCGAACCGACATGGTATTATCTGCGTGCGATGAGCGATTCCGTGCTGATCGCGCGGCGGAATGACGGCAGAGAGGACCGCTTCGGGCTGCTGCGCACGAACGGCGAGCAGCTTGTCCCGTTCCTCTACAATGCCTTTGAGCAGAAGGAGACCGACCTCTGGGTCGCCTCTTTGACCGAGAACGGCGTGCCGAAATATCACCTTTACCATTCCGACGGCACGCGCTGGATCAACCGGTCGTGGGACAGCGTGTCGCTTGCCGGCGATGCGCTGACCGTCACCGAGGGCGAGAGCACCTATACCGGCCGGCTCTCTGCGCAGGCGGGCAGGATCATCTGGGATGACTGGCATGCGGTGTTCCCGGTCGGGCTCTATAAGCTGACGATGAATCTGGATGCGCAAAGGCTGCGGGCTCTGCCTGCGGAGGATGTGCTCACGCATCTGGGCGCTGCGAGTGCAGAATATCTCGAATACCTGTTCATCACGCGGGAGGCGCCCGAGGATGCACGCATCAGCGCGGAAAACAGCAGTGAGATCCGTGCCGCGCACGCCTATGCGGGCTGCCAGCTCAAGGAGGCGGATATCACCCGCATTTCCGTGCAGCAGACCGAGACCTTCCCGGTCTATACAGTCTGGATGATCGTGCAGTATCATGAGCTGAACAGCAGCGGCGAGGCGCAGACCGTCCGGACGGGCATGACCCTGCGGATCAGCAGAAACGCAATGGGCGATTATACATATTTCGGATTTACCGATGCGCGGACGGCGGCTTCCGGAAACGCATCATAACAGAAGGGAGACTTACCATTTGAAAAAGGTCGCAGTGATTATGGGCAGCGACAGCGATTTTCCTGTTGTCAAGAATGCAGTCACCGAGCTCAGGAGCTTCGGCGTGCCGTATGAGGCACATGTCATGAGCGCGCACAGAACCCCTGCGCTTGCGGCGGAATTTGCAGAAAATGCGGAGAAAAACGGCTTCGGGGTCATCATCTGTGCCGCGGGCATGGCAGCGCACCTCGCGGGCGTCATCGCCGGGCACACGACCCTGCCGGTCATCGGCATCCCCTGCAAGGGCGCACAGCTTGAGGGGCTCGATGCCCTGCTCGCAACGGTCATGATGCCGCCGGGAATCCCGGTCGCGACGGTCGCCGTGGACGGCGCAAAGAATGCCGCGATCCTTGCCGTGCAGATGCTCGCGCTCTCGGATGAAGCCTTGGCGGAGCAGCTCAGAGCGCGCAAGGCCGAGATGATCGAGGGCGTGCAGAAGAAGGATGCCGCGCTTCAGGAGAAGCTCGCGGCGCTGTGAGTACAGAGTCCGGGCTGAAGCTGTGTGAACAGTGCGGCAAAGAGCCGGCAGCCGTGTTTTTGTATGAAAAAAACAACGGATCCGGAAACCGGCGTTCGCTCTGTCTGAACTGCGCGAAGCAACAGAATATTCCGCAGGTGCAGGAGTATCTCCGGCAGAACAAAGCACCCGCCGCCGGAAAGCAGATGTGCATGCAGTGCGGAAAGCAGCCTGCACTGATCTGGATTTCAAGGACATCGGGCGGCCGGATGCGGAGAGAGGGTCTCTGCGTTTTCTGCGCAAGGGAACAGAATATCCCGCAGATTGAAGAATTGCTTGCGGGCATGAACCGCTCCGATGCGGAGCTGCGGGTGATCTGCGAGGAATACATGCAGCAGACCGATCAGCCGAAGGGGCTGCTGCAAAGGCTCAGACGCTTATTCAAACGTTAAGCAATGCGGGAAACCGCAGTTTCATTTCATAATGTATTCAAAATTCAGGAGGAAGATTACAATGGCAAACGTAACAAAGGGCGAACAGCTTTATGAGGGCAAGGCAAAGAAGGTCTTTGCGACCAGCGACCCCGATCTCGTGATCGTCGATTACAAGGATGACGCGACCGCAGGCGACGGCGCAAAGCGCGGCACGATCAAGGGCAAGGGCGTCATCAACAACCAGATGACCAATGTCATGTTCTCGATGCTCGAAAAGGAGGGCGTCCCGACGCATCTCGTCGAGGAGCTCAGCGAGCGCGAAACCCTCGTCAAGAAGGTCGAGATCGTTCCGCTGGAGGTCATCGTCCGCAATGTCGCAGCGGGCAGCTTCTCCAAGAGAATGGGCGTTGAGGAGGGCAGAAAGCTCCTGACCCCGATCCTCGAATTCAGCTACAAGAACGATGATCTGCACGATCCGTTCATCAACGATTACTATGCACTGGCACTCGGCCTCGCAACAAAAGAGGAGCTCGACAAGATCGCGGAGTATGCATTCAAGGTCAATTCGTTCATGCTCGGCTTCTTCAAGAAGCTGAACATCGACCTGATCGACTTCAAGATCGAATTCGGCAGATTCCACGGCCAGATCGTCCTCGCAGACGAGATTTCGCCCGATACCTGCCGCTTCTGGGATTCCACCACGCACGAAAAGCTCGACAAGGACCGCTTCCGCAGAGATATGGGCGGCGTCGAGGAGGCCTATCAGGAGATCATGAAGCGCCTGAAGGAGAACGCTTAACCCGCAGAACCCGCAGGAATCATCAAATTTTTCGGAGGTATCTATGGGCGGCTTATTCGGCGCAGTGTCCCATGAGGACGTAACAGCCGATCTGTTTTTCGGCACGGATTATCACACGCATCTCGGTGCGCGCAGAGGCGGCATGACGGTCTATGACGTCAAGGACGGCTTCCAGCGCGCCATCCACAATATCGAAAATGCCCCGTTCCGCACGAAATTCGGCAACGATCTGAACGATATGCACGGAAATATGGGGCTCGGCTGCATCAGCGACACCGACCCGCAGCCGGTTCTGGTGCGGTCGCATCTGGGCAGCTATGCTTTGACGACCGTCGGCAAGATCAACAACGCGGACGAGCTCGTGGACGATATCATTTCGCACGGCGGGCATTTCAATGAGCAGAGCGGCAGCGTCATCAACCCGACGGAGCTGGTCGCCGCACTCATCAACCAGTGCGACTCCGTTCCGGAGGGCATCCGCTATGCACAGCAGAAGATCAAGGGCTCGATGACCCTGCTGCTCATGACAAAGGAGGGCATCTATGCCGCCCGCGATTACATGGGCAGAACCCCGGTCATCATCGGGCACCGCGACGGCGCATACTGTGCCGCATTCGAGTCCTTCTCCTACATGAACCTCGGCTACCGCTATCTGCGCGATCTCGGGCCGGGGGAGATCGTCTTTATGACGGCGGACTCCTGCGAGACGGTCATGCCGCCGAACAATAAAATGAAAATCTGCGTATTTCTGTGGATTTACTACGGCTACACCACCTCCTGCTACGAGGGTGTGAACGTCGAGGTCATGCGCAATAACTGCGGCGCGCTGCTCGCAAAGCGCGACAAGGGCATTGATGTCGATTATGTCGCCGGCATTCCGGAATCCGGAAACGGCCATGCGATCGGCTATGCAAACGAGAGCGGCATCCGCTTCGCAAGACCGTTCATCAAGTACACCCCGACATGGGTGCGCAGCTTTACCCCCGCAAAGCAGTCTCTGCGCGACCTGACGGCGCATATGAAGCTGATTCCGGTCGAGCAGCTCATCCGCGGCAAAAAGCTGCTGTTCCTCGATGACTCGGTCGTCCGCGGAACGCAGATGCGCAATACTGTCGCATTTTTATACAACAACGGCGCCAAAGAGGTGCATATCCGTTCGGCAAGTCCGCCGAGCATGTTCGGCTGCAAATACCTGAACTTCTCGCCGGGCAAATCCGATATGGATCTGATCGCGCGGCAGGTCGTCCGCGATTTCGACGGCGACGACCGCTACCTCAGCGAATACTGCACCGACAACACCGACCGCTATCAGGCGATGGTCAATGAGATCGCGAACAGACTGAACTTCACCTCGCTGAAGTATCACCTGCTCGCCGATGTCAAGAAAGCGATCGGCATTGACCCCGATTCGCTCTGCACCTACTGCTTTACCGGCGAGGAATGAGCGGAATCGGATCATATACATCTGAAAGGGATATGTTTGATATGGGACACGCAAAGAACAGTTTTTCCGAGAGCTATGCAAAGGCCGGCGTCGATGTGACCGCCGGCTACAAGTCCGTTGAGCTGATGAAGCAGCATGTCGCGCGCACCGTCACGGACGGCGTGCTGGACGGCATCGGCGGCTTCGGCGGGCTGTTTCAGCCCGGGCTTGCCGGTATGGAGGAGCCTGTGCTGGTCTCCGGCACGGACGGCGTCGGCACGAAGCTCAAGATCGCGTTCCTGATGGACAAGCACGACACCATCGGAATCGACTGCGTTGCCATGTGCGTCAATGATGTCATCTGCTGCGGCGCAAAGCCGATGTTCTTCCTCGACTACATCGCCTGCGGGAAAAACTATCCCGAAAAGATCGCGACGATCGTCAGCGGCGTGGCAGAGGGCTGCGTGCAGGCGGGCTGTGCCCTGATCGGCGGCGAGACTGCCGAGCATCCGGGCATGATGCCGGATGAGGAATATGACCTCGCGGGCTTTACCGTCGGCATCGTCGATAAGAAAAAGGTGCTGAATCCGCAGACGCAGAAGGCGGGCGATGTGCTGATCGCGATTGCCTCCTCCGGCGTACACTCGAACGGCTTTTCGCTCGTGCGGAAGGTGTTTACGGTCAATGAGCAGAATCTTGCGCGGCATTTTGCCGATCTCGGCTCGACCCTCGGCGAGTGCCTGCTGACCCCGACCAGAATCTATGTCAAGCCGGTGCTCTCGCTGATTGAGCAGGTGCCGGTCAAGGCGATTTCGCATATCACAGGCGGCGGATTCTATGAGAATATCCCGCGCAGCCTGCCGGAGGGTCTGACCGCACGCATCCCGCGCAGCAATGTGCAGGTGCTCCCGGTCTTTGACCTGATCGCGCGGACCGGCAATATTCCGGAGCGCGATATGTTCAATACCTTTAATATGGGCGTCGGCATGATCGTTTCCGTTGCGGCGGAGGATGCCGACCGCGCCGTCGCGGTGCTCAATGCCGCCGGCGAGCACGCCTATGTCCTCGGCGAGCTGGTCGCCGGAGATGAGGGCGTTATCATTGAATAAACGATTCCGGCGCGCTGCCGCATTGCCGCTTGCCTGCCTGATTCTTGCGGGCTGCGGCACGAAAAAGAATCCGGAGGGCGGCGGCGATCTGCACCTCAGTGAGCTGGAGATTCAGGAGGAGCCCGGCGCGCGGGAAACCGACATCTCACAGCGCTATCCGGAATATTTCAAATACTGCTTCGGCGAGGATGCTTCCTTCACCTTTCAGGAAACAGATGAATCCGGCTATGACGGCTACCTGCTCGAATACAAAGACCGGACAGGCGCACTGCGCACGACCAGGCAGAATATTCGGCCTTATCGGCTGCGCTTTGAAGAGGATTGGGAGATGACCGAGGATACCTGGTACAGCATGTATCTGGCTGATGCGGCAGTCTGTGAGCTTCAGGCGGTTTTTGCCGAAGGCTTTGCCGATGCGCTTCTGGAGCAGGAGCTCAATGTCCGCCACAGTGTTACAGACGGCTGGGAATACAACGACGAGGTGCGTCTCATTGCAATGGGGGCGGTCGATGCATTTTCTGTCGGGGATGATAATGCGGTCAGCCGGCGCCTTGCCGCGGCGAATATCACGCCCGGAACCGGCCGGCAGGTCTGCTCCGCCGACTGGCAGTCCGTTGCGGCAGACGAGCAGATTTTTGTTTTTTGCGTTGTGTATATTGCCAAAAACGCCGATGCGGATACCTATACCGAAAAAATGAACCGGATCATCGAGGCATATGAGCATGCCGAGGGCACGCCGAAGAATTATCATTTCGTTTTGTATCAGAATGACTCGGAGGACAGTGAAGAACGGCACTCTGTAATGTCGAAGCTCGTGATTCTCGGCGAGGAGATCGACCTCAGCAAAATGGAAGAAGGCGTCAGCTATTCCGATTTCTGGAGGGAGAAGCTGATCGAAAAATACAAATAAGATGCATTTTTGGGGCAGCATTTGCTGCTTACGGGGGAAATACAGAATGAATCATCGCAGACTGCGGCTTGCTGCTGCACTCGGCGCGCTGCTGCTGATGCTCACAGGCTGCGGCACGAAAAAGAATCCGGAGGGCGGCGGCAATCTGCACCTCAGTGAGCTGGAGATTCAGGAGGAGCCCGCCGCGCGGGAAACCGATCTCTCACAGCGCTTTGCGGATTATTTCCAATACTGCTTCGGCGAGGATGCTTCCTTTTCTTATCAGGAAACGGACGATTCCGGCTATGACCGCTACCTGCTCGAATACAAGGACCGGACAGGCACGCTGCGCACGAGCGAGAGGGAAATCCAGTCTTATCGGCTGCGCGGCGAAGCGGAGTGGGATATGAGCGAGGATGCCTGGTACAGCTATGATATGGAGGCATTGACGTACTGGGAGCTGGAAGCGGTTTTTCTCGAAGGCTTCGATTCGCTTCTGGAGCAGGAGCTCGGCGTGCATCACAGTCCGACGGATGGCTGGGAGTACAACGGCGAGGTCGTTCAGATCATGACTGCGGTGAGCACGGACAGCTATTATGCGCCGGATGATGCGGTCAGGGAGCGCGCTCTCCATGCCCATATCGCGCCCGGAACCGGCTGGCAGGTCTGCAATGCCGACTGGAAATCCGTTGCCGCGGACGAGCGGATGGTCATTCGCTGCATCGTGAACATCGCCTATGATGCCGATGCAGATGCCTATACCGAAAAATTGAACCGGATCATCGAGGCGTATGAGCATGCCGGGGAGACGCCGCAGAATTATCATTTTGTTTTGCAGCAGAATGACACGGCGGACGGCGGCGGGACACACACAGTGACGGAAAAAGGCGTGGCTTTCGGCGAGGAGATCGACCTGAGCAAAATGGGAGAAGACTACGGCTATACCGTCTATTCTGAGCATATGAAGGAACGGATGGCCGAAAAATACAAATAATATGCTTTTTTGGCAGCCGTGCGCTGCTTACGGGGAAAATACAGAATGAATCATCGCAGACTGCGGCTTTTTGCTGCACTCGGCGCGCTGCTGCTTCTCGGCGGCTGCGGCACGAAGAAGAATCCGGACGGCGGCGGCGATCTGCATCTCAGTGAGCTGGAGCTTCAGGAGCTCGGCGCACGGGAAACCGACCTCTCAAAGCGCTTTCCGGAATATTTCCAATACTGCTTCGGCGAGGATGCATCCTTCCGCCTTCTGCACAGGGCGGAGGACGACGGTTACGGCAGCATGGATGTATATGAGCTGACCTACCGCGACAAGACCGGTGCGCTCTGCACAACGGAATACAGTATTGAACCGTACAGCGCAGAATACACCGAAGCATATGGGAACAGTGAGATCTATTACCGTCAGGAGATGCAGTCACTCGCGGAGGTGAAGCTGCGCGAAATATTTAATCGCGGCTTTTCCGGGGAAATATTGGTAAAGCATCTGGGCGGGAGCCCGGAGGACTGGACAGACGATCCGACGAAGGCAACAATCTGGATGGTTGAGAGCTTTCTCGTCAGTGACAGCCTTGAAGAATCGGGGACGGCTGCAAAGCTGATCGCCGATGGGGATATTGAGCCGGGAACCGGATGGCAGGTCTGTACCGCCGACTGGAAATCGGTTGCTTCCAATGAGGAATGGCTCTGCCGCTTTGATTTGTATATCCCATTTGATGCGGATGCAAATGCCTATGAGGAAAAAATGATTCAGATTCGGAACGACTATCTGAGCTGTAACGATCAGCCGAAGTCTTTTTTGTTTCAGTTGATTCAACAGAATGAGGGCGACACTGCCCCTTATCAGGGCACGACGGTCTGGAAATCTGCCTGTGTACTTGGCGAGGAGACCGCCTTCGACAGACCGGTTCAGGTGAGCCAAATACTGAGAGAAAAGCTGATCGGAAAATATCAATAAACTGTTTGGAGGTGCCGCAATGGCAGAGCAGAATCATCCGAGAGACTACAAAAATATCATCGTACTGGTTTCCGGCGGCGGCACCAATTTGCAGGCGCTGATTGATGCACAGAACCGCGGCGAGCTCGGAAACGGCAGAATCACCTGCGTTATCAGCTCGAAGCCCGATGCCTATGCACTGGTGCGCGCAAAGAACGCCGGTATTCCCTCCCGCGTGATTCAGCGGAAGGCATACCCGGACACCGCCGCATACAGCGCCGCGATGCTCGAGGCGTTTTATGAGGAATACGCTGATCTGATCGTACAGGCGGGCTTCATGACGATTCTCGACGAGACGATCTGCCGCGCCTACCCGAACAAGATGATCAACGTCCATCCCGCGCTGATCCCGAGCTTCTGCGGAAAGGGCTACTACGGCCTGCATGTGCATGAGGCCGCGCTCGAAAAGGGCGTGAAGGTCACCGGCGCGACGGTGCATTTCGTCAACGAGGTCTGCGACGGCGGGCCGATCATCCTGCAAAAGGCGGTCGCGGTGCAGCAGGGCGATACCCCGGAAACGCTGCAAAGGCGCGTCATGGAGGAGGCAGAATGGAAAATTCTGCCCGAGGCCGTGCGCCTGTTCTGTGAGGATAGGATCAAAGTGCGCGGCAATCAGGTTTTGATTCAGCAGGCAGATTAAAGTGTCTCCGACGGATTCATAATGGGATTCCAACAGTTTGCGCAGCAATACTGTGGGATAGATATCCCTTTGGCGGGTTTGGGCAGCGCCCATTATAAATCCATCGCAAAGCGATACCTTATTATCATCATAACAGGGAGGAAACGATTATGGCAATGATTTCACTGGCACAGGAGCTTCAGGGGAACAGCTACCCCGGCAGAGGCATCATTCTCGGCAGATCCGCAGACGGCAAACACGCCGTCGCTGCCTATTTCATCATGGGCAGAAGCGAAAATTCCCGGAACCGCATTTTCGTACCCGAGGGCGCAAATCTCAGAACGAAGGCATATGACGAGAGCAAATGCTCCGACCCCTCCCTGATTATCTACTATCCGGTGCGGGTGCTCGGAAACAAGACCATCGTCACGAACGGCGACCAGACCGACACGATCTATGAGGCAATGGATCACCAGTTCACCTTCGAGCAGGGGCTCAGAGCGCGGAAATTCGAGCCGGATGCCCCGAACTATACCCCCCGCATCTCCGGCATCATCCGCTGCGAGAAGGGCGGCTTCAACTATGCGCTGTCGATTCTCAAGAGCGCGGACGGCAACCCCGCCTCCTGCCAGCGGTTCACCTTCTCTTATGAGAACCCGATCGCCGGTCAGGGTCACTTCATTCACACCTATGTCGGCGACGGCAACCCGCTGCCGAGCTTTGTCGGCGAGCCGAAGCTCGTCTCAATTCCGGATGACATCGACGGCTTTACCGAGCTGCTCTGGAGCAATCTGAACCCGGATAACAAAATCTCGCTGTTTGTGCGCTATATCGACGCCGAGAACGGCAATGCCGTCAGCAAGATCGTCAACCGCTACGGCAATCAGGCAAAATAAGCAGTACCGCTTTATTTGATGAACAGGAGGCGAAACCATATGAAAAAGCAATTGTTATGTCTTTCCGCCGCACTGGCAATGCTGACAGCGCTGCCGTCATGCGGCAAGAAAAATGATGCTTCATCCGTGGCATCATCGGACGCTGCATCCTCGCAGGCACAGCAGGTGAGCGACAGCAGCAGCGATGCACAGCAGAACGGACAGCAGGCAGCACCGGTCATTCCGGGCAAACTCTACGCGCTGAATCTTGCTGCGGATGCGCAGCCGGTCATCCGCGGCATCAGCCTTGACGGCAACCAAGCCGGAACCTATAAGGCCACCGCCGAATCCGTCAACGGCAAAGCGCCGTCTGACAGCGATATCCGCTTTGTGTTCATGATGAACGAATGGATCTCGATTATTCCCGATACCGATAAAACAGACGGTCTGACCGCATATATTCTCGAGCATCAGACCGACCCGGCGGTATATACGGACAGCTTTTTCGCATCGCTGACAGGCGATGTCCCGGTGGCTTCGCTGACAAAGCCCGAAGATGAGGGCGGCTACGGATACTGGGGCGAGCTGTACCTCGCCCCGGATTCGTGGCAAGCCGGCGCCTATGATCTTGTCATCACAGACGGCGCAAAGCCTGTCGCCTGTGTGATGCTGAATATGTATGATGAAGGCGCACTGGCAGAAAAATCGGACGCGGAGCTGAATCAGATGATGGCGGATGCACGCGCCGCGGCAGAGAATAAGTAAACCGGAATATGATATGCGGCAGGATGCGCCGCGGAAAGGAAACTGTTATGGAAACCGAACGTCTTTTGAAGTATGGCTGCAACCCGAACCAGAAGCCTGCACGCATCTTTATGAACGACGGCAGCGCATTGCCGATCACGGTGCTTTCGGGCAATCCGGGCTATATCAATCTGCTCGATGCCTTCAACGGCTGGCAGCTTGTCCGCGAGCTGAAGGCTGCGACCGGTATGCCGGCTGCAACCTCTTTCAAGCACGTTTCTCCGGCAGGCGCCGCAATCGGCAGACCGCTCTCCGATACGCTGAAAAAGATCTATTTTGTCGATGACCTCGGCGAGCTTTCGCCGCTGGCATGTGCCTATGCAAGAGCAAGAGGCGCCGACAGAATGTCCAGCTTCGGCGACTGGATTTCCCTTTCCGACGAGTGCGACGCGATTACCGCAACACTGATCGCACGCGAGGTCTCCGACGGCATCATTGCGCCGGGTTACTCCGAGGAAGCACTGGCAATCCTCAAAACCAAGCGCAAGGGCAATTACAATATCGTGCAGATTGACCCGAACTATGAGCCGCCGAAGATTGAGCACAAGGAAGTGTTCGGCGTGACCTTCGAGCAGGGCAGAAATGATCTCGCAATCAACGAGGAAACGATGCTTTCCAATCTCGTCACCGAGAACAAGGATATCCCGGAGGACAAGAAATTTGACCTGATCCTCTCGCTGATTACCCTGAAATACACCCAGTCCAATTCGGTCTGCTATGTCAAGGACGGACAGGCAATCGGCATCGGTGCGGGTCAGCAGTCCCGCATTCACTGCACGCGCCTTGCCGGCACGAAGGCCGATAACTGGTGGCTCCGTCAGGCGCCGCAGGTTCTGAATCTGCCGTTCCGCGATGACATCAAGCGCCCCGACCGCGACAACGCGATCGACCTCTACATCGGCGAGGACTACATGGATATTCTCGCTGACGGCGAGTGGGAGCGCGTCTTTACCGAAAAGCCGCCGATCTTCACAAAGGAGGAGCGGCAGGCGTGGATCGCAAAGAACACCGATGTCTGCCTCGGCTCGGACGCCTTCTTCCCGTTCCCGGACAACATCGACCGCGCATTCAAGAGCGGCGTCAAGTATATCGTCGAGCCGGGCGGCTCGATCCGCGATGATATCGTCATCGGGCAGTGCAACAAATACGGCATCGCGATGGCATTCTGCGGCCTGAGACTGTTCCACCACTGAGGTATCCTATGAAAAAATACGCTCTGCTCGCCGCCCTTGCGGCAGCAACGACCCTACTGACCGGCTGTGCCCTGACGGATTCGGAATCGAAGGCCGATCTTCCGCTGGCTACCGGGAAATCATCCTCGGCAGCGGAAACAGAGCCCGCTCAGCCGGAGGAGACCGAGCCCGCCGGACTGAGCGGGGATGCCGTACAGCAGGCGGCAGGCTATCTGCTGCACGCGGGCGAGATGAAGCTCCCGGTCTCGGAGGAGGATGACAAAACCGGCATGCTGTTCCGGTTCACGGCGGTCTCCGCCGAATCCTGCAACCTGACATGGGACGCTTACCGGATCACCGATGCCGGAAATGAGATCGGGCGGGGCATTTCGGTCAACGGCAAGCTCTACGGCGATCAGCTTGTGGCCTATGCGCCGGTGGCACCGGATAACGGCACCGTGACCGGCTATACGCTGGAGGGCGCCGTCCTGACAAAAACCGAAGGCTCCGGGCAGCGGGACTATAAGCTGTTTGTCAGCCTGACGGACGCAGAGCCGAAGCTGATGCTGCTTGCGGCGGACGGCTCCGGCGATCAGCTCGCAGCCTCCCCCTTTGCACCGGAAATGACCGAGTATGAATGGGTCGCGCTCGCCTCCGCACAGGATGCCGGCAGCGAGGCGATCGGAGGAGACAACGGGCTCTTTTATACGCAGGGCAATGTGCTGATGATGGACGGCTCGCTGTTCGGGTCGCCGAAGGATGCGGTCGAGACGCGCGTCGGGTATTCGATCGGCACGCTTCAGCCGTTTTCCGGCTGGGCGGTTCCGCTCGAATCGACGGTCCTCAGCTATAACGGGCTGAATCTGACGCTGATCTTCCGCTCCGGCAGCCTGACTGCGGTCTATGCGGATTATCTGCTGGATGACCCGTATACCTTCTTCAACGATGTCGCGGATGACGCGGTCAGCGCATTCGGCGCGGCTGACTCCGCCTATTCGGATGAGACAGAAAACTATGTCGAATCATGGTATTTGCCGGATCAGAATGTGACGCTGTATCTCTACACCTACACAGTCTCCGACGGCGAGACAGACACCGTTTATTTCCGGCAGGAGTACACCGTCGGCGAGACCGACCGCTTCTGCGGATTCTGAGCGCACCCCCTCCATCTCCCCCCTTTTTTTGAGAAAACAATACCCTTTTGAAAGGAACAGAAAAGTATGAAAGTATTGGTAGTCGGCGGCGGCGGCAGAGAGCACGCCATTGTTATGAAGCTCAGTGAGTCTCCGCTGGTGACAGAGCTGTACTGCGCACCGGGCAACGGCGGCATCGCAAAGTATGCGACCTGCTGCCCGGTCAAGGCAACCGATTTAGAGGGCATCCTCGCGCTTGCGAAGCAGCTTGCGGCGGACTGGGTGTTTGTCGCGCCGGATGACCCGCTGGTCATGGGGCTTGCGGATCTGCTGCGGGAAAACGGCTTCCGCGTCTTCGGCCCCTCGAAGGCGGCCGCGATCATCGAGGGCAGCAAGGCATTCTCGAAGAATCTGATGAAGAAATACGGCATCCCGACTGCAAAATACGAGATCTTTGATGATCCGGAGAAGGCGATCGCCTATATCAAGGAGCAGGACACCTACCCGACGGTCATCAAGGCGGACGGACTGGCGCTGGGAAAGGGCGTCATCATCGCGCAGAGCGAGGATGAGGCAATCGCGGCGGTGCGCTCGATCATGGAGGACAAGATTTTCGGCGAGAGCGGCTCAAAGCTCGTGGTCGAGGAGTTCCTGACCGGCCCGGAGGTCTCCGTTCTGGCATTTACCGACGGCGAGACCGTTGTGCCGATGATCTCCTCGATGGATCACAAGCGCGCGCTCGACGGCGACCGCGGCAAGAATACCGGCGGCATGGGCACCGTTTCGCCGAATCCCTATTACACCAAGAGCATTGCCGAGCAGTGCATGCGGGAGATTTTCCTGCCGACGATGCACGCGATGAACGGCGAAAACCGCACCTTCCGCGGATGCCTGTACTTCGGGCTGATGCTGACTGCGGACGGCCCGAAGGTCATTGAATACAACTGCCGCTTCGGCGACCCGGAAACGCAGGTCGTCCTGCCGATGCTGAAAACCGATCTGCTGGAGATCATGGAGGCCGTCGAGGAGCAGCGCCTCGCCGATATTTCCGTTCACTGGAAAAGCGGCGCCTGTGCCTGCGTCATTCTCGCAAGCGGCGGCTATCCGGAAAAATATGAGACCGGCAAGCCGATCAGCGGCCTGAACGAAAAGGGACAGGTCGAGGGCGCGGCGGTCTATCACGCCGGCACAAAGCTCGACGGCGATACCTTCCTGACGGCGGGCGGCAGAGTGCTCGGCGTCACGGCGTCCGGCGAGAATCTGCGTGCGGCACTCGATGCTGCATACAAGGCGGCATCACAGATTTCCTTTGCGGAGATGCATTACCGGAAGGATATCGGAAAGCGCGCACTTGCTGCAAAATAATCTGAACGGCAGGAGGCTGTGACGGAATATGGCAAATCAAAAGCGGAAACAGCCTGCTGCTTCCGCAGGGAAAAAGGCATCGCCGAAGCAGGCGGATGCACCGAAGCGGACAGATAAACCAAAGCCTGCAAATGCACCGAAGCGGAAGCAGCCGCAGCCTGAAAAGACGGCAGCGGAAGAATCCCGGAGCAAGCCGGAGAAGCAGAACCGGAAAAACGGCGAAAAGATCCGGAATTACACGCTGCTGGACTGCATGAAGCTCGGTGTGCTCGGCAATATCATGTTCGTGATCTTTATTATCATCTGCCTGATCTATTACTATTCGCTCGCGCGGAAGGGCAACTATGTCATTCCGTTTGAGGTCGTCGCATACGGCGTCGAGGCGCTCGGCTTCGCGCTGTTCACGACCAGTGTCATCTGGCTCGACCGGCTGGTGCGGGCGCGCGTTCTGATGAAGGTGCTGCTGCTCATTTATATCGTGGTCGAGGTCATTCTGATGCTGCTGGAATTCCAGTTTCTCCCGTGGACGTATTACAACGGCATCTCGATCGTCACGGTCATCACGCATGTGATCTTCTCGGCGTGCGTCTCCTTCTCTCTGCTGATGCTGGAGCCGCACAACAAGCGTGTCGAGATCATCGTCGGCATCACGACCGCGATCATCCTCGCGGGCATGTTCTTCGGCGCGGCAGGATACCGCGTCTATGCGAGCATTCTGGTCAATGCCTTTGCCTATATCTTCTTCTTTACGGCAATGAAGCGGCAGATCGTGCTTGAGGAGGTGCTCGTGGACTGCTACGGCGATCAGGCGAAGGTGACGAGCTTCAGCTCGACAATGTTTGAGGATACTCCGACGATGATCGAACGCGAGCATAAGAAAAAGACCCTGAAGCAGCGCGTGAAGGATGTGCGCAATAAGCTCAGCCTTGAGAATGAGGAGCACATCGTGCTGACGGACAAGGACGAGAAGTTTGAATACGAATTCGGCGTACAGGATGACGATGACGACGACGAATACGAAGAATATGATGACGGCGGGTATGAGGACGATGCAGAGGACGGGGATGACGCATGAATCCGAGACTTCCCTATTTGCAGCGGAAAACCGCTGTGCTGACAACTGAGCCCGGCGTCTATATCATGAAAAATGCGCAGGAGAAGATCATCTATATCGGCAAGGCGAAAAACCTGCGCAACCGGGTCACGAGCTATTTCCGCGATCACCCGGATCATACCGTCAAGACCGCGAAAATGGTCTCGCAGGTCTATGATTACGATTTTATCGTCACCGCCTCGGAATATGAGGCGCTGATCCTCGAATGCTCGCTCATCAAGCAGCACAAGCCGCCGTATAATATTCTGCTGAAGGACGACAAGGGTTATCACTATATCCGCATCTCCCCGCCGCCCTATTCGCGCATTACCGCGGAGCTGCATGCGAACAGCGAGGGCACCTATCTGGGGCCGTATATGAGCGGCTTCACCGCGCGGCAGACGGTCAATGCCGTCAACCGGATGTTCAGGCTGCCGACCTGCAATCAGCCGTTCCCGGAATCCTTCCGGAAGCACCGCCCCTGCCTCAATTACCACATCGGGCAGTGCATGGGCGTCTGCAAGGGGAATATCCCGGAGGAGGTCTATGCGGAGGCCGTCGCGGATGCGGTGCGCTTCATCAAAAACGGCGGCGACCACACGATCACGGCGCTGGAGCAGCGGATGCAGGCTGCCGCCGAGCGGCTCGACTTTGAAGAGGCGGCAAGGCTCCGCGACCGCATTGCGGCGATCCGCGCTGCGGCCGAAAAGCAGGATATCATGGATGCCGTGACCGCGGACACCGACGTCATCGGCCTCGCGGAATCGAACGACACCACCGTGATCTCTGTCCTGATCTACCGGGACGGCAGACTCTATGACCAGAACTCCTTTTTCCTGACGGGCGAGGCGCTCTCCGGGCAGCCGCTTGACGAGTTCCTGCCGCAGTATTACAGCGGAAAAAGCGGCAAGGATCTGCCGAAAACCATTCTGATCGAGCGGATGCCGGAGGAGGCGGAGCTGCTGCGCAGTATGCTGACAGAGCATGCCGGGCACGCGGTTTCGATCGAGCAGCCGATGCGCGGCGCAAGGCTCCGGCTCTTGCAGAAGGCGAAGCAGAATGCCGGCGAAAAGCTCTCGCTGAAGGCGGGGCGCACCGGCAGAGAGCTGCTTGCACTGGAGGAGCTGGCGCGGGTGCTCGGGCTCGCTAAGCCCCCGCTCCGGATCGAATCCTACGATATCTCGAACCTCTCCTCCGCCGCGATGGTCGCGGGCATGGTCGTGTTCGAGAACGGCAGGCCGCTGAAAAATGCCTACCGCCGCTTTTCGATCAGGGAGCTGGATCAGCAGAATGACTACGCAGCCATGCAGGAGGTCATCCGGCGGCGCTTTCAGGAATACAAAAAAGCACAGCAGGAGCCGGACAGCGTGGAAAAAGCGGTCAATGCCTTCGCGGTTCTGCCCGATCTGATTTTGCTGGACGGCGGCAGAACCCATGTCGGCGCGATCGCCCCGATTCTCGAGGAATTCGGGCTCACTGTGCCGCTCTTTGGCATGGTGAAGGATCAGAAGCACCGCACCCGCGCCATCGCGACGAACGGCGGCGAGATCGCCGTGCGCGATAAACAGGCGGCATTTGCCCTGCTGACGCGGATCCAGGACGAGGTACACCGCTACGCGATCACCTATATGAAAACAAAGCACAAGAAATCAAGCTATGCCCTGACGCTGACACAGGTGCCGGGCATCGGCGAAAAAAAGGCGCAGAAGCTGCTGCTGACCTATAAAACCCGCGAGCAGCTCAGAGCCGCGACCCCGGAGCAGCTCGGCAGAACCGCCGGCGTCAATGCGGAAACTGCCGCAAAGCTCTTTGCGCTGATACAGGATATGCCGGAATAAACCCCGAACGATAAAATGAAAGGGAGCTGATATGAATGGAACCTCTGAAGCTGAGCCCCGCCTTCCAGGACTATATCTGGGGCGGAACCCGTCTGCGCGATGAATTCGGAAAGGAATGCGATCTGGAGCGCGTTGCAGAGAGCTGGGAGCTCTCCTGTCATCCGGCAGGACTGACCACCATTATCAACAGCATCAACAAGGGCATGACGCTGAAGGAGTATCTGGAGCAGGACTGGGAGGTGCGCGTCGGCGAGGGCGCGGCACGCTTCTTAAAGCTCTGCATCATGACATGATCAAGCTGATCGACGCCTGCCAGGACCTCAGTGTGCAGGTGCATCCGGACGACCGCTATGCGCGTGAGCATGAAAACGGCGAAAACGGCAAGACCGAGTGCTGGTATGTCGTGGACTGCGAGGAGGGCGCTGCGCTCGCTTACGGCTTCAACCGCGAGCTGACGAAGGAGGAATTCCGCGCCGCGATCACCGACGGCACGCTGCTGGATTATGTCCGGCTGGTGCCGGTTCACAAGGGCGATGTGTTCTTCATCGAGGCCGGCACGCTCCATGCCATCGGCGCGGGCATTCTCGTCGCCGAGATTCAGCAGAATTCCAATGTGACCTACCGTGTGTATGACTATGACCGCGTCGGCGCGGACGGCAAGCCCCGCGCACTGCATATCGAGCAGGCGGTCGATGTCACGAAAACATGGTCGGCTCCCCCGCGCATGAAGCGCCCGCCGGTGCAGCACGAGGGCTATACCGCCGCCTTGATCGCGGACTGCCCCTATTTCACCGTCACTGAGCTGATTCTGACCGGTGAGGCGGCATTTGCGCCCGCGGAGGGGAAATCCTATACGCACCTGCTCTGCACAGAGGGCGATGCCGCGCTGATCTATGACGACGGCGTGGTCATGCCGATCGCAAAGGGCGAATCTGTGTTTCTGCCCGCGAATTTCGGCGCCTATTCGCTCCGCAGCGAAAGCAGCACCATTCTGATGACCCAAACCCTGCCCCGCGCATAATGCCGCAGGATATTCACAAAAAACGGAGGAAGCAACATGAAATACTACATCGGCATCGACCTCGGCGGCACGAACATTGTCGCCGGACTGGTTGACGAGAACTATCAGATTCTGAAAAAGGTCTCGCGCAAGACGAACCGTCCCCGCCCGGCGGAGGAGATCGCGGCGGACATGGCAGCCTGCGCACTCGACGCGATCAGGGAAGCCGGCCTGACGCCCGATCAGATCGAGTGGATCGGCATCGGCACGCCGGGCATCGCGAATTCCGCGACCGGCATCATCGAATATTCCAATAACCTCGATTTCCACGATGTCCCGATCGTCAAGTGGATCTCTGAGGCGACCGGCCGGCCGGCATTCGTCGAAAATGACGCAAATGCTGCGGCATACGGCGAATTTGTCGCGGGCGCGGCAAAGGGCGCGACCAACGCGGTCTGCATCACGCTCGGCACGGGCGTCGGCGGCGGCATCATCATCGACGGCAAGATCTATTCGGGCTCGAATTTCGCGGGCGCTGAGATCGGCCACACCGTTCTGAATCTGGACGGCCCGCAGTGTACCTGCGGCAGAAGGGGCTGCTTCGAGGTCTATTCCTCCGCGACCGGCCTGATCCGCATGACCGAGGAGGCAATCGCCGAGCACCCGGAGAGTGAGATGTGCGGCATGGCCGCGGAGCACGGCAAGGTTTCTGCGCGCACCGCATTCGACTGCATGCGCAAGGGCGACGCCGCTGCGAAGGAGGTCGTCGATTTCTACATCCGCGCACTGGCAGCCGGCATCACCAACACGATCAACATTTTCCAGCCCGATATCCTGTGCATCGGCGGCGGCGTCTGCAATGAGGGCGACGCGCTGCTGCTGCCGGTGAAGGCGCTGGTCGCAAAAGAGGTCTATACCAAGAATTCCGAAAAGAATACCGAGATCGTCATTGCGAAGCTCGGCAACGACGCCGGCATCATCGGCGCGGCATTCCTCGGAAAGGCACTGTAATCCGCGAAAGGACAGGAATAATTTGGAACAGGAACAAAATCTGCGCAGGCTCTCCGAGTGCCGGCGCATCGTGATCAAGGTCGGCACCTCGACGCTGACGCACCCGACCGGAAAAATGAATCTGCGCCGGTTTCACAATCTGGTGCGCGTGCTCGCCGATCTGAGCAATTCGGGCAAGCAGCTCATTCTGGTGTCGTCCGGTGCGATCGGGCTCGGCGTCGGGCAGCTCGGTCTGCGCGAGCGCCCGACCGATACCCCCTCGAAGCAGGCATGCGCCGCAGTCGGGCAGTGCGAGCTGATGTACCTCTATGACCGGCAGTTCGGCAATTACAGCGTCAATGTCGCGCAGGTGCTGCTGACAAAGGCGATTCTGAATTCCAACGGCGGCGTCAACGCGGGCAACTGCATGGAGCGGCTGCTGGAGATGGGCGTCATCCCGATCGTCAACGAAAACGACACGGTCGCGATCGACGAGCTGGAGCTGGAAATCGGCGAGAACGATTCGCTCGCGGCGATCGTCGCGGGGCTGGTGCATGCCGACCTGCTCGTGCTGATGAGCGACATCGACGGGCTGTATTCCGCAGACCCGCACAGGGACGCGGCGGCGGAGCTGATTCCGGTCGTGCGGGAAATTGACGGGTTTATCGAGAGCATCGCGGGCGGCGCGGGCACACCGAATGCGCGCGGCGGCATGGCGACAAAAATCTCCGCGGCGAAAGTGGCAGCGGCGGAGGGCATTGATATGGTCATCATGAACGGCGAAAAGCCGGAGCGGCTCTATGATCTGCTGCTGGAGGACAAGGCGATCGGAACGCGGTTTGTAGCAAAGTGAAAGGGCAGTGGGCAGTATGGCATCTGCGAACGACCAAGCATTTGAGCATAAAGCAGGAGCAAGTGAATACCGTGTCTCGCCGAATTCGGGAGAGGATGCGGACAGTGAACACCTGCTGATTCGCATGATGCCGCTGCTGATTCTCTTTGCAATCGGCGCATGGCGCGGCATTGCAGGACGAACATTTCTGTTTATCCTGTTTTCAGGGATTGCCGCTGTCGGAGCGGCAGTGCTGCTTCTTCATAAAAGGAAGCCGCCTCTGCGTGTCCGCGAATCGTCTCTGATCTACGGTGCCGAGGAATGGCAATGGAGTGAAGTGACCCGCATAGAAATCGGCACATTGAACCGCGTGCGGATTCTGTCCGTGAACAGAACGCTCTGCACCGTCGGAATGACATATACCGGCATGGAGGCGTTTTTACAGGACGCCCGTTCCCGCAAAATTCCGATTTACCGGGATGGCGAGGAATATATCGGAAGAATCATTGATTTATTCATGTAAAGGAGCACTATCATGGCTGAACTGACAGTCAGGGAGCTGGGCGCGCGGGCAAAGGCGGTCTCCGCACAGCTTGCAGCAGCTTCCCCCAAGCAGAAAAACGACGCACTTTCGGCGATCGCAGATGCACTGATCCGCAGAACAGACGAGATCATCGCCGCAAACCGGCAGGACCTTGACAATGCGGTGCAGAACAACATGTCGCAGGCGATGCAGGACAGACTGCTGCTCACGCCCGAGCGCATCAGCGGGATCGCCGACGGCGTCCGCAAGCTGATTCAGCTCGAGGAGGTGATCGGCAAGGTCGATGCGGGCTGGATTCGTCCGAACGGCCTGCGCATTCAGAAAACGCGCGTGCCGCTCGGTGTCATCGGCATCATCTTCGAGAGCCGCCCGAATGTGACGGTCGATGCCGCAACACTCTGCATGAAGGCCGGCAACTGCGTGATTCTGCGCGGCGGCAAGGAGGCGTTCTCCTCGAACACCTGCCTGACCGGCATCATGCGCGATGCGGTCGCGGCGGCAGGGCTTCCCGCGGATATCATCCAGCTTGTGCCGGATACCAGCCGCGAGTCCTCGACGCAGCTCATGCAGCTTTCGGAGTATCTCGATGTGCTGATTCCGCGCGGCGGTGCGGGGCTGATTAACGCAGTCGCGCAGAACGCAAAGGTTCCGGTCATCAAAACCGGCGTCGGCAACTGCCATGTGTTTGTCGATGCCTCCGCCGATCTCGAAATGGCGGTCAATATCATCGACAACGGCAAGACGCAGCGTCCGTCCGTGTGCAATGCGGTCGAGACGGTGCTGATTCACCGTGATATCGCAGAAAAATTCCTGCCGATGATGAAGGCGAAGCTCGATGCGCACAGTGTCACGCTGCACGGCGATGCCGATACAAAGGCAGTGCTCGGCGACTGCGTGCTGCCGGCGGATGAGGACGACTATGCGAATGAGTATCTCGACTATCAGCTCGCGGTGAAGATCGTTGCGGATGTCGATGAGGCAATGGCGCATATTGCGAAATACGGCACGAACCACAGCGAGTGCATCGTGACGAAATCGCTCGAAAATGCGGAGAAATTCCAGCGCGGCGTCGATGCGGCGGCGGTGTATGTCAATGCCTCGACGCGCTTTACCGACGGCGGAGAATTCGGCTTCGGCGCCGAGATCGGCATTTCGACGCAGAAGCTCCACGCCCGCGGCCCGATGGGGCTCGATGAGCTGACAACCGTCAAGTACCTCATCAGCGGCGAGGGACAGATCCGATAAAACAAAGCAGCACCCTCTGCACGGCAGCAATGCCGCAGAGGGTGCTGGCTTTATGTGCTGAAAAATTACAGCTTTGCGAGCTTTTCCTTGAGGAGCGCGGTTGCCTCCTGCGGGTTTGCGGCGCCCTTTGTCCGCTTCATGACCTGACCCATGAGCGCCTTGATCGCGGCCTCCTTGCCGGCTTTGTAATCGGCAACGGCCTTCGGGTTTGCGGCGATGACCTCGTCCGCGATGCTGTTCAGCAGCCCGGTATCCTGCACCTGCTCCAGCCCGAGCTCCTGCACGAGAGCCGGGATATCCTTTCCGGATTCGCGGTATGCTTCGAGCAGCTTTGCCGGCGCCGAGCGGTTGATTTTGTTCGCCGCGCAGAGATTTGTCAGCTCCGCCCAGATCTCCGCCGGAATCTGCACCGCATCCGCATCGGCGAGCATCAGGTTCGCGAGGAGCTTCGGCTGCTGCACCTGCTCCGCCGCGGCACTGTAAAGATTTGCCAGCGCGGGCTCATCGCAGAGCGATTTTGCAGTCGCCTCCGGCAGCTTCAGCTCATTGACATATTTCGCGAGCCGCTCCTCCGGGAGATCGGGAATCATCGCGCGGAATCTTGCATGATCCTCGTCGGTCAGAATGATCGGCACAAGATCGGGATCGGGGAAATAGCGGTAGTCGTTCGCATTTTCCTTCACGCGCATGGAATAGGTCTTGTCCTTTTCCGGGTCATAGCGGCGGGTCTCCTGCACCAGCGCGCGCCCTGCCTCGGTCTCGTCGATCTGCCGCGCCTTTTCCGCGTCGATCGCCGCAGCGATATGCTTTAAGCTGTTGAGATTCTTGATCTCGGTTCTGGTATAGAGGTTCGTGTCGCCGACGGGGCGGATCGAGAGATTGACGTCGCAGCGCATTGAGCCGGTCTCCATCTGGCAGTCGGAGACGCCGACCCAGCGGATCAGCTCGCGGAGCCGTTCGAGATAGGCCTTCGCCTGCGCCGCCGTCCGGATATCCGGCTCGGAGACAATCTCGATCAGCGGAACGCCGCAGCGGTTGCAGTCTGCGCCGGAGCCGCCGTCCGTATGCACCAGCTTGCCCGCGTCCTCCTCGATGTGAATGCGGGTGATGCCGATGCGCTTTTCCTCCCCGTTTACGTTGATATCAATGTATCCGTGCTCGCAGAGCGGGTGGTCGAGCTGAGAGATCTGATACGCCTTCGGCAGATCGGGATAGAAATAGTTTTTTCTGTCCATTTTCGAGAAATGCGCGATCTCACAGTTCAGCATCATGCCCGCGCGCGCCGCAAATTCGACAACGCGCTTGTTCAGCACGGGCAGTGTCCCCGGCATGCCCATGCAGACCGGGCAGCAGCGGGTGTTCGGGTCTCCGCCGTGGTCGGCGGGACAGTCGCAGAAAATTTTTGTTTTGGTACGCAGCTCGATGTGTACCTCTAAGCCGATGACGGATTCATATTTTGCCATAAAGGTCTCCTTTTTACACTGCACAATGCAGCGTGAATAATGAGTATTAGTCAGTCTTTTTGAGGTTCATTGGCAACACTTTGCCAGTTCCCTTATGATTGAACAGCATTTTGTCATTGTCGGAATCTTCGGGGACAAAGCAGAAGTATGCGCCGTCCGGCGATTCAATGTAAACTCTGCCGCATCCCGGACACTGGTACAGAAGCCTCGTCTGTACACAGGAATTTACGCGGTGAAGATTATGACGCAGCGTCATGCAGAGCGTTGCGCGGTCGGGGTCAGACGATTCGATCAGACTGTCTGCCATATCCAGCAGCGGAAACCAGTCCTTGTCGGTAATCAGATGCGCTTTCCAGCTAATTGCATCGGTGTTGTCGTGAAAGACAAATCCGCATTTGCACGGCAGACTCGACATTGCTTCTCACCACTCAATCTGATAACGGGATTCCAAAGGGACAATGTCCCTTTGGCGGGGTATGGGGCAGCGCCCCATTATAAATCATCGCGCAGCGATACCGCTTTTCTCATAAGCCGCGGCCGCCTGATAAATCTTCGCCTCGGAGAATGCCGGGCCGATGAGCTGGAAGCCAACCGGAAGCTCTGCGCCGTCCTGCGCAATTTTCCCGCAGGGAACCGAAATCGCCGGCAGACCGCCGAGATTGACCGGCACGGTGCAGATATCGCCGAGCGCCATTTCCATCGGGTCATTCGATTTTTCGCCGATTTTGTAAGCGGGCGTCGGCGCGACCGGCGTCAGCAGCAGGTCATATTTCGCAAACAGCTCCGCAAATGCGCGGATCAGCAGGGTTCTCGCCTGCTGCGCCTTCTTGTAATACGCATCGTAATAGCCAGCGGAGAGCACATAGTTTCCGAGCAGGATTCTGCGGCGCACCTCGCGCCCGAAGCCCTGCGTGCGGGTCTTGCGGTAAAGCTGATCGAGATCCTCGATGCCCTCGGCGCGGAAGCCGTACCGGATGCCGTCAAATCTTGCGAGATTCGACGATGCCTCGGCGCAGCAGAGCACATAATATGCAGGCAGCGCATAGCTGACCGCCGGCAGCGAGCATTCCTCGATGACCGCGCCCGCCTGTTCGAGCTGCTTCGCTGCATTTTTCACAAGCTCCGCAACCTGCGGATGAATGCCCTCGCCGAAATATTCCTTCGGCATTCCGATTCGCATGCCGCTGAGGTCTTTGCCGATCAGCGCGGAATAATTCGTATCATACTGCGGCAGAGAGGTCGAATCGCGGCGGTCGTGGCAGGAGATCGCCTCCAGAACCTTAGCGTTGTCCGCGACGGTTTTCGTCAGCGGGCCGATCTGGTCGAAGCTCGATGCATACGCGACAAGACCGTAGCGGGAGACCGTGCCGTAGGTCGGCTTCATGCCGACGACGCCGCAGAACGACGCGGGCTGACGGATCGAGCCGCCGGTGTCCGAGCCGATCGCAAAGGCACACTCATTCGCCGCAACTGCCGCTGCCGAGCCGCCCGATGAGCCGCCCGGAACATAATCCGGCGCGGCGGGGTTTCTTGTGACGCCGAGCGCGGAATTCTCCGAGGAGCTGCCCATCGCAAACTCATCCATATTGGTCTTGCCGAGCATCACAGCGCCCGCCTTTTTGAGCTGCTCTGTGACGCAGGCGTCATAAACCGGCAGCCAGTTCCCGAGCATTTTCGAGGCGCAGGTCGTGCGCACGCCCTTTGTGCAGATGTTGTCCTTCATCGCAAAGGGAATGCCGGTCAGGGCGCCGGCTGTGCCGCTTTTCAGCATTTCATCGGCTGCGTCCGCCTGCCGGTATGCCTCCTCCTCCGCAACGGTCAGATAGGCACCGATTGTGCCGTCGGTCTCTGCAATCGCAGAGAGGGCATCCGCAGCGAGCTCCCGCGCAGAGACCTCGCGCTTTTGCAGCAGCGCCGAGAGCGCCGCGATATCCATTTCACTGTACTTCATCCCCGGTTCTCCTTTCAGCCGATGACCTTCGGCAGCGTAATCAGGCCGTCCTCGGATTCTGTGCCGGAAAGCAGCAGATCGCGGTCAAGGCGCGGGGAGAACGGTTCATCCTCGCGCAGGACGTTTTCGAGCGGGGCGATGTGCGCCGTCGGCTCGACCCCTGCGGTATCGAGCGCGGAAAGCTGCTGAAAGAAGCTCAGCATCTCCGCAATGCTCGCGGAAAGCGGCGCCTCCTCCTCCTGCGGGATGTCCAGTCTGGAAAGCCAAGCCAGCGTTTCCATTGTTTTTGCGTCCAGTTCCATAATCAGTTCTCCTTTTGGGTTATTGGAATCTTAGGTTTATTATAACATATTATAGTGGAAATTTCAATGGGAGCAGGAAGAAAAATCCGCGCGGAAGGACTGCCGGGGAGCTGAAACGGAGCCGGATTCTGTCCGGTTACAGCATATTACGGCGGAAAATTCAATGGGAGTGCGAAAAAAACGGAATACAGAAACGATCCGCCGGGAGTCAGCTCCTCAGCGGATCGTTTTTCTTATTGTATGCCGAAAGCACCCCGAACCGGAATCGAACCGATGGCCTGCTGCTTAGGAGGCAGCCGCTCTATCCTACTGAGCTATCGGGGCATAGGGCGGCACCGGGCAGCCGGGGTGCCGCATTCATATTATAGCACATTCAGATGAAATTTGCAATGGGTGCAGGCAAAATCATTTTTGCGGTAAGGTTATACATTATTCCGCAGTCTCCGCCGCAAGGTTGCTGATCCAGATACCCTTGCGGATCAGCACAGCACCGATGATGATTTTGACAATATCAACCGCCTGCACGATCGCATAGACCGCGATGACCGGCAGCTCCGTCAGGAAGCAGAGCATGAGCGCCAGCGGGAGCGTTACAGCCCAGCTGAACATGCTGTCAAAGAGGAAGGTGACGAGCGTTTTGCCGCCGGAGCGCAGCGTGAAATAAAGCGAATTCAGGATTCCCTGAACCGGGAAAAACAGCGCTGTTACGAGAATAAACATCTGCGCCAGATGCCGGACATGATCGGTCGTATCATAGAGCAGCGGGAAGACGCCGGAGAGCGCCGCCAGAATGACGGTCAGCCCGACGCAGAGCAGCCCGGTAAACCATGTCAGCGAAAACGAGTCCCGCTTTGCCTGCGCATACTGCCCGGCACCGAGCTCCTGCCCGATCAGAATGCCGACCGCCGCGCCGAGCGCGACAAACACGACATTGAGCAGATTGCAGAGCGCATTGGAGATGTTCATGCCGGAGACAATATGCAGCCCGCGGGTCGAGTAGCACTGTGTCAGCGCGGCAAGCCCGCCCGCCCAGAGAAATTCGTTGCAGAAGATCGGCAGGCTCTTTTTCAGCATGCGCCTTGTCAGGTCTGCGGGGATTTTCAGCGAACGCCAGACGCCGGACAGAAACGGATATCTGCTCCGGCTCCTTTTGCCGCTGACCCAGAGGATCAGCACGCCGGCCTCGAGAAATCTTGCGATGACCGTTGCGACCGCAGCGCCGCGCACACCGAGCCGCGGGCATCCGAATTTCCCGTAGATCAGCAGGTAATTGAGCACGATATCCGCGGCGACCGAAACGATCCCGGCTGTCATCGGCTTGACGCTCTCGCCGGTCTCGCGCAGCGTTCCGGCATAGATCTGCGTCACGGCAAAGGGCAGGAGCCCAAAGAGCATGATGTTCAGATACTGCATGCCGTAGGTCACGGTCAGCGCGGGATCGACCTCCTCGCTCTCGCCGTGCAGATAGAGCCCGATGAGCCCGCGTCCGCAGGTGAGAAAGACAGCCAGCCCCGCGATCAGGCAGAAAAAGCTGATCTTCACCTTCATGCGGAAGCTGTTGCGGATGCCCTCGGTATTGCCCTGTCCGTAAAACTGTGCGCCGTAGATGCCGGGGCCGGAGAGCCCGCCGAAAATTGCCAGATTGAATACAAAAATAAGCTGTCCGACGATGGATACGGCGGTCATCGCCTCGGTGCCGAGGCTCCCGACCATGACATGATCGACGAGCCCGACGGCATTGGTGATGCCGTTCTGTATCATCATCGGAACAGAGAGCGCGAGTGCGCGCCGGAAAATTGGATTTCTGATTTGCATATTTGCGATCGGATTCCTTTGCTGTTTGTCTGTTATTCCTTTGTCAGTGCCCGCTCCTCACAGTATTCGCAGACGGTTTTGCCGCCGACCTGCGTGAAGTAACGCGGGAGATAATGCTCCTGTGCGGTGATGCACTTGGGATTCACGCAGCGCAGTCCCGGATCGGGGGCGCCCTTCAGAACCGGCAGTGCGGTCTCGCTTTCGAGGAGCCGGAGAATCAGCGCCATGCGGACATACATGCCGTACTGCGCCTGCTTGAAATAGAGCGCTCTGGGGTCGTCGTCCACGGCGATCTCGATTTCATCGACGCGCGGCAGCGGGTGCAGCACCGCAAGATCGGGCTTTGCGCGCTTCATCTTTTCGGTCGTCAGGCGATAGACGTCCTTCTGCGCGAGATATTCCGCCTCAGAGAGGAAGCGCTCGCGCTGAATCCGCGTCATATACAGCACATCCAGCTCGCCGATCGCGTTGTCGAGCGAGGCTTCCGTGCGGAATTCGCAGCCCGAATCGCGGAGCAGCTTTGTAATATACTCCGGAACCTGAAGCTCCGGTGTCGAGATCAGCACAAAGCGGTTGCCCTCATAGCAGGAGAGCGCCTTGCAGAGCGAGTGGACGGTCCGCCCGTAGAGCAGATCGCCGCAGAGCCCGACCGTCAGATGATCGAGCCGTCCCTTTTCCATGTGCAGCGTCAGCAGATCGGTCAGGGTCTGGGTCGGGTGCAGGTGTCCGCCGTCGCCGGCATTGACAACCGGGCATTCCGCCGTCAGCGCCGCAGCCTTTGCCGTGCCCGCCATCGGGTGCCGGATAATCAGGATATCCGAATAGCTGCTGACGACCTTTGTCGTATCCTTGATGTTCTCGCCCTTCGAGACCGAGCTGCTCATCGGGTTGTCGAAGCCGATGATGCTGCCGCCCAAGCGGATCATCGCGGATTGAAAGCTCATCTGCGTCCGCGTAGAGGGCTCATAAAAGAGCGTCGCCATGATCTTTCCCGCGCATGCCTGCACATAGCGCTGGGGGTGTGCGTACATCGAAGCGCCGAGCTTGATGACCTTGTTCCACCACTCGACCGGATAATCGTTCAAATCAATCAGATGCGAATACTGCGTGCTCATGATGCTGCCTTCCCTCCGATCTCCTGCTCATCCTCAAAATACACCTTGTACCAGACAAGGAACATGTAAACCGTCCAGATCTTCCGGCTGTTGTCGGCCTTGCCCTTTTTGTGGTCATCCAGCAGCTTCACGAGCTTTTCGGTGCGGAAGAACTGTGCCGCTGCGGGAGAGGTCAGCGCCTGTTTGACGGTCTCATAGCAGGCATCCTCCTTCAGCCAGACGCGGATCGGCACGGGGAATCCGAGCTTCTTCTTCGCAGCCGTGTCCGCAGTTTCCGGCGGGGTGCTCCGCTTCGCCGCGAGCCGCATCGCATATTTCGTCACATACGGCGTATCCTTGTCGGTCACGAACTTGTGTGTGACCCGGTAGCGCGTCGGAATCTGCTCCGCGACTGCCATGAGCTTCTTGTCGAGGAAGGGCACGCGCAGCTCCAGCGAGTGCGCCATGCTCATTTTATCCGCCTTCAGCAGAATATCGCCCGCCATCCAGAGATGCAGGTCGAGATACTGCATTTTCGTGACCTCGTCGGCATCCTGCACCTTGTCATAGTAGGGCTTGGTGACGGCGGACGGGTCGGGTGCGCCGGTCTGGATTTTCAGCAGCGATTTGCGCTCCTTCGGCGAGAAGATGTAGGCATTGCCGATAAAGCGCTCCTCAAGCGTCTGCCCCTTCCGGACGAGGAAATTGACCCCGCGCTTTGCCGGCAGCACGCCCGCCGCCTTCGAGACGCCGCGCCGCAGCGCCATCGGCAGCTTGTCATACCATGTCGCGCCCGGCTCGCTGTATACATTGTATCCGCCGAAAATTTCATCGGCGCCCTCGCCCGAAAGTACGACCTTCACATGCTCGGCGGCGAGCTTGCAGACGAAATACAGCGCGATGCAGGACGGGTCGGCGAGCGGCTCGTCCATCTGATACTGAATCGCCGGGAGCACATCCCAGTATTCCTTCTGCGTAATCACATGGCTGAAATTCTCTTTTCCGATCGCTCTGGAAAAGCGCTTTGCCCAGCCGATTTCATTGTATTTCTCGTCGGTTCCGAATCCGACGGTAAAGGTCTTGTCCACATTCGCGACCGCCGCGACATAGCTGGAATCGACGCCGGAGGACAGAAAGCTGCCGACCTCGACATCCGCGATCTTGTGCGCCGCGACGGAATCCTGAAAGGTCTCGGAGATCATGCGGACCCAGTCGCCGAGCAGCGGCTGCTCGTCCGCATCGAATTTGATATCCCAGTAGCGCTCGACGGTGAGCCTGCCGTCCCGATAAAGAAAATAATGCGCCGGCGGGAGCTTTTTGACGCCCGCAAAGAAGGTATCCTCCGTCGGGGAATACTGGAATGTCAGGTATTGCTCCAGCACATCCGGATTGAGCTTCTTCTCAAAGGCCGGGTGCGGCATCAACGCCTTGATCTCGCTGCCGAACAGCAGCGTCCCGTTCATCTGCGCATAGTACAGCGGCTTGATGCCGAAGAAATCCCGCGCGCCGAAGAGCGTCTTTGCCTTGTCATCCCAGATGACGAAGGCGAACATGCCCCGCAGTTTTTGCAGGAGCTCCGTTCCGTATTCCTCATAGCCGTGAACCAGAACCTCCGAATCGGTCTCGGTGCGGAAGCTGTGCCCCTTTTTCAGCAGATCCTCGCGAATCTCCCGGTAATTGTAAATCTCCCCGTTAAAGACGAGCACAACATCCCCGGTTTCGTTGAAGATCGGCTGATTTCCCTGCTCCGTGATGTCAATGATCGAGAGACGCCTGTGTCCGAGCGCGACCTCATCATTGAGGAAATGCCCCTCTGCATCGGGCCCCCTGTGCCGGATGCGATCTGTCATCTGCCGCAGGACGCCTTCCGCGTTCTCTGCCGCCTTTGCATTGGTAAAACCGACGATTCCGCACATCGGTTACCCCTCCTTTGTCTTCATATCCTTGTTATTATACCATATTATGCCCAAAAACGCAATGGGCGCGGGAGAAAAAGTCCGAGGGGAAATTGCCGGGGAGTAAAACCGGAGGGCGGCACTGCCGCCTATACTACATTTTGGGCGATTTGGCAAGAGCTCCGCACATCAAAAATCCGGCTCCCCGTTATTTTCGGGGAGCCGGTTCGCTGTTATGCGTGATCCGGGTTCAGGATTTCATCCCATGTCGGGGTTTTCTGCGAGAGGGTTGCCGTGTAATACTGCAAAATTGCCTGCGCGTCCTCGACGGTAATTGCACCGTCTCCGTTTACATCCGCAGCCGCTGTCTGTGCCGGGGTCAGTCCGGAGGCTTTATCCGCAAGCACATTGGTATACGCCTGCAAGGTATCCTGCGCATCCTCAACGGATATTTCGCCGTTGCCGTCAAGGTCGCCGGTTTCGAGGATTTTACTCATTTCAATAGCGTAGAGTTCATTACGATAGAAGGCGTAAATGCGTCCGTTTACCGGAGCGGTCATGCTATCGAACACCATTGGGAGAACGGTCTCGCCGTTGATGTCGATTACGCCGTATTTGATTTCATCAGAATCACTGACATATTTTCCGACAGTGAAGAATACTCCGTCGCTTCCCTTGGCATTATCATATTCAAACGGAATCACGGTTTCACCGGTTTTGTCGATGTAGCCGAATTTTTCGCCTTTTGCGAAATAAGCATAATCATTGGAGAATGAATCAATCCCGTTGCCGTCTTCATAATAATTATATCCAGAGTCATAATATATATATTGGTCATATTGGGGCTGAACCACAAAATTTCCTTCTTTGTCAATTACACCAAGTTTAACTGCATACTCACCATTTTCATCCTCAGTTTCCACGCTGACAATCGCCAGACCATTTACAAAGTCGGAAGCCACATAAAACTGCGGCTCGATGATCCATGCACCGGTTTTGTCAATGTAGCCGTACATGAAACCGTATTTATCGGTTCTTATTCCTGCACAAGCAAGGCCTTCAGAAAAAGGTCCTGCATCATCAAATTGCTGGGAGATTACAACATTACCGCTCAGATCACTGTACCCCCATGCACGCTTTGAGAAAGCATATCTAGTGCTGACTATCTCACCGCCGCCGCTAACCCAGACCTCATCCCCTATGTCTTCGCCGTTATACAGTTCCAGATCATTTAATGTGTCCCCGAGTTGGCGGTCACAATAAAATGGAATCAGATCATCTGAATAGGCACCAAATTCCAATCTGTAGTTGTAACCGGTATAAAAAAGATAGTCTCCACCTCCAACACACGCATAAAATAGACTTGGTTCATCTGTGGAAAACAAGATGTCGCCTTTGTCATTGATTAAGTGTATTTTACATGGGGTCAATTCAGAAACGGATGCTTCGTAGGGGGAATCGTATGCAACTTGCTCGGTTACTGCTGCTATTCCGTTTCGCATTGCTGTGCCGGTATAATATTTAAGGCGGGTATCATTCTGCGGATTATAATAAAAGGCATTAAAATACGATTCATTCATATCTAGGAAAGACCAATCAAATATTGTACAAAGCGAATCCAAACAAATTGACACAGTACCATCGTCATAGTTAAAACAAAAACTCGTTCTACCATTGTTGAAGTGAGCTTCATCCGGAAAAATCTGTTTTCCATTTTGGTCAATTAAAAACCTCTCATCACCACCAATATAGGCTTCGTTGACTAAAACACAGTCTCCGACTTGTTGTCGTGCCAAACTTGTTTCATGATCGTAATACCAATCTTCAACATAATATGCATATTCTTCTTCTTTTTCTTCCTCAGTCATTTTCGCCCATTTTTCCGCATACCACTCTTCATCATTATCTCGCTCTGCATAATATTCTTCTTTGGTAAGGGGCTGTGCCGCAGTATACCCCAACGCGCTGACATCTACTGTATACTGATCGTTTTTCACTGCTGCCAGCACCTCTTCAAGCGGGAGGGCGGTCGTTGTGGTAGTGGTCTCGGTCGTGGTCGTTGTAGTCGTGGTTGTGGTTGTCGTTGTAGTTGTGGTTGCTTCCGTGTTTACCTTAATCCAGCCGTCCAGCGTAACATATTCAATTTTTTTGTTATTCTCGCCCAATAAATCAATGACCTCCAATTTCATCGGATAAGTATCACCCATTTGTGCAGTTTTCGGCACAGTAAACCATGTTGTTAGCAGAACTCCATTTTCCTCAGTAATGGTAGCATTACCCAAGCTGAGAGTCGCGGCAAATAAATTAATATTGAGATTCAGAGCTGCTGCGCGGTTTCCCCCTTTTGGTATACTCTCACCATATTCCACAACAGGGTCATCAGCGGTTCCTGCGACTATTTTCGGCTGTAATGCACTGTCATACTCAAAACGCATAGCGAGAGCTGCATAGCCTGTATTGTTCAGCAGAGAAATTGAGTATGCAACTGTTTCACCCGGCGCAGCATAAACCTGATCAGCAATGACATTGATGACAGATGAGCTGAGATCGTCGCGTTCCGCCGGATCAAGCGTTTCCTGCGCACTTGCCGGAAATGCAGAAATTCCGGACGAAAACAGTGTCAGCGCGCTGCATAAGGCAACAAGTCCTTTTCTGAATATCATAAAACCACCCTTTCCGTAAATTCACACTCTCAACATGCAGTGTTGATGTTGACATTATATCAAAAAAAAAAAAAAATGCAAGAGTTTTCGTGAATTTCGGAGACACATACAAAAATGCCGCGAACAATCTGTGCAAAACACCAAAAGCAGCGATACCGTCTGCGGGGCGGGGAGGGGCAGCCTTAAAGGATTTTTAATGGTTTCCCTACTTGTTTCTTCATCGGATTCCCGGTATAATTTATTCAGAAACCGGAACATCAAAGAGAAAGAAATGGGGCGGTCAGAATGCTGGAAACAAAAGAATTATGCAAGCAATACAAGCCGAAAAAGGGCGTGCCGGTACAGGCGGTCGATCATGTTTCGCTGCGCTTTCCGGAGCAGGGAATGGTGTTCCTGCTCGGCAAATCGGGCAGCGGCAAATCGACCATGCTCAACCTCCTCGGCGGACTGGACAAGTATGACAGCGGCGAGATCATCATAAAGGGCGTATCCTCAAAGGATTTCAGCCAGCGCCACTTCGACAGCTACCGCAATACTTATGTCGGATTCATCTTTCAGGAATACAATGTGCTGGAGGAATTCTCTGTCGGCGCGAACATCGCGCTCGCGCTGGAGCTTCAGGGAAAAAAGGCGACCGACGAGGAGCTCAATGCGATTCTGACGGCGGTCGATCTCGCGGGCTTTGGGGACCGCAAGCCCAATGAGCTCTCCGGCGGACAGAAGCAGCGCGTTGCGATCGCAAGAGCACTGGTCAAAAATCCGCAGATCATCATGGCGGATGAGCCGACCGGCGCGCTGGATTCCGGCACGGGGCGGCAGGTGCTCGATACGCTGAAAAAGCTCTCGGCGGAAAAGCTGGTCATTGTCGTGTCGCATGACCGCGAATATGCCGAGCAGTACGGCGACCGCATCATCGAGCTCGCGGACGGCAGGGTCATCCGCGATGTCGAGGCGGTGCGGAATGAAAAGGACAAGGAGCAAAAGCAGCTCGTGTTCCGCGCGGCCACGGTCGAGATTCCGCCGGATTATCACCTGACAGAGGAAGACCGCATTCAGATCAACAACTATCTGGACAGCCTGAGATCGGGCGCATCGCTGATCCTGCCGGGGCGGTCGCAGCGCTTTGCCGATACCGACGAGAGCAAAATCCCACAGCAGGACGGCTCCGGATTTCATCTGATCCGCTCGCGCCTGCCGCTGAAAAGCGCCTTCAAGATCGGGTGCAGCAGCCTGAAGCACAAGCGCTTCCGGCTGGTGATGACCGTGCTGCTTTCGGTGATCGCATTCACGCTGTTCTCGCTGGTCGATACCTTCAGCTCCTACGATCACATCCGCGCCTGCACCGATTCGCTGATCGACAGCGAGGTCAACTTCTTCTCGGTCAACCGGGCGGTCAAGCGGGGCAGCGGCATGGACGAATACTGGTCAACCGAGGGGATGCGCATTTCGGATGACCAGATGAAGCAGATTTCCTTGGAAACCGGCATGCAGCTCACGGGGCTGTTCATTCCCCGCGGCGCAAATCTCTCCTTCCGGGATCAGTTTGATACGGAATACAAATTCTCCGAGGGCAATACGAACGCAAACATGATGCATTTCTGCGGCTTTGCGGAAATTACGCAGCAGTTTCTTGCGGATATGCACTATGAGGTCACAGCCGGCAGCCTGCCCGACGGCACAAAGAATGAGATCGCCGTCAGCAAGGCGCTCTGCGATACCTTTGTCAAGGCGGGCTATCTCAGCCCGGAGGCGGCAGAGGAAACCATCGGCAAGAAGACCTATGAAAAGATCGCAGACCCGTCGGCTATGGTCGGGAAGACGCTCCGCCTGATGGGGACGGATTACACCGTGACCGCCGTGATCGACACGGGCATGGATCTCTCGCGCTATGAGCGGCTGCTCGAAAACAGCAACCGTCTCACGAACGGCGAGCAGCTCGTCAATTATATGCTGTATTCGGAGTTCATCATCGAATCCAATTACAGCCTGAGCGGCTGCGCGATGGTCGGCGCGGGCAGGGTGCAGCAGATGATCGCCGAGGAGCCGCGCATTTATGAGCCGAAATACAATGTGAATGTCGGGCTGTACCGCGGCGGTGAGGACTACTGCTGGGCCGGTGCATCCTATTTCACGAAGCTGAGCAGCGTGCCGGAATCGGAGATCGTCTGGGCAGACGGCAAAAAGACCGCGCTTGCGGAGAATGAGGTCATCATCTCCGTGGATGAGCTGGATTTCGGAAGCGCCGGGGCACAGATGCAGCTGGAGCAGATTCAGAACGGCAGCGAGACGCTGACGCCTGAGCTGCTGCGTGAGCTGCTGAGCAAGGCGGACGACTGGGAACTCATGATAGACAGCTTCGATGACAGCACGAATACCTACAGCGGCGATTCCTACGGGAATATCTCGATCGTCGGCTGCATCCTGCCCGGAAGCAGATACAGCAATACCACGGTGCTGCCGGACGCCTATGCCGACAAGGTCATTGCGGACGCCGAGGGCATTTATGACAGCGCGGTCGGGCCGATGCCCGAAAGCAGAGGAGGCGTCGAAAAGCTGGTGCGCTACTGCTACCGGGACGGCAGGGACATCACCGAGCGCTATGCGCTCAATGACCCGGTGGTCTATGAGCTCGATACGGTCAATTCCGCGCTGAAGGTGCTGGCAAAGGTGTTCCTGTATATCGGCATTGGCTTTGCGGTGTTTGCATCGCTGCTGCTGGCGAATTTCATCTCGACCAGCATTCACTACAAGCGGCAGGAGATCGGCATTCTGCGTGCGATCGGCTCCCGCTCGAATGATGTGTTCCGCATTTTCTTCTCCGAGAGCTTTGTGATCGCGATGATCAATTTTGTGCTCTCGGCGGCGGGCTGCTTTACGCTTGTCACGCTCATCAATTCGCTTCTGCGGAGCAGGGCAGGCATTCTGATTACCGTCCTGCATTTCGGATTCAGACAGCTGTTGCTGCTGTTTGTGATCTGTGTCGGCGCAGCGGCGATCGCGAGCTTCCTGCCCGTCCGGCGGATCGCGGCGAAAAAGCCGATTGATGCGATCCGCGACAAATAATCTGCTTGTTCCGATATTGTAATACTTCCTTTATGATTTGAGCCTGCGAATTCCCTCCGCAGGCTCCTTTTTTTTATTATGCTTCGGTGCAGTCTGAGGCTGTCATGCAGTTCATAATGACATTGATCATCATTTCCTTTTCCTCCGGCGACGAATAAATCTCCACACCGCCGAACGCCTGATAAATGCCGGCGATGCTGCCCCTGAACGAATCATCCTTCTCATTCCCGAACAGCGCACTCTCCGACGCAAACCGCATCTGTTCAATCACCTCCCGGCATCCAGTCTGTTTTCTGCTCGCTTCATAATGTGTATGACCTCACCGATCTGATTCATACGCATAGTATTGACGGCACAGCCGCGCATTATGTACGCATGGAGAGCCCGGTTCGCCCATCTGCGGAACTCGACGCCGCGCTGAGACTTGACGCGATAGCCGACCGATATGATGACATCAAGATTATAGTATTCAACCAGTCTTGTGACCTCCCGCTTGACAACCTCCCGCAAGCTGTGCTATAATGAAGCCGCAGCCCGAAATAAGAAAAAAGGAGCGTGTAAAATCAATGGGAATGTTCGATAAGACAGAGGCACAGAGTCTGCTCTACAATTATCCGGTCGCAGCGCTCTTTCAGGCGATGTGCGCCGCCGTGCAGCAGACAAGCGGCTTTACGGTTCAGCTCGCGAACCCGCAGACGGGTACGATCCAGATTTCAAAATCCATGTCCATGTTCACATGGGGCGAGAATCTCTATGTGCAGATCATTCCCGTCTCGGAAACACAGTCGAATTTGCAGATCACCTGCCAGAGCAAGCTCGGCACGGAGATCGCCGCAAGATCGAAGAACCGCAAGAATATTCAGGTTTTGCTCGAAAAAATGCAGCTCATCCTGAATCAGATGTACGGCATGCCCCAGCAGCCCTATTACGGCGGCTGACCGCCTGACAGAGAAAAGCTCCGGTTCCCTTTCGGAATCCGGAGCTTTTTGTGTTTACCCGTTGATATAGCTTTCGATGAATTCCACTGCATCCCCGACGGTGCTGATTTTGTCAACGGCATCGTCCTCGACGGCAATGTCAAATTCTTCCGAGATCGTTTTCATCAGCAGCGTGATGTCCAGCGAATCTGCCTGAAGATCGTCGATGAAATCCGCTTCCATCGTGACCTCATCCTCGTCAACATCGAGCTGGTCGAGAATGATCTCCTTCAGCTTCTCAAAAACCATGTAATCTGCTCCTCTCTGTATGTGATGTTCTGTGCACGCATGCAGGAAAGTCTGCGGGTCACATTGCTTATAGTATATCCGGAAGATGCCAAAACGTCAATATCTTTTTTTGCGATTTCGGCAATTTTAGGCGAAAAATAATCGGCCTGAAAACGATGCAGATTTGGATGATTTGCACAAACGCCCTGCTGCGCCCTCACCGGAGGGCAACGCGGTACTGCGCTGCCCCGAGCATGGCGCGCCATTTCGCCTGTCCGCAGTCTCCGGATCCGGGGATGCCGCAGCGCACGGCAGTCTCCCGCAGGAACAGGATATCCGCGCCGAACGCACCGGCGGTTTCGGTCATCGCGGCTTGCAGCATTTGCCGGAGGATGCGCTGCGCGGCTGCGGGATTTGCGGTTTCGGCGGCGATAGAACCGGTGACGGTGAAGCAGAGCACACCGTTTTCCTCCGCGGCGGAGATGCGCAGCGCCGTATGCCGTACCGTGCAGGGCGCGCCGTCCGCATCGAACGAGAAGGATTCCCAGCGGTCACCGAGCAGCGCCAGCCCCCGGCAGGCCTGCTCCGAGAGCATCCCGCAGACCTGCTCCGCATCAAAGACCGCGAGCGTCAGCCTTCCGCCGCAGTATGCCGGCATCGCGCTGACGCCGGAGCCGCCGCATAAGTCCCCGCAGACCGAACCGGCGGTGCGGTACGGGAGCATGCCCTCCGCAGCGGCGGCATCGAGCTGACCGGCAGTCGGAGCATTGCCCGATCGCAGCAGCGCACAGGCGTCCTGCGGGAGATACAGCACTTTGCATGTCGGGGAGAGGTACTGCGCCTGCAAAAAATCGGGGAGCACCGCCGCGGGGCTCCCGCTGACGAGCAGCAGGGACAGGTGACCTGCGGAGATCTCGGCGCCGGCCTCCTGCCGGAGCGCCTCGCGAAAGAGCATCGGATTTTCCGTGTTTGCTGAGAAAACGGCATCATCCTGTGTCGCGTGCATCGCAGCCCGCGCCGGGCTCCCGGTCTCGATCGCCAGCACATCCGGCGAAAGCCGCGACCGGATATCCGTGCAGCCGGTCAGCAGCGGAACAGCAAAAAGCAACGGAATAATACGCATTTTCATGATTTTTGCCTCCTTGTCCGGGAAATCGGCAGCAGCACACCGGGCAGCAGGGCGCCGAGCAGCAATGCGGCGATGCCGAGCCCGGTTCCGCGGTAATCTGCGGAGATGCAAAGCCATGTCAGCCCCGTGAACAGCAGCATGACAGTCAGCAGCGCCCGCACCGGCCTGCGCGAGGGCGGCAGTGCCAGTTGCAGAAAAAAACTCACGCAGAGCACGGCACTCCCCGCCGCAAACAGCATCCAGAAGCCGTCCGTGCGCACGGCATCGGAGAGCGGCGCGCCGGCAAGCATCAGGAAAAACGGGCTCCCGGCGCCGCGCGTCAGCCTGCCGTTCTGCATCGTCCCGAACAGCACCAGCCCCGGCAGGACGGCAAGGCGGCCGATCAGCCAGACGGCGAGCGCATGGGGCGCATACTGCTCCTGCTTTTTCGGATGCGACAGCAGAACGGGAAGCAGCGCAAGCTCCGGCGAGCAGCGGAATTCGCGGAAAAATGCGCCGGAGACGCTGCCGGGCATGTGCAGCGAGACCGGGTTTGCGGTGCGGATGCCGCTGACGGGCAGCAGAAGCAGCGCGGTACTGACCGTGACCAGCAGAATGACTGCGGCGCGCGCGGTCGCAGCCTGCGGCCGTGAGACGGTGAACAGCAGCGTCAGCAGGAACATCGCGGCAAACAGCGCGGGCTGTGCACTGTGCAGTGCATGCAGCAGCCGGAAGCCCTCCGCCGCGAGGAATGCAGCGGAAATCAGCGAAAATACGCGGTAAATCCACATCATAGCGGGCGGGAACCGGCAGAATCTGCGAAAGATTGCCAGCGGGAGCAGCAGCACCGCTTCGGTCAGCGCGGCGGCGAGCATGCCCTTTGCATAGGCGGCCGTATACGGCTGATCGCAGCAGAAAAAGAGCGTCAGCCGGCAGAGCAGCAGCACGGCGGCGGTTTGCAGCGCGCTCCATGATGGCGTGCGGGCAGCGGCGTTCATGGCGCCTCCTCCTGCTCCCGAACCTCCGAGACGCGGAAATTCCCCTGCGAGAGCCGCCGGAAGCCGACCCGCGCGAGGATATCCTGCAAGCGGTGCGGCATCAGCGGTGCGATCGGTGCCGAGACGGGGAACCCGAATACCTCAGTGCCGCAGATATGGTACAGCAGCATCATGCCGACGAGCGCGATGCCGGGGATTCCGGCGGCAGCGGCGGCTAAAATAAAGACCGGGCGCAGCACCGTCAGCGCGGCGTGATGCTCCGGGATCACGAAGCCTGCGGTTGCCGAGAGTGCCGCGACCGTCAGCACCGGCGTACTGATGAGCCCGGACTTGACCGCCGTGTCGCCGATCAGCAGCCCGCCGATCATGCCGACTGCGCCGCCGACCGCCTTCGGCAGCCGCAGCCCCGCCTCCCGCACGATCTCGAACATGAACAGAATCCCGAGCAATTCGGCGGCGGGCGAGAAGGGCACGGTCTGCTCGGCCTCCGTCAGCAGAGAGAGCAGGGTCTCGTGCAGCAGCTCCGGATGCCAGAGCGCCGCCGCAAGATAGCCCGCAGGCAGCAGCAGTGCAATCAGCGCCGCGCCGTATTTCATCCAGCGCAGCAGCGTCGCATAGGCGGGCGGGTAGTTGTAGTCGTCCATTGTCTGAAAGGTCTCGCAGAAAAGCTGCGGGATGACCAGCGCATGCGGCGTGCCGTCGATGAGAATGCCGACTCTGCCCTCCAGCAGCTTTGCGCAGAGGATGTCAGGGCGCTCGGTCGTGCCGATGCTGTGGACAAGCTGCATGTCGCTCTCCTCCAGAAACGGGCGGACGTATCCGCTCGACAGCACGGTTTCCAGCGGCAGCGTGCTGAGCCTCTGCCGGATCTCACCGATCAGCCCCGCCGGGACGCGGTCGCGCAGCCAGCAGATGCAGAGCTCGGTGCGGGAGAGCGTCCCCGCGGAGACCAGCGAAAAGGTCAGCGACGGGGATTTCATCCGGCGGCGGATCAGTGACATGTTGACGCGGACGGGCTCGGAGAAGCCGTCCCGTGCGCCGTAGATGTTCAGCTCGCCGGAGGGCTCGGAAATGCTGCGGGAGGCATAGCCCTGAATGCCGAAGCAGAGCGCCGCGGAAGCGCCCTCTGCGAGCAGGACGGCGAATCCGGAATAGAGCAGGGGAAAGAGCGCGTCGGTCTGATCGGTCATGGAGGCATCCGCCGCAAGCAGCTTTTTATTATATATAGTATGCAGCAGGGCGCCGCCGCCGGAGATGTGCCCCTGCAATCCGTTCAGCGGGTCAAAGACGAGCTCGCTCAGCAGAGAGGAGGCCACCATGCCCTCACAGGTCAGCAGCGCACAGGGAATGCCGCAGAGGGTCACGCGGGTGATGATGAGGTCATCCGAGCAGCCGGCGGTGCGCTGAAGCTGCACAAGGTTTTCTTCGAGATTGTCCGTGAGTCTGATATGCACTCGCCCCTTCCTTTTTTTGTTACCGTATTATTCCGCGTACCGGCGGAAATATGCGCAGGATTGCCGCTGTAATGGAATTGTTACCGGAAAATCATAAAAAAGAACATTGCAATTTCACCGGAGTTGTGCTATAATATCAGAAAAGAGCGCATTTCCCCCGTATTTCATGCGCGGGAACGTCAATGATAACAGAAGGTACAAGGAACGGAGCGAAAATAGGATGAATCACTTTAGAAAACTAACGGCAGGGCTGCTGTCACTGGCCATGCTCTTTGGCATCACCGCATGCAGCATGCCGAAAACGGGCGATAATTCCGCGGAGCAGTCCGCCGAAACCACCACCACGACCACGACGGAGGCAACGACCGCAACCACGGCGCCGCCGCCCCCGCCCCCCGATATCCGGGTCAATATGCTGGCCGTCGGGGACAATCTCGTGCAGACAAAGGTCTATGAAGCGGCACAGGCAGCCGCAACCGGCGGCGAAAAGTATAATTTTGCGCCGCTTTATGAGAATGTGAAGTCCTATGTGCAGGCGGCAGATGTCGCGGTCATCAACCAGGAGACGCTGATCTGCGGCGGCGACTATGAGATCACCGGCTCAAAGCTCAATTTCAATTCGCCGGTCGAGCTCGGCGACGCGATGGTCGAGCTGGGCTTCGATGTTTTTACGCTCGCAAATAACCACATGCTCGACAAGCGCATCGACGGACTGGAGTCGTCGATCAATTACTGGGACGGCATGATGGACAAGTACCCGATTCTCGCGCTCGGCGCCTATCGGGATGAGGCGGATCAGAACCGCATCCGGACGCAGGAGGTCAACGGCATGACCATCGCCTACCTCGCCTATACCGAGCACCTGAACGGCTATTCGATCCCCGCGAATTCGTCGGTCAAGGTCGGCATGACGGCTGATGTGGCACTGATCCAGCGGCAGATCGCCGAGGCGAAGGAGATCGCGGATGCCGTCGTCGTGGCGGCGCACTGGGGCAACGAGGATACCCATGTGATCCGGCAGGATGTGAAGGATCTCGCGCAGAATATGATCGAGTGGGGCGCGGACGTCGTGCTCGGCTCGCACCCGCATACGGCGCAGTCGATGGAATATATCACCCGCCGGGACGGCTCACAGGGCTTTGTCTATTATTCGCTCGGCAACTTCATCTCCGCGCAGACCGATAATTTCAATGTGGTCGGCGAAATGGGGACCTTTGATCTCGTGAAGAACGGCGAGACCGGCAAGGTGACCGTCGAGAACGTCGGCTGCGTCCCGGTCATCACGCATTACGATGCCGGATACGCGAATCTGCGGCTGTATCCGTATGACAAGTATACGGCGCAGCTCGCCTCGGCGCATGCGCTGCCGTATACCCATGCATACCCGGAGAAGGCAAAGGATTTCGGCATGAATGTCATCGACCGGATTATCGAATCGAATATTCCGGAGGAATTCCGCCGGCTCGCAGGATGATAGAAAAACTATCACTCTGAGGCGGCTGTCCGCACCGGATTTCCGACCTTCGGGATTGGAAATCTGATGCGGGCATTTTTGTTGTTTTGCATAAATTTTGTATAGCTGATTTATCAATAATCACAAAAACGGTATTGAAGTCTTGACTTTGAGACGGCGGTTTATTATAATGGTAGTAAGCCGTATTGTGTGGATAGGTATACCCATTTGACAAACATCGGCAGCCGGATTCCGGCTCCGGAAAATGGGAACTGCTGCTGCCGCATCTAATGCGGAACAACAAGGGACGGATATGCCGCGCGTAATCCGTGAGACACACGGAGAGACCCGGATCCCGTCCGGCAGAGCCGTAAGGCTCAATATATATGAAAAGAAATGTATCAGCGCGTTTCTTGGAGTATATCAACATCATGAAAGAAGGAGGAAAGGAATGAAGGCGCGAAAGGCGGCTGCGGTCGGAACGGCTGCGGTTTTCGCCGCATTCAGCCTGCTGACACAGCCCGAACGGAATGCCTGCGCATCGGAATCGGAACGCCCTGCTGCCGCGATCTCAATCGAGACCGTTACTTCGGCAGAGGACGGGACATTCTCTGCAAGGGTGTATCTGGACGAGCTGCCGGAAAGCGGACTGAGTGCGCTGGAATTTGCAGTCGAGTATGACAACGCTGCTTTACGCATCACCGAGGCAGAACTGCTGTACGATACCGGTGCACAGGGCGCGGAAAGCGGATTGCACCCGGGACTTGCGGGAACGGTCTTTACCTGCGACAGCCGAGAGGGCAAGCTTCAGGTTCGCTGGGGAACTGCACTGATGAATCCGGAATACTGGCTCAGAGAGGAACGGGCACTCTTAACACTGCGCGGTACCGTCACGGATGCAATGCATCCGGGCGATCACTGTCAATTGTGTCTGGCCCCCGCTGATGTGATGGATCTGGCAACCGGGACGATGAAGCCCGATGCCGAAATATCAGCCGGCTATCTGGATGAAGAGGGGAATGCATACCGTTGTGCCGTCAGGATAGAGGACGGAGCGGTCTGGGTCCCGATTGACGAGACCGGTGCAACCATGTACGGAGATCTGAACCTCGACGGTCAGATCACGGTTGATGACGTAGTTTTACTGCTGAAGGTGATTGCGGAGGAGGAAAGCCTCTGCGCCGCAGCATACGCAAACGCAGATTGTGAGTCAGATAACCTGCTCTCGATGGCAGATGTGACGCTGATGCTTCGGGTACTGAGTTTTGATCCCGAAGCCACTGCACTCGGAGCCCGCTGATTCTCACCCACGGGGAATGCAAAGGCGCACGGGCAGCTTTGCAGTTCCGACATCCGTGATATGCGGCTCTTTTCAAGGGGACAGAGCGCGTATCTACTGCACATTTCATTACGGTCGGCAAAAAGCCGCAGGCTCCGTCCGGGAGCATGCCGACGGAGACCAGCCGAACCCCAATCCAACAAAACTAAATAAACAAATGTGTTTGATCACGGGAAGGCGGCTGTCTCGGAGATCAGGCCAGAAAGGATCAAGTTGTCATGAAGAAATTCATCTCTGCTCTTTCGTCGTTTGTAATTGCGGCGACAGCGCTGGGCGGTTCTCTTGCGATGAGCACGACAGCTGCCACCAACGGGAATGTTGACGCTACCGTCATCGACATTCGCTCCGGCGACTCCAATAAGGTCGAGGGCGCGAAGGCGGGCGATTCCATTCCGTTCAAGGTTTACATTCCGCAGTCCAACGGCTTCAATCAGCTTTCCCTGAAGCTCACCGTCAACGGTGATGAGACGAAGGGTCAGGATCCGTCCCTTTGCGGCGGCGCAACATCCTATACCCTGACAAAGTCTTCCAAGCTCGGAAGCGCAGGCGAGACCATTACACATCCTGAGCTGTTCGGTAACTACGGCATCAAGATGGAAGGCGCAAAGTTCAGCGATCCGCTTCCGATCGACAGTAAGTACTATAAGCCGAATGATTACTGGAAGGCCGGCAAGTGGTCCGCACTCGGCCAGACCGGTTTCTCCACCGAATACTGGAATATTCTTGCTACCGCTTCCGGCGCACTGGGCGCTGAGGTCAATGTTGACTCCTATGCGGCAGCTGAGGCCGCAGGCCTTGACCGCAATGCGGACGAGGATGCAGGCGATCCGATCTTTGATTACACCAAGTACACCCCTGTTACCACCTGGACCTCCGATGAGGCATGGGCATACAAGTATTCCCTCGTAGAGGGCAACTTCGTTCTGCCGGACAACATTCCGGACGGCACCTATGTCATCGACGTATTCAAGGGTGAGTATGTCAACGCAAACTTCCTCGAGGACTTCAAGGCTGACGGCACGCTGCCGACCGCTGAGTCCGATGTTTCCGATACCAACGGTCCGGTCGCATTCAAGTCTACCGGTCTGACGATCGTTGTCGGCGAGGGCGGCCAGAGCTCCTCTACCACCTCCACTACCACCACGAGCACTACTACTTCAACTTCTACCACCACCACCACTTCTTCTTCCTCTGAAACCAATCCCGGCGACGGCCTGATCCTCGATCTGGTCGCAGCAGGCAAGACCAACACCCTGACGGGCAGCAACAATGTTGCTGAGGTCGAGCCGGGCGAGACCGTTAAGGTCAACTTCACTGTTAAGAACGACGCGATCACCAGCGGTATGGAATTCACCTTCGATCTCGGCGGACTCTCCTATGTTGCCGATACCCTCAAGGCCGGCAGAGCATATGAGGCTGAGATGGAGCTCAATGACGGCACCGCAGGTCAGCTCACCTTCGTTATGGCAAGCAGCATCGAAATGACTGCAAAGGACAACGCAACGATCGTTACGTTCAGCGTGACCGCTCCGCAGTCCGGCGAAGCTACCATCGGCCTGAAGGACGGCGCAAGAGCGATCGTCGCAGGCTTCAACCAGGGCGAGACCAATCCGTACACCTTCCACGGCCTGACCCTGAAGGTCACTGAGGCTCAGGATACCACTACCACCACTTCTTCCACCAGCACCACCAGCACCACCACCACGACTTCGTCCTCCATCACCCCGGTCGGCGACATCCTGTGGGGCGATACGAACTGCGACAAGACCGTCACGATCGCTGACGTGGTTCTGCTGAACAAGTCCCTCGCAAAGAACGCTACGCTGTCCGAGCAGGGCGCGAAGAACGCTGACTGCCAGAACGACGGCACGCTCGATACCAAGGACGCAGCCGTGATTAAGGGCTACCTCGCACTGGTCATCGACTATGAGGTCCTCGGTCAGGCAAATGCTTATGACACGCTCCAGGGCTTCTACAACGCAGAGACCGGCAACTACAAATAATTGAATTGCAGCTTAACCCGATTATTACACAAGATGACGGCGTTATGTGCGCGGGAGCGATCCTGCGCACATAATCCAGAAAGGGAATAAGATGAAGAAACTCATTTCCGTCGTGTCCTCCTTGTGCTTGGCTGCAACGTCTCTCTTCTCTTCGTTCTCTGCTGTTCCGCAGATCAATGCGGCGGCAGCGGGCGACATCATCCTTGACCTTGTCCCTGCGGGCGTAGAATACGAGCTGCAGGGGAACAACAATGTCGCGACCGTTGATCCGGGCGCGACTGTCAAGGTGAATTACACCGTTAAGAATGATGCTGTTACCAGCGGTATGGAATTCACCTTCGATGTATCGGAGGTTTCGTATGTCACGGGCTCCCTTAAGGCCGGCAGAGCATACGAAGCCGAGATGGAGACAAATGAAACAGCCGGTGCGCTGACCTTCGTTATGGCGAGCAGCATGCAAATGACTGCAACGGACGGCGCAACGATTGTTACATTTACCGTTACAGCCCCGACCGAGAACGGTACCTATACCATCGGTCTGAAGGACGGCGCGAGAGCAATCGTCGCAGGCTTCAACAAGGGCGAGACCAATCCGTATCAGTTCCACGGACTCACCCTGAAGGTCGGCGAAAGCACCGATACGACCTCCAGCACCAGCACCACCACAACATCCTCCTCTCAGCCGACCGGCGACGAGATCGTTCTGGATCTGATCGCGGCGGGCAAGACCAACACCCTGACCGGCAGCAACAATGTTGCAGAAGTTAAGCCGGGCGAGACGGTTAAGGTCAACTACACCGTCAAGAACGACAAGATCACCAGCGGCATGGAGTTCACCTTCGATATCGCGAAGGCAGGCGTCACATATGTTGCCGACACATTCAGAGCCGGCAGAGCATATGATGCCGAAATGGAAACCAACGATGCAACGGCAGGTCAGCTCACCTTCGTTATGGCGAGCAGCATTGAGATGACCGCTGAAGACGGTGCGACCATCGTTACCTTCAGCGTCACGGTTCCGGAGGACGAGGGCGAGTACACCATCGGCCTGAAGGACGGCGCAAGAGCAATCGTTGCAGGCTTCAACAAGGGCGAGACCAACCCGTACATCTTCCACGGTCTGACCCTGAAGGTCGTCGCGGCCGAGGATACGACCACCACGACGCAGGCTACCACAACCACCACCACGACCACTTCCGCGCCGATTCTGGCAGGCAGTGCTCAGTGGGTCATCGACACCCAGACCGTCGCAGCAGGCGCAGAGGTCAAGCTCCCTGTGATCGTGACCGATGCAGCAGACGGCGGCGCAGCAGGCTTCCGTGTGAGCTTCACATATGACAGCGCACTGGAATTCACCGGCTTTAGCTGGGGCGATCAGTACACCGCGGCAGATGATGCGATCCTGAACAAGACCGATCTGTATGTTGTCTGGGCATCCCCGAATGCAGCAGATCAGGTTGCGAACGGCGACGTTCTGTACTTCAACTTCATCGCACCGGATGCAGCAGGCGAATACCCGGTTGAGTTC
>JAFUAD010000017.1 GCA_017460835.1 Oscillospiraceae bacterium
GCTGGTGGTGCAGATGCGCAGTCAGATCTTTCGTCAGATTGTATGAAAACGACGCCGCTGGGCTGTCGCCCAGCAAGGAGTTTTCATGCAAGATGACGGAAAAGCTGCAAGCAGATGCGCCGCCAAGCCGTCAGGCGGGCTCTGTGCGGTGTTGCCTAAAACAATGAGCACCGCATACATGCGGTACAGAAGGGAGGATTCCGTATGCAGTACATGATTCTGTGGGGCGTGATATTTGTGCTCGCCGTGATCGCAGAGCTTGCGAGCTTGCAGCTTGTCAGTATCTGGTTCGCCGTCGGTGCAGTATGCGCATTCGCCGCAGCCTTCTTCGGCATGGGCTTTACCGGTCAGTTCGGCCTGTTTGTCGCAGTATCGGTCGTGCTGCTGATCGCAACCAGACCGCTGCTGAAAAAGCTGCGCGTCAAGCAGGCGCCGCCGATGAATGCCGACCGGGATATCGGCGATACGGCGGTCGTCATCGAAGAGGTGAACCCGGCGCTCGGCACAGGCAGAGCACGCACCAACGGCATTGACTGGATCGCGGTCTCCGAGGACGGATCCGTGATCCCGAAGGAAACCGTTGTCCTGATTACGGCGATCGAGGGCGCAAAGCTGATCGTGCGGTACAAGAGGGAATTGCAGCAGGCACAGTGAGCCGGCGCTGCTTCAAATGAACATATGAACGGAGGAATCATTATGACAAATGCAGTTTTCATGTTTGCGGACGGAGGCTCCGGCCTCATCATCGGCGCACTGATCTTTATTGTGGTTCTGGTGATCATCGTGATCTCCAACATCCGCATTGTGCCGCAGGCGAGCGTCTATGTCGTCGAGCGGCTCGGCACCTTCTATCAGGAGTGGCACACCGGCCCGCACTTCCTGCTGCCCTTCTTCGACCGCGTCGTGAAGGTCGTGACGATCAAGGAGCAGGTCGTGGATTTCAAGCCGCAGCCGGTGATCACAAAGGATAATGTCACCATGCAGATCGACACCGTCGTGTTCTTCCAGGTGACCGATGCAAAGCAGTATACCTACGGCGTCGAGCGCCCGATGGCGGCGATCGAGAACCTCTCGGCAACCACGCTCCGAAACATCATCGGTGAGATGGAGCTGGACGCGACCCTGACCTCGCGTGACGTCATCAATACGAAGATCACTGCGATTCTCGACCAGGCGACCGACCGCTGGGGCATCAAGGTCAACCGCGTTGAGCTGAAGAACATTCTCCCCCCGCGTGAGATTCAGGACGCGATGGAGAAGCAGATGAAGGCAGAGCGTGAGCGCCGCGAGAAGATTTTGCAGGCAGAGGGCGAAAAGAAGTCCGCGATTCTGGTCGCAGAGGGCGAAAAGGAATCCAAGATTCTCCGCGCACAGGCGGAAAAGGAAGCACAGATCTTGCAGGCTGAGGCACAGCAGCAGGCCATGCTCCTGCGCGCTGAGGCCGTCAGGCAGCAGAAGATGCTGGAGGCACAGGGCGATGCCGAGGCGATCCAGCTCACGCAGCAGGCCGTCGCGGACAGCATCCGCAAGCTGAACGAAGCCGCACCGACCAGTCAGGTCATCCAGCTCAAGTCGCTGGAGGCATTCTCGAAGGCGGCCGACGGCAAGGCGACCAAGATCATCATTCCGAGCGAGATTCAGGGGCTCGCCGGCCTGACCTCCGCACTGAAATCCATTGCTTCGGACAGCACCGAGGCACAGTAATCCGCTTATCTATCACCTCCATATTCACAAAGCGCAGCGCCGCCGGAGCCTCCGGGGGCGCTGCCTGCTGCTTCCCGCAATACAAGGCGCCGGTGCATTAGCATATGCTAATTTTATGATACTGTCGGATCGGCGCTTGAAATCTATGCGAAAATGTGATATAATATAAGAAAGGCAAAACCCGCCCATCAGGAGCGGAACTGTTCGCCTTGAGATCCCATCAGAGAAAGGAATGGTAAAACCTATGGCAAAGATGAGTGTCATCTTCGACCGCTGCAAGGGCTGTGAGCTCTGCACAACCGCATGTCCCAAGCAGATCGTCGCGATTCAGCATGAAAAACGCAACAAGGAAGGCGTTTTCACCGCTTACTGCACAGATGACAGCGCATGTATCGGCTGCGCCATGTGCGCAATGATGTGTCCGGATTGTGCCATCGTAATTGAAAAATAATCAGAAAGGAATGAGTTTTCATTGGAAAAGGTTTTAATGAAAGGCAATGAAGCACTCGCAGAAGCGGCGATCCGTGCAGGCTGTAAATGCTTCTTTGGCTACCCGATCACCCCGCAGACCGAGCTCTCTGAGTATCTCTCCAAGCAGATGCCGAAGCGCGGCGGCGTATTCCTTCAGGCGGAATCTGAGGTTGCAGCAATCAACATGGTTCTCGGTGCAGGCGGCACCGGCACCCGTGTCATGACCTCCTCCTCCTCGCCCGGAATTTCGCTGAAATCTGAGGGTATCTCCTATATCGCAGGCTCCGACGTTCCGTGTCTGATCGTCAATGTTGAGCGCGGCGGCCCGGGTCTGGGCTCCATTCAGCCCTCTCAGCAGGATTACTGGCAGGCGACCAGAGGCCTCGGCCACGGCGACTTCCGCCTCATCATCCTCGCGCCGAACTCCGTTCAGGAGGTCGTCAATCTCGTCGTCCGTGCATTTGAGCTCGGCGAAAAGTACCGCATGCCGGTCATGCTGCTCTCCGACGGTCTGCTCGGTCAGATGATGGAGCCGGTCGAATTCCCGGAGATCTCCGCAGAGACCGCCGACAACTCCGGCTGGGCTGCCTGCGGCACCAAGATGGCGCGTGAGCACCATATCGTCAATTCCCTCTACATCGAAGCAGCCGACCTCGAGGAGCAGGTCAGGAAGCGCTATGAGCGCTATGCGATCGTCGAGGAGAACGAATCCGAGGCGGAAACCTATCTCTGCGATGACGCCGAGATCGTGATTACCGCGTTCGGCGCGACCTCCCGTGTCGCAAAGTCCGCTGTCAATAAGGCAAGAGCAGAGGGCATCAAGGCGGGTCTGTTCCGTCCGGTCACGCTCTGGCCGTTCCCGAAGAAGCAGCTCGTCGAGGCAACCAAAAATGCAAAGGCTGTGCTCTCCGTCGAGATGAACATGGGCCAGATGGTCGAGGATGTCAAGCTCGCGCTCGAATGTAAGATTCCGGTCTCCTTCTACGGCAGAACCGGCGGTATCGTTCCCTCCCCGAATGAGGTGCTGAACGAACTCAGAAAGCTGAACGGAGGTGCACAGTAATGGCTGTTGTATTTGAAAGACCGCATGCACTGTGTGATGTCCGTCTGCATTATTGTGCGGGCTGCACACACGGCATCATCCACCGTCTCGTCGCAGAGGTCATCGACGAAATGGGAATCGAAGGCGAAACCGTCGGCGTCTGCCCGGTCGGATGCTCCGTCTTCGCATATAACTACTTCAACTGCGACATGATCGAGGCGCCGCACGGCAGAGCGCCGGCCGTCGCGACCGGTGTCAAGCGCGCAAGACCCGACCTCAATGTCTTTACCTATCAGGGCGACGGCGACCTCGCCGCGATCGGTACCGCTGAGACGGTTCATGCCGCGACAAGAGGCGAGAATATCGTCGTGATCTTCGTCAACAACGGCACCTACGGCATGACCGGCGGCCAGATGGCGCCGACCACGCTGCCGGGTCAGGTCACCACGACCTCTCCCTACGGCAGAGATCCGCGCAAGGCCGGCTACCCGATCCATGTCTGCGAGATGCTCGCAACGCTCGACGGCACCGCACTCGCCGTCCGCACGACCGTCGATACCGTCCCGCATATCCGCGAGACCAAGAAGATGATCCGCAAGGCATTTGAGAATCAGCAGAAGGGCAACGGCTTCTCGATCGTCGAGGTTCTCTCGACCTGCCCCTCGAACTGGGGTCTGACCCCGAAGGAGTCCATCAAGCGGCTTCAGGAGGAGTGCATCCCGTATTATCCGCTCGGCGTCTATAAGGATGTGCAGATCGAGGAAGCAAATGCGGACAAGCTCGCTATGGGAGGTGGCACAAAATGACCTATGAAATTCTGCTCGCGGGCTTCGGCGGACAGGGCATCCTGTTTGCCGGCAAGCTGCTCGCATACTGCGCACTGTTTGAGGGAAAAGAGATTTCATGGCTGCCCAGCTACGGCCCGGAAATGCGCGGAGGCAAGTGCAACTGCTCCGTCTGTATCTCCGATGAGCCGATCGGCTCGCCGCAGGTTCTGGAGCCCGATCTCCTCGTCGTCCTGAACGGCCCGTCCTTCGATGCATTTATGCCGGCGGTCAAGCCCGGCGGAAAGGCATTCGTTGACAGCTCGATGATCGCGCAGAAGACCGACCGCACCGATATCGAGACGTTCTATGTCCCCGCAACACAGCTCGCGGATGACAACAATCTCGCAAAGGGCGCAAATATCGTGCTGCTCGGCAAGCTGCTGCACGAGACCGGCATCTTCTCCTTCGAGACCGTCCGCAAGGCGCTCGAAAAGAACACCCCCGCAAAGCGCGCGCATACTATTGACAACAATATGAAGGCGCTCCAGCTCGGCGCGGATTTCGCCGGATAATTTGTAAATGATTCGAGCCCCCGATCCTGTTCAAGGTATCGGGGGCTTGTGTTATTCTACTATTTCATACATGGTAAACCGAACCAGTGCGCCGTCCTTTACGTCAGTCACACCGTCACTCGTTTCGTAGGTTTCGGCAATTACCAGAGCCACCTTCAATTGCTCAATTGTTTTGCCTGTATCCTCGTGATAAACAGGCTCCCAATCCAGTGTTTTTACATATAAAGGGAAGCTCACGCCTCTGATCGTAATGTTTCCCTGCCCGTTCAGAGCATGTGTCCGCGGCAGTCCGAAAACATACCCCTCTTTGTCAGAGCGCATCACCAGTTGAACCGTATTATCAAAAAGGCCGTATACCTTTTTATCGTCGTCAACGTCAACATATCGGTTCATATATATCCGCTTGAATTCTGCAACCAGATCCTCGTCAGAAATCGTGAGAGCTTTGAGACCGTTTGTCACACGGAATGTGGATTCATCAGCCAGAAACCAGCCGATCGTCGGATCAGCATACCCCGTATTGCCATAGGCAGGGTCGTCTGCATAAGGGTCATCCTGCGAGCTGTAATCGTCATCCCCGAAGATGTCATAATCCGGATCATAGTACGGGTCATCGAAATAGGAATCATAGAAATCATCCTCCGGCAGATTTGAAAACGCCGGTTCGTCATTTCCGTCATGACCGCCGTCCGGATCGTAGTACGAATCATAGTACGGGTCATCATAATAGGAATCATAGAATACATCCTCCGGCAGATCCGAAAACTGCGGGACGGATTCTCCGTCATCATCCCGATGCGCTTCTGCTGCGGAATGCAAGGTTTCATCGGCCTCCGGCTCCTCACCGCAGCCCGTCAGCATCAGAATTCCGGCCGTCATGCAGATTAACGCTGCATATTTCTTCATCATAACCCCTCCTGTACAGTCATTTCTTATGTCAGAGCAAAGCATTGCGATAGTATCACTATACCACAGATCGTCATGATTGTCAATAGTTCGCCGTACTTTCGATGATTTTTTGTATATCCATACAAAGTTCTTTCTTCGGATTTGGGCAGCTTTTCAGGCTGCAAAGCGAAAAAGATCATGCTCGCGCATCGCCGAAAACGGAGATCACGGAGGCGGGCACGGCCGGCCGGGGGCTGACCGACCGGCAGGATACGCCGCACATTTGTTAATATATAAATATTTCCAGAAGCGCTTGACAAAATGATATGAATATGATATCATTTTGATATCAAAATGATTCAGCTCATCAGAAAAGCGGAATCGGAAAGGACAGAAACTATGAACGAGAAGATTTTGAAGACGAAGAAAAACGGAATGGCAGTGCTGCTGCTTCTGCTGCTCCTCTACGGCGCGGCGATCGCGGCGATCATTTTCGGCGGCGTCGGCATGGACGGGGACGGCGATTCCCCGAAGGCAATGCACCTGATCCCGTTTATCTGCGGGCTGGTCTGGGTGTGCATCGGCTGGATCCCGCTGCTCGGCCTGAAGGTTCTGAAGCCGCAGGAGGCGCTGGTTCTCACGCTGTTCGGCAAATATGTCGGCACGCTCAAGGGCGACGGCTTCTACTATGTCAACCCGTTCTGCACCGCGTTCAATCCGGCGGCAGGCACCAGGCTCCGCCAGAGCGGCGATGTTGCGGCGGATTCTGCTCCGCTCGCTTCGGCGGCTGCGGCGGCAAAGGGCGACGTCAGTTTGCAAATCCCGAGCAAGAAAATTTCATTGAAGATCATGACGCTGAACAACAACCGCCAGAAGATCAACGACTGCCTCGGCAACCCGATCGAGATCGGAATTGCAGTTATGTGGCGGGTTACTGATACGGCAAAGGCTGTGTTCAATGTCGATAACTACAAGGAATATCTCTCGCTGCAATGCGACAGCGCACTGCGCAATATCGTCAGAGTTTACCCCTATGACGTTGCGCCGAATGTGGACACAACCGGCGACGGCGTTGCGGACGAGGGCAGCCTGCGCGGCTCCAGCGAGATCGTCGCGGCGAGAATCCGCGATGAGATTCAGCAGAAGGTTGAGAATGCGGGCATCGAGATCGTCGAAGCGCGCATCACCTACCTCGCATATGCGCCGGAAATCGCGGCTGTCATGCTCCAGCGTCAGCAGGCCTCCGCGATCATCGACGCAAGAAAGATGATTGTGGACGGTGCAGTCGGCATGGTCGAGATGGCGCTCGAACGGCTCAGCGAGAACAAGACCGTTGAGCTGGACGAGGAGCGCAAGGCGGCAATGGTCTCGAATCTGCTGGTTGTGCTCTGCGGAAACCATGACGCACAGCCGGTCGTCAACTCCGGCTCGCTGTACTGATGGCAAGAAAAAATGTGCCGCTGCGCCTGACGGAACAGCTCTATCAGGACATTGCCGCGTGGGCTGAGGATGATTTCCGTTCCGTCAACGGGCAGATCGAGTATCTGCTCACGGAATGCGTGAAGCAGCGGAAGAAAAACGGGAAGTATGTCGGGCAGGAGATTGATGCGCCGCCGAAATTCAGCATTCAGAGCTTCGGCAGGGAGGACCCGATCGACCCGACGGAAAAGCTGCGGGAGCTTCTCGGAGACCCGACATATCCGAACTATGCAGAATATGACACGGAGGACGGACAGGAGGAAGAATGACATGGATTTCCTTGTAGAGCTGATTATGGAGGTGATCGGGGGAATCTGGGAGGAAGCGGTCAACAGCCCCGGAATCCCGAAGGTTGTCCGGACGGTGCTGATTCTGCTGCTCGGCATTCCGCTCTGCGGGTTCCTCTGGGTTCTGGCGTTCGGAATCCTTTTGGATCGGCGCTATGCCGCCGGGGCGGTTACGGGTGTGATCGCACTGCTTCTGACGGGGACGTTTGCGTTTCTGGTCTGGCGGGTATGGAGAAGAAAAACGTGAGATCAGCGGACACAATCAGAATATAATAAACAAAAAAGCTATTGGCCGGACTCTGTGAATAAGCCCGGCCAATAGCTTTTTTAAGGCAACACCGCAAAGCCTTAGCGTAATTATGTCTTCGGCTCGTTCTTCGGCTTGCCCTTCGGCTTCCCGCTTTCAATAAAAAGCTGCGAGCCGCCCTGATAGATCAGAAATACGCCGATCAGCCGGACTCCGGTGTCGAGGATGAAGCCCGAATACGCCATGATCAGCGCGCCGCAAATGATCGAAATGATCGGCAGCGACAGCTTTGCCTTCCAGCGCTCGTCGCCCCTGTCCTTTGCATCGAGCACATTCAGCAGAGACAGCACGCCCAGACAGATAATCAGAATCCCGATCATCTGCGGGAAAAAGTCCGTGACCAGCCCGGGGAAGAAGAACAGCACCAGTCCAGCAACAGTAATCAGTCCGGCGCCGCCGAGCTGAACATTCTGCTTCATCGTCCGTTCCTTGTTTTGAATCCCGGTATAGAGCTTCAGCGCGCCGTAAAATACCAGCACACATGCCACGGCACGCAGAATCAGCGCAATGGTCGTGTCCGGGCGGACTGCGATAAACAGCCCCAGCAGAATCAGGATCAGAGAGGCGGCTACGCCGCTGAGCTTGTTTCGTTTCATCATGATACTCCTTTCTGATTGGCCTCCGCCGGAGCCGATGCCGGCAGATGAACGGTTCTTTGCGGAAGCAGGTAAACCAGCAAAATCGCGATCGCCAGTACGGCAGTCGTCGCGGCGCCGCCCTCCGGCCCGAAGCGCCCGCCGTTGAGCCATGTATGCCCGCTTGCTGTGTCATATCGCAGGAAGGACGCGGAAATTTCAATGCCGCTGACCTTCATGCCGAACAGATTGCTTTGCGCCATATTCCAGAAGCTGTGCATCGCCGCCGTACACCAGATGCTGTCTGTCCGCAGGAACAGCAGTGCCGTCAGCAGGCCGAACAGCGCCAGATTGCAGAACGCAAACAGCGAAACACCGTCGTTTCCGAGATGCGCCGCGGCGAACAGCACCGAACTGACCGCAATGCCGGTTCCGGGCTCCGTGTGCGTGCCGACGGACATCATCAGATAGCCGCGGAAGGCGAGCTCCTCGCTGAAGCCCTGTATCACCCATGCGAACAGAAAGAGCACCATATATCCGGCCGGCACGCTTTCCGATACGCCGCGGAAGGATGCACCGCCGCCCGCCTGAATCAGCAGCATCACCGCTGTCATCATGCCGGTGCCGAGCAGAAATCCCAGCAGGTAATCCGGCAGCGCGCGGCGCTTTGTGATGCCGAGCGTGCGGGCAGGGCGCTTTTCGACCCCGCAGCAGTATGCGAAATTCAGCAAAATGCTGACGACCGTCAGGTAGAGCATGAGCAGAATCTCCCGCATCGGCTCATTTTCAAAGAAGCTCTTAACTGTGTCGCCGGGCGAAATGGCGCTGAGAATCAGCGAAAACAGGAGCAAACCGATCTCCTGTCCTGCGCCGTCTACAAGAAGATACGCAGAAAACACCAGGCAATTCAGCAGGATGCCCTTCGGCACCCGCTGGTTCGGGTTCTGCCGGATCCGCGCGAAGATCGGCGCAGTATCGGACAGACGGATATCGTGCTTCATTTCACAGGCTTCCTTTCAGTATTGCCCGCATTTCCGGGCGAAGCGGCGCCGTGACCGTCTGCATTTCGCCGGTCAGCGGCTCCGGAAAGCACAGGCAGCCGCAGTGCAGTGCATGTGCCTGCATCCGCGTGCAGTCCCCGCCGTAGAGGTCATCCCCAAGCAGCGGGAAGCCGATATGCGCCATATGAACGCGGATCTGATGCGTGCGGCCGGTCTCCGGGATCAGCTCCAGAAGCGTGCAGTGCGGGGTCTGCCGGATGACGCGGTAATGCGTCACGGCGGCCCGGCCGTCTGCGCGGATGCAGCGGGTCATCACCGAATCGCCTGCCCTGCCGATCGGCGCATCGACGGTGCCTTTACCGGAAAGTCCCGGCGCCGTCAGCGCAAAATAACGCTTCTGCACGCTGCCCCGCAGAGCATTTGCGGCATATGCCGTTTTCGCGATCATGCAGAGCCCCGAGGTGTTGCGGTCAAGGCGGTTGATGAGGTGAAAGCCGGACGCGGGATATGCCGCCGCAAACCAGTTTGCGAGGGTGTCGCCGCGGTGCAGCATCGAGGGATGAACCGGCATCCCGGCGGGCTTGTCGCAGACCATGATCTGCGCGGATTCATAGACGACCGGCACGGTGAGCGCAGGGTTCGGCGTCTGCGTCGCCGCCTCGGGATAGTGCAGCAGAATGCGGTCGCCGCTGCGAACTGCATCAATACTGCGGATCAGAGCGCCGTTTCGCGTCATGCCGTCCGGTACGGCTTTCAGCCGCCTGAGCATGTGCGCGGAAATGCCGGCACGCGTCCGCAGGTATACGCCCAGCGGCATCTCGCCCTCACACTGTACGGAAATTTCCAGAATACTGATGCGATCACCGCCCTCTCCTTGCTTTGTGCCCCTGCGATAAACAGGGGGGTAGCGGAGCCCCATTACCAATCCGCCGGAGGCACCGATATTCCCCGGTTTGCCGCGGGGATACAGAGCGTGGGGGGTCAGCCGAACACATACCAGCCGTCGGCGTTTTTGACTGCGACGATACCGGAGCGCTCGATGACCGTGACCGGCTCGGAATCGCCGGCATAGAGCGCATCGAGCGAAAAGATGACATCGTGGAGCTCTGCGGCATCCGCACGGGTCTGTTTCTCAAATTCCTCATCGAAAATCCCGCTGTTGATATACCGGCTGAAAAAATCCCCGACCGTCGTTTCCTCGTCATCGTAATAGGCAAGGCTGATCTCCGTCAGGTGCCAGCTCTCGTAGCCGTCCTCATCAAACCGCGTATACAGGTCTTTGAAGGCGCCCTCCAGCGTATCGCCGTTCTGCGCAAGATAGGCCGCATAGACCTCCTGATACGGCGGATAGACCGTTTTCTGGTAGGCGGTAAAGTCGTGCTCCTCCAGCGCGGTAAAATAGGTTCGGATGCACGCTGCGCAGTCCGGATCGACCGTTTCGGCGGCATCGACAACCAGCTCCGTATTCATATCGACCGCAACTGACGATTCCGCCGCCTGACTGCTGCTGCCGGAATCGCCGCAGCCGGTCAGCATCAGCAGAGCCGCCGCCATCAGCGCGCCGGGGTTCCGTTTCTGCATCATGACGCCTCCTGTCCGGACGAATAGACATAGATCAGATACCACTGCCCCTGATAGTGTACGCCGTAAAGCGTTTCATTCGGAATCGAAAACTCGGTCTCTGACTGGATGCCGCTGCCCTTGTCCGTCAGATACAGCGTGAGATCGAGCTCATAGAGCGCGTCGAAATCCTCTTTGAAATTCTCGACCTTTTCATCGGCGGCAAGGTCGATCAGCATATTTTTCAGCGCATCGCGGCCGGGCTTGACGTCGTCCGCGGTGATGATGGATTCCACGCTCGCAAGGGCAAAATCAAATTCCTTCCCGTAATAATCCTGCAAAATGTAAAAGGAATTGCTGACAATGCCCGCGTCGTCGATCTGTCCCTCATAGACGGTATTCAGCTCGTAATTGTGATACAGCGGGAACAGCACCGAGGAGAATTCCGCGGCATCGTTCTTCTCAATCGCGTGATAATAATGCCCGATGGCTTCGATCAGCCCGTCCTCCAGATAGCGCGTATCGTACTGCACGGGCACGCCGTACTGCGTATTCAGCGAGAGCGTTGCGCCGTAGGGCAGCTCGCTCTGGTCGATGTGTACCGGCTCCGCCGCAGAGCTGCTGCTGCCGCAGGCTGAAAGCAGCAGCCCGGCACACAGCATCCCGGAAAGCACAAGGCTTTGTTTTCTGTGCATAGCGTTCATCCTCCGTTTTTTGGCTCATTCCTCCAGCAGAATGAGCGCGTCCAGCAGCGCATCCTGCTGCTGCCGGATCTCCTCCAGCCGCGCACAGACTGCGTGCATGGCTTCATAATCTCCCGCAACGGCCGGGTCAGACAGCGATTCCTGAAGCGTATTCTGCTCCGCCGAAAGCGTATCGATCTCCTGCTCGATGCGCTTTTGCTCGGCACGGCGCTTCGCCTCAAGGCTGCGCTGCTCCTTTGAGCGGTAATTGTTTTTGCGGAGCTCCTCCTGCTTCTGCTGCTTTTCTGCGGCAGCGGCAGCCTGCTCCGTCTCGGTTTTCCGCCGGATCTGCTCCTGATATGCCGAAAAGCGCCCCTTGAAGCGCTCCAGTGCACCGTTTTCGAGCACGAGCAGATTGTCCGCGATCCGCTCCAGCAGATAGCGGTCGTGGCTGACGAACAGGATCGTGCCGTCGAAATCGCTGAGCGCCTGTTCGAGAATTTCCTTCGTCGCAAGGTCCAAGTGGTTGGTCGGCTCGTCGAGCAGCAGCACATTGCCGTGCTCCATCATTAAAATCGCAAAGCAGAGCTTCGCACGCTCGCCGCCGGAGATCACGCCGGTCTCCTTGAACACGTTTTCGCCGGTCAGCCGAACCTGCCCCAGCAGGCTGCGCACCTCATAGTCGCTGAGCGACGGGTAGCGGTCGTGCAGCTCGTCGAATACGGTCGCGTAGGGGTTGAGGCTCTCGCTCTCCTGCTCAAAGCAGCCGAGCCGCGTGCCTGCTGCCCAGCGCACCAGACCTCTGTGCGGCAGGATATTGCGCAGCACCTTCAGCAGCGTGGATTTCCCTGCGCCGTTTTCGCCGATGATGCCGATTTTCTCGCCGCGGCGCACCGTAAACGAGATGCCTTCGGCGAGCGTTTTCTGCGCGCTGCCCTTTCCGACGGTCAGGTCGATATTCTTGACCTCAAGCAGATCAATGGGCGGTGTCACGGCGTAGGTGAATTGCAGTCTTGCGGTTTTCGCGGCGGCATAGGGGCGCTCGATGCGCTCGATTTTTTCGAGCTGCTTTTCGCGCGATTTCGCCGCCTTTGCCGTCGAGGCGCGCACCTTGTTCCGGGCGACGTAGTCCTCCAGCTTTGCGATCTCCCTTTGCTGCGCGTCATATTCCTTCTGCTGACGCTCTCTTGCCTCCGCCCGCAGCGCGGTGAAGGCGCTGTAATTGCCCTTATAGCGGGTCAGCTCGCCGCGCTCCAGCTCGCAGATGCTCGTGCAGAGCCGGTCGAGGAAAAAGCGGTCGTGGCTGACGATCAGCATGGCGCCGCGCCAGCCCTTCAGGTACTCCTCCAGCCAGCCGACGGTCTGGAAATCGAGGTGGTTGGTCGGCTCGTCGAGAATCAGCAGATCGGGCGATTCCAGCAGCAGCTTGCAGAGCGCAAGCCGCGTTTTCTCTCCGCCGGAAAAACCGGAGATCGTCCGGCTAAGATCGCCCTCGGAAAAGCCCATGCCGAACAGCACGGTGCGGATGCGCACATCGGTCGTATAGCCGTCGTTTGTCTCAAAAAACGCCGCGAGGCGGGAATATTCCTCGGTCTCGTCCGGGGTCAGCGCGGTCTGCGCCATTTTTTCCTCGAGCTGCCGCATGGTCTCCCTTGCGCTCAGCAGCGGCGAAAAGGCGTCCTGCATCTCCTCCCCGACGGTTTTGGAACCGTCCAGTCCGGCATTCTGCGCAAGATAGCCGATGCGCAGATGCGGCGCTTTCGCGATCACCGGCTCGTCGTGCTCATAGGCATCCGGCAGCTCCTGCTCCGTCAATACGCGCAGGAACGTGGATTTTCCGCAGCCGTTGTCGCCGACCAGCCCGATTCTGTCCTGATTCTCGACCGTCAGCGAGATGCTGCGCAGCACATGGTTGTCCGCATAGAATTTGTTGATTCCCGTACAGGATATCAGCATAGAGATTCTCCTTCATATCATCTTGTGATGCGAAAGCGGCGCAGCTTTGCGGTTTTCTGCCCGGTCATACCCTCCAGCTCGGTGACGGCAAAGAGACATTCCGGGTCATCGCTTTCCGCGGAGTAATCCGCCGGAATTCCGTCCGGCAGATCGGATAAATCGAATTCAAGCGTATTGTGCCAGCTTCCGCCGCATGCCTGCATCAGCCCCTCCGAGCATGTCCGCAGCACCATGACCTCTCCCTGCTGCATCGTGCCGCATTCGATCGCAAGGCGCGGGTCGCACAGAACCGCCGCCGGATCGCCTTGCTCTGCGATGCTGTAAAGCGCCTCCGGGCAGCTCATGATGCCGATGCGCAGCACACAGTCCGGCTTCTGCGATTGCAGCCCCGAAAGCAGGCGGTTCAGCTCAGCGGGCGATGCCTCCTGCGTCACGACCGTGAACCCCTGCATATCGGTATCATACCGGATCAGATACGGCGCATCCAGATACGACGGAATCTGCGCGATACAGGTGTCACATGCCTGCCGGAACGCGAGGCGGCGGGAATAGGAATCGGGATGCGCGGGCTCGGCGGCGGGCTTCATGCCCTCCCGGCGGTAATCCTGCACGAACAGAAAGCCGTATTCCGGCTCCCGGAACACTGCACGGACGCGGCCGGGGAACAGCGATGCGCCCTCGTCAAGCTGCACGAGCTCTGCATCCGGGTAATCCGAACGCGCTGCCTTGCGCACGCGCTCCAGATAGGTTTTGGCAAAAAAACGGAACACGAACAGCGCGATCACGAATCCGGCAAGGATCAGCAGCAGCGCCTTCATGATATTGGCATTGTGCTTTTTCTGCTCTGCCGTCATCGGCATGCTGCGGTATCTGCGGCGGTGATGCATCGCTTATAGCCCCAGAAACGCTTTGGCGTTTTCCGAGAACATTTTTTTGTACTGCTCGTAGGTAAAGCCGAGCGAGAGCAGCAGCTCCGCCTCCTTTTTCGGATCCCACATCGGGAAATCCGTGCCGAACATGCAGCAGTCCACGCCGTAATGATTGATCAGCCGGACGGCGCGCTCGGGCGACATCAGGCAGACCGAGCTGCTCGTGTCGAAGCGGATGTTCTCGCCGCCCTTCAGCACGGCCTCTGCCTCATCCCATGCGCCGTAGCCGCCCAGATGCGAGGCGAGCACCTTCAGCTTCGGGAAATCCCGCATGACCTGCGCGAGCATGGTCGGGTGCGAATAATCATGCCGGTAATCGCCCATATGCACCAGAACCGGTAGCCGCCCCTCGATCGCCTCGTAGATCTTGTAGGATTTCGGGCTGTCGAGCGGGGTGCGCTGGAAATCGGAGTGCAGCTTGATGCCCTTGAGCCCCATCGCGATGATCCGGTCAACCTCGCCGGGGATATCCTCATAATCGCCGTGCATCGCGGCAAAGCCGATCATTTCCGGGTGCGCTTCACATTCCGAATGGATAAAATCATTGATCGAGACGACCTGCTTCGGCGTCGTCGCAACGGAGCAGACCAGCATCCGCTTGGTTCCGATCTGTGCCTCCGCCTCCAGCAGCCGCTCCGATTCGCCGATCGAATAGTGCATGTTGATATCGTAAAACTTTCCGATCGAGAGCGTCGCCTTTTCGCTGATCTTATGCGGGAAAATATGCGCGTGCATATCGTAGATTTCAAAGTCCTGCGGGGTAAATGTTTCCATTTTGTTCAATAACCTCTTTCCTTCATCCGCGCAGATAGCTGCTCATCAGCTCGGCCATGCTCATTGCCAGCATGCCGAATTCAAGCACGACGGTCAGAATCTCCGCCGCGATCCTGCGCGCAATATTCTTTTCCATGTGTTTTGTCACCGTTTTGCGCACCGGAAACAGTGCCGCAATGCAAATCAGAATCAGAAACCAGTAATTCTTGATGAGATACCCTGTTGTATTGCTGAACGCGAGGCCGCGCTCGCCGAAAAAGCCGCTGTAAAAGGTCACGAGCTGCTGGAGTGAGCCGCAGCGGAGCATGCCGAGGAAGATCAGGAGCGTCACCGCGACGATCACCCTGCGCGCCGCAATCGGAATCTGGGCGATCCACTTCGGGTTCAGCAGATGCTCCGCCGTCAGGAGCAGCGCACAGCAGATGCCCCAGAGCAGCCCGCAGATTCCGCTGCCGACCGTCAGGCCGATGCCGCAGAAGATCAGGAGCATTCTCGCGAAATAGCTGCCGGTGTCCGCATCGTGCTGCGGGAACAGAACCCGCTTTGCCCATGCCGAGACCGGCACCATGAACCTTGTCCAGAAGCCGTAATGTGTTCCGGCCAGAATCGGAGAATCGAAGCTGTCCGGATAGATCAGCCCGGTCATCTGCGCGATGCCCTGCCCGAGCTGCGCGGCGCCCTTCAGTGAAAAATACAGCATGAAATAATACACCATGACCGTCAGCCACTCATCGAGCAGCGTTTTCTCCGGAATGAGCTCCGACAGGGCGCGGTGAAGCTGCTGCATCGGCAGCGCCAGACAGGTCACCTGAAACAGCCCGCGGATATAGAGCGCGGCACCGCTGCCGAGATTCTCGGCGGTCTGCTTTCGCTGCTGCCACATAGTCGCTGCGGCATCCGCCTGAAGGGGGGGGCCCGCAAACAGCCGCGGCATCTCCGCCGAATAGCAGAAAAACGGGAACAGCCCCGGAATCGAAACGCGCTTGTTTGCGCGGTCACAGATATATTCGGTGTTCTGCATGGCAAGAATCAGCAGCGGGAGCAGCGCCGCACGCCCGGGCAGGAACAGTCTGCCCAGCACCGGAAACAGAAATTGCAGGCAGATGCCCGCGTACATTCTGAGCTTGATTCTGCGGCCTTGCGCGCCCTGCTGCACCGGCAGAAGCCGCAGCACCAGCCATGCGCTGACGGTCATGCACATCAGCAGAATCAGCGCCGGGGAGCCGCCCGTCAGCCAGACGCAGGCAAGCCCGCCGAGCGCGAGCACCAAAGGCTTTCGCTTTTGCGGAACCAGCAGCGTCAGAACCGTCACCGCCGGCAGGATATACAGCACGAGTGGAAGCGTCAGCCGGATCATGGCGCCGCCTCCTTTTCCGCGTCCGGAAGCGTGTGCCGCAAAAATTCATCGAATTCCGCAGCGCAGGTCATCGTGCAGAGCACCTCGCAGAGCCCGCTCGTCGAGAGATGCTCCGGAAGATCCAGCGCCCGCAGCAGCGCCCGCCGCCGAACGGATGCCTCCGGCACGCCGGAGAAGCCATAGCGGTAAAGCAGCGCCGGTGTGATGTCATCCGGGCGCTCCGGCGGTGCTTCGTCGAATACGCCCGCGCGCTCCAGCGCCTTAATCAGCACGGCATCCTCAATCCCCTCGACGCCGAGCAGCCCCTCTGCGGAGGCATGCCGCTTGCGCTGCTCCTTGCCGTGAATGCCGGGCACATAGACATGCATCACTCTGCCGCCCGGGATCGCGCCCTTGAGGTATCCGCGAATCTGAAAGCCCGCCGCGTCTGCGTCAGTCAGGATGACGACGCCGGTCGTTTCGGCATAGTGCCGGATGAGCTGAAGCTGTGCGCGGTTTTTGTAAATCTGAAAGCCGCCTGTTACCAGAATCACCGCATCTACGGCATTTTCGAGACGGATTTTGTCATATTTCCCCTCGACGACGATCGCGGGCGCGACCCTTCGCCGCCCGGTCATGCCGTGACCTCCGAGCCGTCGCGCCGCACACGCAGCATCCGCACGATCGCCTGCTCCAGAAGCAGCCGCGGCGCCGTGCGGGAGGATTTGCAGCTCCGGTCGGTCTCGCGCAGAATCCGGACGCAGGTGCGAAGCTGCGGCAGCGACATCGTCCCGCAGTCGCGCATCGCATTCCGCACCGCAAATTCGCGGTTTTTCGGGTAATGAAAATCCGCGGCGATCTCCTGCTGCTGCTTTGCGGCGCCCTGACCGAGCTTTGCGCGGTAGAGGTCCGTGAATGTGCCGCTCAGCACGCTCAGCAGGCCGAGAATCGTCTTGGTATCCTCTGACTTTGCGGTGAGCTGTTCCAGCAGCCGGAACGCCGCAGTGCCGTTTCCGGCAGTCACCGCGCGCGCCAGCCGGAAGGCATCCGCATCGGGCAGCGCCGCCGTCAGCGCCTCCAGCATGTCCGTCGTGATCGGCCCGCCGTCTGCGCAGGCGAGCAGCTTGTCGAGCTCGGCGTGAATCAGTGTGCTGTCGCAGAGGCAGCGCGCCGCGAGTGCTTCGGCATCTGCGCGGCTGATCTCTGAGCCGTGACGCTTGGCGCGCTCCGCGATCTGCCGGCCGAGCATGAGCGCATTCTTCTTCTCGCAGATGCAGAGTACGCCGTTTTTCTCGAAAAACGAGGTGATTTTCTTGAATTTCGGCAGAATCGAGGGCTCGTTTCTGCGAATCTCATACGCCGGAACCGCTGTCATGACAACGAGCACGACCGTCCGCGGGGCAAGCTCCCCGAATATGGCAATCATCCGGTCAAGATCGCCCGCCGGCACCGAATCCGGGTCAAGATCGCGAATCAGAATCAGGTTATAGGGCTGGAACATCGGGCAAAAGCTGCATGCATCCTCCAGCCGGTCGAGGTCGGGCGCCTGCCCGTCGAACACCGTGTCGGAGAGCGCGTCGCCGTCCGTCAGCTTTTTCCGGATCCGCTTCTCTGTCTGCGTCACCGCAAGGGTGTCCTCGCCGCAGAGAAAGACAAGCTGCGGCGGGCTTTCGCTTCCGATCTCCCGCAGCAGATCTGCCGCTGCCAGCTTTGGCATATCGCGCACCTCCTTTTGCTGTGTGTGTTTTATTCACCGGAATGAACGGGATTCTAAATCATACTCATAACGGGATTCCAAAGGGACAGTGTCCCCATTATAAATCATCGCGCAGAGATACCTTACTTCTTCGTAATCTCCGTACCTGCGCGGGTTTCGCGGATTTCCCAGCCGAGTGCGGCAATCTGATCGCGCAGCGCATCCGCCTTCGCGAAGTCCTTCGCCTTGCGGGCTTCCTTGCGCTCCTCGACGAGCGCGAGCACCTCCGCGGGAATCTCCTGCGCGCTGCTCTGCTCTGCATCGGCAGCCTTTGCCGCTTCAAGCAGATTCAGCGAAAGCTCCTTGTCCATCTCCGCGATCGCCGCGCATTTGGTCGCGCCGGAGACATCCGCCTTCAGCGCATCATACAGCGCCGTGACCGCAAGCGCGGTGTTCAGGTCATTGTCCATTGCCTCGCGGAACGGCGCCAGCAGCGCCTCCTTCTGCGCATTGTCCGGCGCAGTGCTGTCGGAGAGCAGCGTCCGGATTTTGGCGATGAGCTTCTTGTATGCGCTCTGTGCATTGTCGAGGTTTTCCCAAGTAAATACGAGCGATTTGCGGTAATGCGATTGCAGGCAGAAGAAGCGGTATGCCATCGGGTCATAGCCCTTCTCCTGAAGCAGCGAGACCGTCAGGAACTCGCCCTTTGACTTGCTCATCTTGCCGCTGCTGGTGTTCAGATGCAGCACATGGAACCAGTGCGGGCACCACTCATGCCCAAGCAGCGCCTCGCTCTGCGCGATCTCATTGGTGTGATGCGGGAACACGTTGTCGATGCCGCCGCAGTGCAGGTCGAGGTGCTCGCCCGCGTATTTCATGCTGATGCACGAGCACTCGATATGCCAGCCCGGATAGCCCAGTCCCCACGGGCTCTCCCATTTCAGCTCCTGATCGTCAAATTTCGATTTCGTGAACCAGAGGACGAAATCCGCCTTGTTGCGCTTGTTTTCGTCGCTCTCGACGCCCTCGCGCACGCCGACCTCAAGGTCCTCCTCCCTGAAATCGTGGAAGCGGTAGTATTTTTCGAGCTTCGAGGTGTCAAAGTAGACATTCCCGCCCGCTTCGTAGGCATAGCCCTTTTCGAGCAGCTTCTGCACGGCCGCGATGAAATCGTCGATGCAGCCTGTCGCCGGCTGGACGATCTCCGGCACCTTGATATTCAGCTTCTCGCAGTCCGCAAAGAACGCATCTGTGTAGAATTTCGCGATCTCCATGACGGTTTTGTGCTCGCGCTTTGCGCCTTTGAGCATTTTGTCGTCGCCGGTGTCGCCGTCCGAGGTCAGGTGGCCGACGTCCGTGATATTCATGATCCGGAGGACATCATAGCCCGAAGCGGAAAGATGCTTTTCGAGCACATCCTCCATGATATAGGTGCGCAGATTGCCGATGTGCGCGTAGTGGTAGACCGTCGGGCCGCAGGTATACATCTTTACCTTGCCCGGCTCAGCGGTTTTGAGCTCCTCTTTTTGCCTTGAGAGAGAATTATACAGCAGCATACTGATTGCTCCTTTCAACAGATCGCCCTGAACATAATTTTGCTACTATATTATAGCACATCAAACCGTTTTCGTCAATACACCCGCCGCCTCTGCCCTGCTTTCTGGGGAAAGTGGTGCCTCCGGCGGATTGATCGTGGGGGCGCTGCCCCCACACCCCTGCCAGAGGGATACTATCCCTCTGGACTCCTGTTATGGCACCCCGTCAGTCCCCATACGGGGGCTGACGGGGTGCTGAAATGGGTTTCCAAAGGGACAATGTCCCTTTGGCGGGGTGGGTGAGTTTGCTGTGCAAACTCATAGCGCAGCGTGCGAGAGCCCCATTATCAATGCATCGCAGATACCGCCTCTCCCAAAAAGCAGGGCAGAGGAGGCGGGTTTTTCGGATAACCCCTTGCGCAAATTGTGATTTTGTGGTATACTGATTATGGATAGCCCTGTGCGGATGTGCAGAGGCATCCGCAACACAAGACAAAAGGGAAATGAGGTCGATACATCTATGAAACTGATTTTTGCGGTTGTCAACGGCGACGACAGTGCCGCTGTTTCCAAGGCGCTTGCCAAGAGCGGCTTTCGTGCAACAAAGCTCGCATCCTCCGGCAGCTTTCTCAGCTCCGGCAACACGACCTTTCTGATTTGCGTGGAGGAGGATCAGGTCGATGCTGTCATCAGCGTCGTACAGCAGAAATGTCACCACAGAAAGCAGTTTGTTCCCTCGACGCCGACCTACGGCTCGCCCGCGACCGGGCAGATTCCCTCGATGCCGCTGGAGGTGCCGGTCGGCGGCGCGACGGTATTCGTAACGAATATCGAGCGCTTTGAAAAGCTGTGAGCACAGGGACAAGCCCTGTTCCGCAGATCGCCGGAAACACGCTGCTCCTCTCTGAGCTGCGGCAGATGAAGCAGAACGATCACCTGCCCCATGCGCTGCTGCTGCACGGGGAACAGGGCTGCGGCAAGAAGGAGATCGCGGAGTGGTTTGCGATGCTGGTGCTCTGCGAGCGGAAGGCCGAGGCGCCCTGCGGCACATGCAGAAGCTGCCGGCTGGTGCGCAGTCACGCACACCCGGATGTGACAATCGCGGAGCACTCGGGAAAGCGCGGCGGATTTTCCGTCGAGACTGTCCGCGAGATCCGCTCGGAGGCGGCGATCCTGCCGAACAGCGCAGATATGCGAATCTTCATGTTTCTGGATGCCGACGGCATGAGCATTCAGGCACAGAATGCGCTGCTGAAATCCGTAGAGGAGCCGCCCGCACATGCCTGCTTTGTCTTTACGGCGCAGGTACAGGGGGTTCTGCTCCCGACGCTGCTCTCGCGCATGACCGCGAAGGCTGTATTTCCGGCCTCACGCGGGGAATGCATCGAGGCGCTGATCCGGCGGGATTTCCCGGAGGATGAGGTGAAGACTGCGGCTGCGCGCTTTGACGGCAATATCGGCAGGTGCATCGCCTACCTGACTGAACCGGCCGTGCGGGAATCGACAGACCGCACCGCCGCGCTGACGGCTGCCCTTGCGCAGCAGGACGAATACCGGCTGCTGCAATTGCTGACGGAGGCTGCCGCGGACAAGGAACAGCTCCGGAAAACGCTTGGGCTGCTCGATCTTCAGATTCGCGACGCGGCGCTGATGACACTGGACAGCGGGGCTGTCTGCATGGGCTGCGACCGGCAGTCTGCCGAGCAGCTCTCCGGCACGCTGACCCCGCGCCGAACCGCCCGGATGCACGGGGCAATCGCGGAGGCATATGCCGATCTCGACGGCAATGTCGGGGCGGTGCTCACCGTGACGGCGCTCTGTGCGGCACTGGTCAATGCCTGAAATTTTGTTTTTTTACAGGATAGTTTGGATGGATGAGTATGATTGAAGTTATCGGAGTCAAATTCAAAAGCGGCGGAAAAATGTACTATTTTGCGCCGGGAGACTTAAATCCCGCAGAGGGCAGCTATGTCGTCGTCGAGACGGCAAGGGGCGCCGAGTGCGGCGAGGTTGCGGCGCGGCGCCATGCCGTTCCGGAGGAGAGTATTACAGCACCGCTGAAGCCGATTCTGCGCCTTGCAACTGAGGAGGATCTGCAAATTCTCGAGAAAAACCGCGCTTATATGGCGGATGCTTTCCGCATCTGTCAGGAGCGCATCGAGGCGCGGGAGCTGCCGATGCATCTGGTCGATGTCGAGTGCGGCTTTGACAGCAACAAGCTGATTTTCTATTTCACTGCGGAATCGCGTGTCGATTTCCGCGAGCTTGTGAAGGATCTTGCGAATGCGTTTCATGTCAGAATCGAGCTGCGGCAGATCGGCGACAGAGACGAGGCAAAGCTGCTGGGCGGCCTCGGCATCTGCGGCAGGGAATTCTGCTGCAAGAGGTATCTCAACAATTTCCAGCCGATCTCCATTAAAATGGCGAAGGAGCAGGGGCTCGCGCTCAATCCGACGAAGATTTCCGGCGCCTGCGGCAGACTGATGTGCTGCCTGCGCTACGAAAGCCCCGTGTATGAGGAGCTCATCAAGCTCACGCCGAAGGTCGGCTCGACGGTCATTCTGCCCGGGGAAGTGCCGGTTCGCGCCTATGTCACCGAGGTCAATCTCGTGACGGGCAATCTCCGCGTCAAGCCGGAGAATTCCGATATGCCGATTACGGTAAACCGCGATCAGGTCGAGCGCCTTCAGGATGCGAGCCGCAGAATGACGAAGGAGGACCTGCGCGAGAAGCGGCAGCCGGCTTCTGCACCCGCTCCGCAGCAGAGCCAGAAGCCGCAGCAATCCGATGCACACGCGGCACAGGACGCACCGCGCAGCCAGCATCCGCAGAAGCCGCAGCGTCAGCCAAAGCAGCAGGCCCCCGAAAGGGCGGCTCAGGCGGCACAGAGCTCTGCACTGCATCCCGAATTCGGCGAAAAGCAGCAGACGCAGCATCAGCAGAAGGCACCTGCCCCGCAGCCGCGCCGCAGTGCCCCGCTGCCGGATGATATGGATTTCACCGAGCACCGCGCAGTCGTCGAGCACCCGGAGCTTGCCGCAGAGCAGGCACAGCAGCGGCAGAGGAACCATGACGGCGGAAGACGCCCCCGCCGCGGCGGACAGAACCGCCGCTTCAACAATCACCGCGGAACCCGCGGCCATGCAGGTGAGGACGGGCAGAGACCCGCTGCACCGCATGATGCCGATGCATAAACCTGACTGAAGAAAGAGGGGAAGGCCGTGTTTTGCAGATATTGCGGCAAGCAGATAGATGACAGCGCGCTCGTTTGTCCCGAATGCGGCATTCCCGTAAAGCAGGAGGGCAATACGGAACCGGCGGCGCAGCCTGTGCAGCAGGCTCCCGTGCCGCCGGTGCAGAATATGCCGCCGATGCAGAATATGCAGCAGATGCAGCCGCCGTTTATGCCGTATCCCCCACCGTATCCGGTGTATGCCGTGCCGATCTTGGCGCCGCCGAAGCCGCCTCCGCCGCTTGCGCCGCCCGCCGTCCGCAGAAGCATGACGCTCTGCTGGCTTGCCGTGCTGCTGGCACTGATCGGGCTGTTTGCGGGGCGATTGCAGTATACGCTGGTCGCGGACAACCGGGCATATGATATGCTGGATCACGAGGATCCCGATGTCTATCACGATGAGGCGTTCATCAAGGGCTATGAGGGCTACTCGATCTGGGGGCCGGGCGCGGAATGGCTGTTCAACGGCCGCGATGACCACACGGATTTCTTCGAGACCGTCCGGTTTATTGAGCGTGAGAATGACGGGATCCGCTCAAATCACATTCTCTTCGGGATCGGACTGATCTTATACATTATCGCGCTGGTCTATACGGTTGTGTTTGCGATTGTGATACTGATTCTCTGGATTTTCTCGCATGTCAACCGGAATGCGCGGGATTACCGCGCTGCATGGAAAAATCTGCGAACCTCCGTGACGCTGCTGCTGACTGCAAAGATCACGGCGGTCATCTCGATGGTATTTGTCAAGATTGCGGTTCACGACGCTGCAAAGCTGCTCGCTGAAAATGACTATACCAAGAAGGTCTACACCTTCTACCGGATCGCACCGCAGGCGCTGATTACGATTGTGCTGCTGGTTCTGCTCCGGATTTACATTTCGCGGCAGCTTCGGAAACGGAAGCGGACAAAGCGCGTGCAGCACCGTGAATCTGCCGAAAGAAACGCATCATAACCGGCATAGCCGGAAAAGGAGGACATAATATGTTTTGTAAAAATTGCGGAAACCAGCTTGGCCCGAACTCCCTGTTCTGCATCAAATGCGGAACAAAGGTGCCCGTGAGCCCGCAGGCGGCACCTGCGCAGCCTGCATTCACCCCGCCGCAGCCGGAGATTCCTGCGCAGCCTGCATTCACCCTGCCGCAGCAGCCGGAGATTCCCGCGCAGCCGGCATTCACCCCGCCGCAGCAGCCGGAAATCCCCGCGCAGCCCGCATTTACCCCGCCGCAGCAGCCGGAGATTCCTGCGCAGCCGGCATTCACCCCGCCGCAGCAGCCGGAGATTCCTGCGCAGCCGGCATTCACCCCGCCGCCGCAGCCGGAAATCCCTGCGCAGCCGGCATTTACTGCGCCGCAGCCCGCCTATCCGCAGCAGCCGGCATTTCAGCAGCAGCCCTATTATGCAAGCCCGGCGGCTTCGGCAGCACCCGGCAGCAATGCGGACATGATAAAAGACTTAATGTTTTTTATCTTGTTGATTATGCTTGGTGTATTGGTGTTCGGACTGTTTTACGGGCCAATCGTATCCGGCACAAGCGACCAGAGTGATAGTGAATCCGCCACTGTTTGGACTATGGTACATGCAACCTATACACGTCAGTATGAGATACTTGAGAATAAAGGTGAAGATAGTTTTATTTCCTTCAAAGCAATTAACGAAACAGTCGATATAATCTTCAATAATCTTTCTAATCTTGATCACTTTTCTCCAAAGTACAGAACCTATTTGATCTTTGATGTTATTGCAATCGTGATAGATTTGATTGCTGCATTGGCAATTCTGATTTTTATCATATCCAGCATTGTATCCTTTGCCAAAAAGAAACATCCTAAAGCATGGTCAAGTCTTTTTGTCGCATGGATTTTTATGCTGATTGCTGAAATTGCAAATTTTGCAACAGCCTTCGCAATGAAGGGCTTGGTGACAACGGCTAGCAATGATACTATCAACTTCCACATCATCCTGATTCTTTCTATGGTCGCAGTATTGATTTGCCTTGTTCTGACTGTGATGTTCAAAAAACGGGCAAGCACCCCTATTCCGTCCTATGCATCCACGAACGGCATGCAATACCCGATGCAGTAATTTTATACATTCGCGGGAGGAAGCAGCAAGCGTCTGCTCCCTCCCGCTTTTTGTGTGCAGAATGCACAAAAAACGCCGCGTAATTTCCACGAGGCAAGGGCTTGTCAACAGAATGTGAATATGTTATAATATTATATGGTACAATTTGCCGGAATCCTGCAACGGAAAGGAAAAGGACGAGATGTTTTGTAAAAACTGCGGTCAGATGATCGCCGACACCGCCGCATTCTGCACAAATTGCGGTGCGCAGAATGCCGCGACGCCCCCCGCCGGGACATCCTTCGATGTGCAGAATCCCTCCGCAGAAGAAAAGGGCTTTTTCTCGAAGGATTTTGATGACCCGTTCTCTGAGCCGGAAGCACCGCCGCGGAGCCGTGAATCCGCCCCGGAGCCCGCGCCGCAGCCCGCCGCGCCCGCGCTGCCTGTGA
>JAFUAD010000072.1 GCA_017460835.1 Oscillospiraceae bacterium
CGCTCCGCAGAGCGCGAAACTCCCCTAGCGTGCAAAGAGCTCGGCGGGCTTGGGAACCCCATGTTTGCCGAAGGCAAACTGCGCAGTTTCGCTTTGCGAAACATGGGCGATAGAGGTCCCCATTCCAAAATAGCATCCGCGTAGCGGATACTTTATTCCCAATATCATAAAATCCCCGATACGCTACACCTTTCGGCGGAAAAACGCTTGACATATTGCGAAAAATCCTGTAAAATATATGTGTATGTCTGACTGAAAAAACAGAAAGGATTTTTGGCATGATTTTATTGGATGATATCCGCAATGAACTGGTCAATGCGAGACCGGAGGTCAGGGAGCTCGGCGAGGTGCTGCAAATCGCACGCTCGAAAGCCGACCTCGGCGATCTGCGCAGACAGATGGAATACGACGGCTTCTGGGACGATCACGAGAAGGCGCAGAAGATCACGCAGCGATGCAATACGCTGGAGCGGAAGATCGAGAACTTTGAAAAGCTCGAAGCGCTGCTTGAGGATACGATCACGATGATCGAGCTGGCGCAGGAGGAGGGCGACGATTCCTCCGATGAGGAAATCGTTGCGGATGCGGAAAAATTCAAGGAGCAGCTTGCCGCCGAAAAGCTCAAGACGCTGCTGACCGGCGAGTATGACAATTCCAACGCGATTCTGACGCTGCACGCGGGCGCGGGCGGCACCGAGGCGCAGGACTGGACGCAGATGCTCTACCGGATGTATAACAAATATGCCGAGGCGCACGGCTTTAAGGTCGATCTGCTCGACTGGCTCGACGGCGACGATGCGGGCGTGAAATCGGCATCGTTCATGGTGCAGGGCGAGAATGCATACGGCTTCCTGAAATCGGAGGCGGGCGTTCACCGTCTGGTGCGCGTGTCGCCGTTTGATTCGCAGGGGCGCCGGCATACGTCCTTTGCCGCAGTCGAGGTCATGCCGGAGCTTTCGGATGATGTCGAGGTCGAGATTCGTCCGGAGGATATCAAGATGGATGTGTTCCGTTCGAGCGGCGCCGGCGGTCAGCATATCAATAAGACCAGCTCGGCAGTCCGCCTGACGCACCTCCCGACGGGCATCGTGGTCTCCTGCCAGACACAGCGCTCCCAGTTCCAGAATAAGGATTACTGTATGAAAATGCTCCGCGCAAAGCTCGTGGAGATCTAGGAGCGCGAGCATCTGGATAAGATCTCCGATATCAAGGGCGATCAGCTCAAAATCGAGTGGGGCAGCCAGATCCGCTCCTATGTGTTCATGCCGTATACGCTGGTCAAGGACGTCCGCACCGGCTGCGAGACCGGCAATGTGCAGGCGGTCATGGACGGCGATCTCGATGCCTTCATCAATGCCTATCTGAAGGCGCTTTCGCACGGCACGCTGAAGGCCGGCTCTGCTGTCTCCGATGAGGATTAACCGAAACGGTCTCCGGTAAAACGGGGGCCGTTTTTGAAAGGAATGATGTTCCGTCATGGGATTTCGCACAGATGAATTTTCGGCACTGACGAATCTGCAATATGACCCGAAGGCAAAAACCTTCTGGGGGACGGTGCAGGGCTATCCGGTGTTTGTGCATTACAGCCGGAGGCAGAATGCGCTGCTGATGAATCTCACCGGAAAATACCCCGGCGAGCAGGCGCCGCCGGCGCTTCCGCAGCAGCTTGATGCACTGAGGGAGCGGAATCCGCTGATCGTCGGCATCCGCCGGCAGGATCGCCGCCTGATCGCGCATCTCATGATTCCGGCGAAGGCGCCGGAGCCTTCATTGCGTGACACGGTTTGTGCGGTCGCAGACCTTGCAAGGGGGCAGGGGATGCTGCCCTGCTGTGCAATCTGCGGCAGGGAGCAGGGCTATGCGCCGTATCTGATTCACACGGACGGCTACCCGATCTGCGGGGACTGCAAGGAGCGCGTGGAACAGGACCTCGAAGCCGATAATCAAAAACGCAGTCAGCAGCGCGGAACGCTGTCCGGACTGGTGCTCGGCGCGGTCATCGGCGCGATACTGGTGTTCGGGACGACATGGATCGCTGCGGGTCACAGCCGCATCTCGATTCTGACGGCGGTCGGGGGCGTCATGCTCGGCATGATGCTGATGAAGAAGCTCGGCAAAAAGGTGACGGTTCCGGCGGCGGTGCTGTGCGGCGTGCTGTGCCTGATTGCTTCGTGCGCCGCGCTGTACCTGCATACTGCGCGTGAGATCGCAGCGCTCAACCGGAAAAATCATGACCTTGCGTCATGGGCGCTGACGCTCACGGAGATGCCGCCGGACGATCAGGACAAATTCCGCATCATCGAGGAGCATCAGACGACCGGCGAATGCCTGCGCGATTTTCCTGCGCTGATCAAGAATGAGATGTATACCCCGGTCAGGGAGGATTTCAAGGACGGCCTGTTCTGGGGATTTCTCTCGGTTGCGGCAGGCACGGCCGTCAGTGCATATCCGTATCTCACGGAGAGCCGCCGGAGATTCACGCTGAGAGAGCCGGTGGCGTCATGAGCAGGCGGGTTTTGGTGATCGGCGGCGGCGCCTCGGGGCTCGCGGCGGCGATTGCGGCGGCGGAGCAGGGTGCTGCCGTGACGGTTCTCGAACGGCTGCCGCGCGTCGGAAAGAAAATTCTGCTGACCGGAAACGGCAGGTGCAATCTCGGCCATGAGGAGCTGAAGCCGGCGCATTATCACGGCAGATATCCGCATTTTGCGGATATTCTCGCGGATTTTGATACAAAGGCGTTTTTCCGGCGGCTGGGGCTCTATACCCGCACCGATTCCGAGGGGAGAATGTACCCGATGAGCGGCATGGCGGCATCGGTTCTGGATGCGCTGCGGTTTTATGCGGAGCAGTGCGGCGTGCAGATGCTCTGCGGGATGCAGGTGACGGCGCTGAAGCGCGAGGGGCGTATCTGGCGGGTCTCCTGCGGCGAGCGCAGCTTTTCCGCGGATGCGGTCATCGCGGCGGCGGGCGGAGATGCTGCACCCTCCTGCGGCACAGACGGCAATCTGTTTGCGGTGCTGCGGGCGGCGGGGTGCCGCGTCACGGAGCGAAAGCCCGCGCTCTGCCCGGTTCCGACCGATCCGGCACTCGTCAAGCCGCTGAAGGGGCTGCGCGTCCGCGCAAGGGCAAGCGCGGTCGTCGGCGGCAAACCGGTTCGATCTGAAACCGGCGAGGTGCAGTTTACAGAGCAGGCGCTTTCCGGCATCTGCATGTTCAATCTCTCGCGCATTGCTGCGTTCAACGGCAAAAAAGCGCAGATTTCCCTGAATCTTCTGCCGGAATACACGGAGCAGGAGGCACGGGAAATTCTGCGCGGGCTGTGCAAACAGCGCGGGGCGCTTCCGGCCGCGGAGCTGCTGAGCGGTCTGCTGCCGAAGCGCATCGGCGAAACATGGGTAAAGGCGGCCTGCGGGACGGCAAATGCGCCCGCGGGCGAGCTGCTGCGGGATGCGGCACAGCAGGAGCGACTGCTTGCGCTGCTGCTTGACCGGCGCTTCCCGGTGACCGGGCAGGCTTCCTTTGCACAGGCGCAGGTCACGGCAGGCGGCGTGCAGAATCTCGATCCGCAGCTTGCGGTCATCGGGCAGAGGGGACTGTATGTCTGCGGCGAGGCGGTCGATCTGGACGGCGACTGCGGCGGGTACAATCTGGCATGGGCATGGAGCTCCGGAGCCCGTGCGGGGCGCGCTGCTGCGGGATGTAAGTGACGCCGGAGCAGATATGCACAAAACCGGATCATCGTCTGAGCGGCGGTGATCCGGTTCCGTTTACCATCTGAAGGTTGCCCAGCGGTCGTTCATTTTCGGCAGGAGCAAAGCGAACAGCTTTCCGCGGATGCTGTACTTCCGCATCTCCTCGTTGAAGCTGTGCTCCTCAATCAGGCGGATGCCATCAGTCAGGTCTGCGATTTCCTGTGCGGAATCCGTGCCGGAAAGAAAATGTGCATTTGTCTTTTTGACAGTATCATGGTGCTTTTCGTTTTTCTGCATCAGCTTGCAGTTCTGCTCCGCGATCAGCGTGCCGCCGTCCGGAAAATTCCGCTTCAGCACCTCCAGAAAGGTTCTGATCTGATCGAGCGTCAGGTACATGAACAGTCCCTCGGCGATCAACACAGGCTTTGATTTTCTGCCTGAAAGCGATTGCTTCACCGGTTCGCACCAGGCATCCTCCAGTGCGTTCCCTGCGATCATCACAACTCGGCCGCGCTCCGGAAACGCTTTTCTTCTCGCTTCGATCGCGTCCGGCAGATCGAGATCAAACCACATGATTTTGCCGTTATCCACTCTTGTGAAGCGATCGTCAAAGCCGGCGCCGACATTCACAATCACGGTATCCGGATGCTTTTTGATGATGCCCTTGAGCTGGCGGTCGAGCATGATCGTCCGCGCCACGACGCCCTCATGCGACATGAATTTGTCGTATTGTTTGGTGTCGATTTTCAGCGCTTTGATGATCTCCACCGCCTTCTGATCGCGGATGCGCGGCTTTTTGCGCAGGGTTTCACTCGCCTTGACCGCAAGCGGAATCAGTGCCGTCGTCTGAACATCGCCGAGTTTCAGTTCCATTGTCATCGTCCTCCTGAAAAAATATGAGTTTTATTTTATGCCGGATACAAGCAGTCCGGCCAATGCCGCGGGAATCCTTGCGGAAAAGGCCGGCATTTCAATGAGAATGACAGCCGGATTCTCAGACCGGCTCCTTTCTAGTTAGCATATGCAAACTCCATACTCCTATTATAGCATATTTCCCGCCGCTTTGCAAGTGTTTTTTTTCGGAATCCATAACAGCAAAGGCACAGCCTGCTTCGGGCTGTGCCTGTTTGACTGCCGGTTTATGCATTATTTGCGGGATTGTCAAAGTGCCGCTTCCTGTTCAAAGCGCGTCAGCACCGCTGCCAGATCCTCCGGGAGACGCCTTCTGCCCTCTGCGGCAAGCTCCTCCGGCACGCCGTAAAATGCCTCGGCAATGCTGCCGGTGATGCAGGCGACCGTATCCGTATCGCCGCCGAGCGAGACCGCATTGCGAATCGCGTCCTCGAAGTCCGTGCTTTCGAGGAATGCCGCAAATACCAGCGGCATGGTCACCTGACAGGTCTCGTTCATGCGGTTGCCCGGTCTGAGCTCGCCGCAGGTGCGGGAGAGATCATAGCCGAACTCGCGCTCTGTATAGGCTCTGATCTCGTCCTTGCTGCTGCCGGTCCTCGCGAGAAAGATCGCCGCCGCCGTGGATTCCGCGCCCTTGATTCCCTCCGGGTGATTGTGCGAGACCGCAGCGGTCAGCGCAGCCATACGGCGCGTGGCATCCAGATCATCACAGAGCCAGCCCGCCGCAGAGACACGCATCGCCGAGCCGTTGCCGAAGCTGTTGTTCGGCTGCGGATTGTCCGTAAACAGCCAGCGGATGAACCGCCCGCCGTAGCCCGCATCCGGATAGCGCCTGCCCCATTTCTGCATGGACGCAGTCAGTGCGGAAAGGATCTCCGCATCGGTTTTCCCGCGGGAATCCATCAGCGCCTCTGCAACGGCAACCGTCATCACGGTATCGTCCGTGAACGCCGACCTTCTGACAAACAGCGGGAAATCCTTTGTCTTGCCGCCCCTGTTAAACTCATAGGGTGCGCCGATCATATCGCCTAAAATTGCTCCGATCATATCGAAGACCTCCTTTTTCTGTTGTTGCATTCAGTATACCACAAACAAAAAAGAAAAGCGGTCGTTTGTCAGACGACAATTGACCGCACGCCCGGTTTTTATACGCCCAGAAGCGGCTGATCGTACTGAAACAGCAGCGCATTGATCTCGAAGATATCGTAGATTTTGTGCTGCACGCAGTATGTGACAATGAGATCAAACCGGTCGCTCGGCGAGAAGGCAATGCCGGCACATGCAAGCAGATCGAGCATCGCCGGAAGCTCGAGCCGCAGCGCGACTGCAAAGGCAACGGCGGTTTTCTTCGTCGGTTTATAATCCGCCTTGCAGCGGATGCGCGAGAACACCTTGCGGTCGATGTTTGCCTTTTTGTATACGGTCACATCGTCCATGCCGCTTGCGTCGATCAGCCTGAAAAGCCGCTGCTGAAAGGTGTCGCCCGCATCGCGCAGCATTTGGTCGAGCGGCTTGTCTGCCGGTGCATCCTGTTCATGGCCGGAGGCTGCCTGCTGTGCGGCACGGCGTCTGCGGATCGCGGCAAGGTTCCTGCCTCCCGGATATTCCGCGCTCTCCAGCTCCGTGATCTGATGCTCGTCGAGAAACGCATCGACCGACCCGACCAGCTTCTCCGAGAGCGCAAATGCCTCCTTCCCGAATACGACAAGGATCACATGCATCTCATGCGTCAGCAAAAATTTTCCGATTTCTGAGAGCGCAATATCCAGCGCAGTCTGCTTCGGGAAGCCGTAGACGCCCGCCGCAATCAGCGGGAATGCGATGCTTTCGGCTTTCAGCTCCGCTGCAAGTGCCAGCGCATTTTCATAGCAGGCGCGCAGAATTTCACATTCGCCGCGGCTGCCGTCCGTCCATGCCGGGCCGACCGTATGGATGATATATTTCGCCTGGAGTGCAAATGCAGGCGTGACGGCTGCCTGACCTGCCGCAAGACTGCCGATTTTTCTGCGCTCTGCAAGCAGTGCATCCGCGCCTGCTGCGGCATAGACCGCACTGTCTGTTCCGCTGCCGATTATCGGCTTCGGGTTTGCGGTATTGACGATGACATCCGCCTGAACCTTTGTGATGTCATTTCGGATGATCTGAAAGGGCATTGTGCCGCCTCCCTTCCGGAAAAAGTGCAGCGGTCTGCTGCTCCGGTCGTGCTCATTATAACACAGCCGCGCGGAGAAATCAAGCCGCACGCAAAGTCTGAAGGCTTCGCTTTTGTCAGTGGCTTGCGCGATGCTGCTGATGCGCCTGATACAAGCAAGACGGGAGCCTGAAAAGCACAGGCTCCCGTCATGATTGCAATATAAAAGAGAAAGTCCGTCATGATCACGCGGAAACGGCAAGCTGCTCGACGGTGCTGCCGTTCTTCCATGCGGTCAGAAACTGATCGGTGCAGCGCTTATAGCGCGCAAACAGCGTCTCCGCCTTGCGCACATCGCCGTACACCCGCCAGCAGCCGACACATTTGCAGCCGCAGTCCTTATGCCGGATGAAGCCGATCACATCCTCCGGCGGATACCCGAGAAACAGACCGATCTCATGCGGGAAATCGCCCTGACTGCGCAGCCGGCGCATCAGCGCGGCGACACACTGCTCCGGCTTTCCGCCGCAATAGCCGCACTCGGCGAGCAGCGCTCGGATCTCCTCCGCCGCGAAATCCTCCCGCAGCTTTCCGGGGCGGTAAACATAAATCAGCACCCGCTGCTTCTGCATGCAGAGCGGCAGAACGCGCAGTCCCTTTGCCGAGAGCCGCCGGTTCAGGCTGCGGATCTCGTCGCGGATGTTTTCGCCCTGCTCCGGCGCATAGCTGAACAGGCTGCCGGTTTTCATTCCGGCGAGCGTCGGGGCGCAGTGCCGGATCATCAGCTCCTCAGACATGCTTGCCGCCTCTTCCCGCCGGCTTTGCGTAGGTATCGAGAATGCCCTTCAGTGCCGAAGCGGAGCTGGAGTGACAGCGCACGATTTTTGTGCTGGACTCGTCTGTTTCGCTCAGCGCCGCCTGTACCATTTTATGGGAGGTCGTGCCGGTGAACAGCACCAGCAGGTCGGGCGCACCGATCTTGTTCTTGATGCCGTCGCGCATTCTGGTGAATACCTTTGCGCGGCACTGGTAGGATTCGCAGATATCCTTATAACGGCGTTCCATGCATTCATTTCCGCCGACGATGACAATACTCAAAGCTCTCGCTTCCTTTCTGCTGTTTATTGATTAGCATACGCTAACTTGTGATTCGGAAATCGGGGTTAGATAACGCTAACCCCTGCGCTTATTATACCGGAAAGCCACCCGCTTGTCAAGATACCGGAAGCAGAATCGGCATCATGCACAAAATGCAGCTAAATATCTGCTGCAACAATAATATTTTATACAAATTTGTTCATCTGTTTCTTTCCGGCTGTGCATTCCTAACACATTTCATTCGGTCAGAAATGAAAACTATGAGAATCTTGCGCGGTTTTTGCAGATAGACTTGCATTTTTTCGCTTTTTATATTAGAATATAGTGTGGCGAATAACGGCTTTTCAGCCGGTCAGATAAGGTGGAGCTATGAAGCATACAAAAGCAAAACGGCGCCGCGGGACGCCCATTTTCATCAAATTCCTGCTCTTTGCGGCGGTGACGGTTCTGCTGCTGATGGTCACGCTGCTGCGCATTGTGCAGACGGTCCGCAGCGGGGCATATCCTGCGGCACAGCATGAGCTGGCAGGCACGGCGGATACCCGCGCAGAGGCCAGGATCGTCAAAAGCTGGCTGCCGGACAAGGCACCCGCAGCCGAAACCGCAAAGCCGATGCCGGAGAGCGAGGAGCTGACCCTTCCGGTCACGGCGGCAGAGACACAGGATGCGGATGCATCGCAGCCGGGCATTGAGATTCTCGATGTCGCCGGGCAGTATTACCGCGGCAAGCTCATGCTCGTTCACGATCCCTCCCGCGTTTTCGTCGGGGTATCCGGGCCGCTCGGCGGAAACAATGTCGGCAAGAAGATCCCGGATATCATCGCATCCTACGGCGCAGTCGGCGGAACAAACGCGAGCGGCTTCGTCGATAACGAGGGCAAGGGCAACGGCGGAACTCCGCTCGGGCTCGTGATCTCCGAGGGCACGCTGCGGTACGGCTACGCCGGCGGCAGATACGAGGTCATCGGATTTGACAAGGACAACAAGCTGCACTGCGGCTGGATGACCGGGCAGCAGGCGCTGAATCTCGGCATCCGGGATTCGGTCTGCTTCGGGCCTGTGCTGATTTCAGAGGGAAAACGACAGACCGGGCTGAGCAGAGCGGGCAATTATAACCCCAGAACGGCCATCGGGCAGCGCGAGGACGGCACGGTGCTCCTCCTGATTCTTGAGGGCAGACAGATCTCCAGCGTCGGCGCGACCGTCGAGGAGCTCGCGGATATCATGGAGGAATACGGCGCGGTCAATGCCGCAAATCTGGACGGCGGAGCGTCCTCCGTGATCTATTATCAGGGAGAGCAGCTCGTGACCGGATCCTCTCTGCGCGGAACACGGTCTGTTCCGACAGCAATTCTGATTAAACCCGAGGAATAACGGAGGATACCGAATGGAACAACAAGAGCCGCAGCAGCGTTTCGGGCGTGACGGCCACAACGGGGCGTATGTCCCGCGCCATGCGGATGATACCCCGCGCAAACGGAAGCGCCCGCTGTTGAATGAGGACGGCACCCCGCGCAAACGGAAGCGCCCACCGTTGAATGAGGACGGCACCCCGCGCAAACGGAAGCGTCCGCCTCTGAACGAGGACGGAACGCCGCGGAAACGGAAGCGTCCGCCGCAGAATACGGACAGCACGGCGGTTACAAAGCGTGCGCCCGCAGCACATGCCGCTCCGAAAGGAAAATCACGGGCATCAAAAAAGCGCAGTAAACACGGATTCCCGTTCTGGATTCCCGTGCTGGTGCTGTATACGGCGCTGTTTATTTGGGTTTCCGGGAAGATCGTCAGCCGCGTGCGCACCTATCTTGCGGAATATGAGGCGTCGCGCCCACAGTATGTCATGGACGACTATACCGCACAGCTCGACGAGAGCTTTTATCAGCAGATGCTAGAAAAAGCTGCGGGGGATATCCGCACCTCCGAATATGAATCTGCGGAAAGCGTGCGCAGCGCGCTCCCAGCGGATACGACCATGCACAGCTACACCTACCGGCAGAATGATGCGCTCTCTACGGAGCAGAAGCCGGTGTATGAGATCATCAGCGGCGGTGTGTCGATCGCGCGCGTGACGCTCTCGCAGAGCGGTTCAACCGCGAAATTCAAAATGCCGCTCTGGTCTGCCGATGAACCGGAGAGCCTGATTCAGGTTCACGCGGAGCCGCAGTACCGCGTTTCCGTGACACTGCCCGACACGGCAACCCTGCGCATCAACGGCGTGACGGTTCCCGCGTCGCGGATGACCGAAGCGGAGCCGGAGATTCAGTTTGACGAGACCGCGCTGAAATACGGCGAGCAGCCCGGTGCGCTGCACTTTGAAGCGGACGGGTTTTATCTGCTGCCGGCGGTCGAGGTCACCGCTGCGGACGGAAAGCCGATCACGCCGGAAGAACAGCCGGACGCCGATGCGGCCTTGCAGGAGTATCTCTTTGTGCAGCCTGATGAAACCGAGCCGGATGAAGCGCTGGTTCAGCGCGTTCACGGGCTGACAGAGGCGTATATCAGCCATGTGACCTATACCGGCCGCGATTCCAACCGCACCATTGCCGTGCTGAGCCAGTATATGCTGCAAGGCTCACCGGCGATGAAGCTCATGCGGGCGATCGTCGGGGATATCCGCTGGAATAATCCCTATTCCAACCGCGACAACAGGCAGAATGAGATCTCGCATGTGAAGATGTATTCCGATAAGCTCTGTACCGTGCAGGTCGATTTTGACATCGCATTTACGCTGTTTATCACGAATGAGTATGCGGGCTCTGTCCGCTGGATCATGGTGAACACCGGCAACGGATGGTACGCCGAGGACTTCGTTCTTCTGCCGCCCGATTCGGATGCGGCACCGGAGGAGGTCAATGCAGGGGAAACCGATCCCGGGGAAACCACATAGCACAAAACCGCCGCATCCCGATCAGAGAGGGGAGCGGCGGCTTTTTTGTATTTGTATGAGGATGCTCAGGTATGCCACTGGCTGTTCAGAAAGTCGATCCGGTTTTTGAGCCATCCGGAAAACTGCCCGGCGGCATCGGGCTGTGTCTTGCAGCGCATTGCAGCCGGCGAGAGCTCCTGCGCAATGCTCTCGACCTCCGTGCTGCTGCCCCATGCCGAATAGTTGCGGGAGAAGGCATCCTTGCAGGCGTCGGTCACGGTCAGGATCTCTTTCTGCGCCTTTGTGAATACGCCGGCATCATAGGCGGCGGTCCATTTTTCGCGCACAAGCTGCTGGAACCAGTCCTCGTAGATCAGAACGGCAAGCCACGGATTGATCGTCTCATAGGTGTGTTCGTTGACATCCGGGATGATGTTCGCGGCATACCAGCCGGTGCCGTCCGGGCAGCGGTTCTTGATGCCGAGCGCCGAGTCAAAATCCCACGGCGCCTCAAAGGTCAGCTTCTTTTCCTTTCCGGGCGTGAAATCCACATCCATGAAGAAGCTCGACCAATAGAGGTCGGCGTCGCAGGCGATCTCGTTGAGGATATAAATATCCGCGAGCGACTGCACATCCACGACCTGTTCGACGGCCTGCCGCGGGGTCATCCCGGAGGTCTTCTGAATCCCGCTGTATTCGCTGTCAAATACCCAAGCCTCGTCCTGATACGCCGCAGCATACAGGATGCGGTAGACATTGTTGATGTAGCTTGCGATGAAATCGTGCTGCGCCTGCGAACGGATATCGCTTTTGATCGTAAATCCGACCGGAACCTTCCGGTCATAGCGGCTCTCCGGCAGGCAGGTCATCGTCCTGCCGCTGCCGCCGTTCCCGTCATAGGGAACCAGCGGGGCATTGTTGTTGTAATCGACCTCAAACTGATGCAGGGCGTCCTCATTGCTGAAATACCCGTCGAATTCCAGAAAATAGCCGGTCATCGGCGTGGTCTCGTCCTTTTTGGGATCGGAGACCGCGACCCGTTTTTTGCCCGTCTGCTGCTGCTCGGTCAGCAGGTACACGCCCCAGTATTGCTGGTTGATGTAAACCTCGCAAAGCTGCGCATCTGCTGCATAAAGACCGTCCGGCTCCAGCAGCCCGCGCGCGATCTCCAGCGCGGTCTTGTTCCGCAGCATCGAAACATCCTTGTATTCGGCGAGCAGCACCCAGTTTTTCATCTCCGCGCCGCTGTTCAGCCCGAGCATGCTGTGCTTTTCGCTGAATTTGATCCGGAGCGGCTTTTTGTCATAGGAGGTCGTCCAGTTTCCGCGCACCTTGACCTCTGCGTCGGCAGCATCCAGCAGAATTGCCTGATCCGTGCCGGTCAGCGTGACCGTACATGCTTCATAATACGGCGCGGGCGGGATGCGGTAGCCCGGTGTCCATGAGGCAATCGACGCAGAAACATGCTCCGCAACCGGCTCCGTCACGAATTTCAGCGCATCGGAGCCGGTATTTTTCGTCTGTATTGAGATCACCGGCATGCAGCCTGCGGTGACTGCGGGAGGCGTCTCCGCGGGCTCGGAATCAGCGGGGGCGGTCTGCTCCGCGGGGCCGGTCTGCTCCGCGGGGCCGGTCTGCTCCGCAGTGCCCGTCTCCGGCGCTTCTGCGGAGGATTCCGTGCCGATGTCCGGTTCGCTTTCGGCGGGTATCGGGCGCTTCGGCTTTGCCGTGCAGCCGATCAGCAGCATGCTGCAAAGGAGCAGCAGAAGGCTTTTTTCTGCGCGGCGGAGGATATGGCTGCGCTGTGTCATGCGATCCCTTCTTTCTGAAAAGCCTGAGCCGGTCAAGCCGTCAGCGCTTCCGTGATAATCCTGCCCATATAGTCGATCATTTCGGCGGTCATGCCGGGATAGACCCCGACCCAGAAGGACTGCCGCATGATGAAATCGGTCTGTGTCAGCGCCCCGGCGACGCGGTAAGCGTGAGTGCCGCGGATCGCATCAAAGCAGGGGTGCAGAATCAGATTTCCGCTGAACAGCAGGCGCGTCTGGACGCCGTGCGCCTCCAGATAGCCGGTGATATGATTCCGGCTGATGCCGCTCTCCGGCTTGACGGAGATCAGGAAGCCGAACCACGAGGGATTGCTGTTTTCAGCGGGCTCGGGCAGGATGAGCCTGTCCTGATACGGCTCCAGAATTTTGCGGAGGCGGCTCCAGTTTTCCTGCCGGCGGCGGATGAATTCCGGAAACTTTTTGAGCTGCTCGCAGCCGATCGCCGCCTGCAAATCCGTCGCCTTCAGGTTGAAGCCGAGGTGGCTGTATACATATTTGTGATCGTAGCCCTGCGGCAGCATGCCGAACTGCCCGCTGAAGCGGTGGCCGCAGGCATTGTCGCGGCCGGAGGGACAAACGCAGTCGCGCCCCCAGTCGCGCATCGAGAGCAGAATCTTGCTCAGCAGGGGATTGTCCGTGTAAACGCAGCCTCCCTCGCCCATTGTCATGTGGTGCGGCGGATAGAAGCTGCTCGTGCCGATATCGCCCCATGTGCCGGTATACGCGGTCTTTTCGCCGATTGTATACTGTGAGCCGAGCGCGTCGCAGTTGTCCTCGACCAGCCAGAGCCCGTGTGCATCGCAGAATTCCCGGACGGCGCGCAGATCAAACGGGTTGCCGAGCGTATGGGCGATCATGACCGCCCCCGTCTTTTCGGAGTATGCCGATTCGAGCGCAGATACGTCGATATTATACTGCGGCACCGTGACATCGACAAACACCGGCACCGCGCCGTACTGTATGATCGGTGCGACGGTCGTCGGGAAGGCGCAGGCGACCGTGATGACCTCGTCGCCGCGCTGAATCCGCCGCTCGCCGAGCAGCGGGGAGGTCAGCGCCGCAAATGCCAGCAGATTTGCCGAGGAGCCGCTGTTGACCAGATGTGCATAGCGCACGCCGAGAAATGCGGCAAAATCCTTCTCAAACTGCGCGGTGAATCTGCCGGTGGTCAGCCAGAAATCCAGCATCGCATCCGTCAGCGCGCACATCTCCTTTTCATCGAACACGCGGCGGGCATACGGGATATAGTCACCCTCGGAGAAGGGCTTTTTCGGTGCGGTGAAATCGCGGTAATACTGCGCAACCAGCTCCTTGATCTGTGCGCGGGCATCCTGTTCATCCTTCCATGCTGCCATTGTGCTGTACCTCCAGATACTCCTGAATTTGCCGGTCGGTCAGTGCGCGGAGCTCTGCGCCGCTGTGCCAGCCGCGGTACCATTCCGCGGTATACCGGAGCGCGGTGTCAATCTCCCATGCCGGCTGCCAGCCGAAAACCGATTGCAGCTTTGCGCAGTCGAGCCGGAGCTCGTTTGCCTCATGCGGCCCAGCATCGGGCTTCACGGTGCTGCTCAGGCCGCCGCCCCAGTATGCGGAAAAGCCGTCTGCGAGCGCGGCAATCCGCGTGCAGGCGCCGCCCGCCGGGCCGACATTGTAGCTGCCTGCAAGGGTCGGCTCCTGTGCCTGTGCCGCCGCGATCATCAGATAGGCATAAAGCGGCTCCAGAACATGCTGGAACGGGCGCGAGGACTGCGGATTCCGGATGACGATGCGTTCGCCGCGGATCGCCGCCCGCACGCAGTCCGGTATGATGCGGTCTGCGGCAAAGTCGCCGCCGCCGATGACATTTCCGGCGCGGACGGTCGAGAGCGGGACGCGGATTTTGCCGTCCTGCTCCGTGAAGAAGCAGTCGCGGTAGCACCGGCTGACAAGCTCCGAGCAGGATTTGGAATTGGAATACGGGTCATAGCCGTCGAGCGGGTCATTTTCGCGGTAGCCCCAGCACCATTCGTTGTTGCGGTATACCTTGTCGGTCGTGACATTGACGACCGAGCGCACGCTGCCGCACTGCCGGACGCATTCCAGCAGATGCACCGTTCCGAGGACATTGGTGCGGTAGGTCTCGACGGGGCTGCGGTAGCTTTCGCGGACAAGCGGCTGTGCGGCGAGGTGCAGGACGATCTCAGGGCGGAATGCATCAAAAAGCTGCTGCAAATGCGCAAGATCGGCGATATCGCCGCGCTCGGAGCGAAGCGCTGTGCCGAGCTGCAAAAGCGAAAAGAGCGAGGGGTCGGTCGGCGGGTCGAGCGCATAGCCGGCGACCTCAGCGCCCGCAAGCATCAGCATCCGGCAGAGCCATGCACCCTTGAAACCGGTGTGGCCGGTCACCAGAACGCGTTTTCCGCGGTAATAGGACAGATCAAATTTCACGGCGCTCAGTCCTCCCATTTTTTCCACGGCGCAGTGCCGGTCTCCAGCAGGCGTTCGAGGATATCCTTCTCGCGCTTGGTGTCCATGCACTGCCAGAAGCCCTTGTGCAGATAGGACATGAGCTCGCCGTTCTGCACGAGCTTCTCCAGCGGCTCCTGCTCAAATACGGTGTCATCGCCGCCGATATAATCAAAGATTTCGGGGTTCAGAACCATGTAGCCGGCATTGATCGGCGCGCCGTCCGAGAGATTCTTCTCGCGGAAGGACTTGACCGCATTGTCGCCGCCGATATTCAGCACGCCCTTCTGCTGCTGCTGGATGACCGCAGTCAGGGTCGCGATTTTGCCGTGGCTTTGGTGGAATTCCCAGAGCTTCTGCAAATCGACATCGCAGACGCCGTCGCCGTAGGTCATCATGAACGGCTGCCTGCCGATAAACGGCTGAATGCGCTTGATTCTGCCGCCGGTCATTGTGTGCAGCCCCGTGTCCACGACGGTCACGCGCCACGGCTCGCAGCGCTGGTCATGGATGATGACCTCGTTCTTCCCGCCGGTAAAGTCAAATGTCATATCGCTTTTGTGCAGGAAATAGTCCGCGAACCATTTTTTGATGATATGCTGCTTATAGCCGGCGCAGATGATAAAATCATTGAAGCCGTAGTAGGAGTATTCCTTCATGATGTGCCAGAGAATCGGGTAGCCGCCGATCTCGATCATCGGCTTGGGCTTGAACTGGCTCTCCTCCGAGATGCGGGTGCCGTAGCCGCCCGCGAGCAATACGACCTTCATCGTGATCCTCCTTTTTCCTTCCGTGTACCGGACAGAGCTGTCAGGAAGCCGCAGCTTCTTCAATGCGTTTTTTCTTCCTTCTGCGGCTGCTTTTTCATGACCCAGAATTTGTTGAGCACAAAATTCAGCGGAATTGTGATAATCAGATTGATGAACGGCGCCAGAAAGGGCGAAATGCCGAGCCGCTCTACCAGAAGCCAGAGCAGCACCGTGCCGAGCAGCAGATTGGTGCCGTAGGCAAGGTAGGTGCGGAGCAAGGTTCGCAGGCGGTCATCCTGCTTCCGGAACACAAACCTGCTGTTCCAGTAATACGCATTCAGGACGCTGACAAAGAATCCGGCGATACTGCCGATCAGATACCAGTCTCTGCGGAACAATATCACGGCATAGTATACAATCAGAGAGATTGCGGTGTTCATCACGCCGACCATGCCGAATTTGACGAATTGCATGATCTGCCGGCGGGTTTGCTCAGAGAGCTCCTTGCCGAACAGGCGGAAGATTCCGCGCAGAACGGCGGTGAGCACCCGCTCCAGAATCTGCCACAGCGCCCGGATCAGTTTTTTCATGCCGCTTTCCCGTCCTGTCTGTTCTTTTTCCGTGTGATGAGCTCCATTGCGATCCAGAGCAGAATGCCGAGCCCGGTGCAGATCAGCCCCGCAGTCAGCCGCGGCGTGCGGTAGGTAAACTGCACATGATGCGTGCCGGCAGAGAGCTGCACGCCGAGAAACAGCCCGTTTACCTTGCAGAGCGGTGCTTCCTTGCCGTCAACCGTTACGCTCCAGCCGTCATTGTGGATCACCGACACGGAGAGCAGCTTGTCCTTCGATACCGTGATATCGCCGTCGATCCGGTTGTCGGTGAGCTGCACATTTTGCAGTGTCTCCTCGCATCGCGCCGCGTAGGCGTCGGTCAGGACGGATGCGGGGATTGCGTAGACTGCCAGTTCCTCGCACTCCATCGGCAGCTCGAACTCGATCGTGTGAACCGGCTCCGTGCAGTATCCGAGCGGGAAGGCGTAGCGGTCTGTATGGCGGATCCACTGCCATTGTGTCAGATCGTTGATCACGAGGAATCTTCTGCTCTCTTTTCCGTCGGTCACCGCAGTAAAGCCCTTCAGGTCAATGCCGGAGGGATACCGGACGGAGGTGCCGTCGGTTTCCAGATACAGGAAGCAGTCCGGGACCTCCTCATTCAGCGTGAGGGAATACTGATATACATTCATCCCGACAGAATTCGTTTTGAGATATTCCTTTTCTGTCTGCACCTCACAGCGGAAGGTGTCAGGCTGCGGGGCGGAATCCGCAGGCAGCGAGCCGCCGTCCGGTGTCTCGGCATAAGCCGTTTGCAGCAGTACATAGGGCAATACGGCGGCCTTGAGCGAAGCATAGTGCTCCCCGTCCATGAAGCTGTCGTAGGTGATGCCGAGCGGGAACGCATAGTCATAGTGATACAGGCGAACCGTTTTGCCGTCCTCCTGCGCAGTCCGGCGCTCTGTCATGCCGAAGCCGGCCAGTTCATGATCTCTTGTAGCGACAGTTCCGATTCCGAACAGAGTGTAGAGGACAGGCTCCTGCCTGAATCCCTCGATGTCCGTTATAGAAGCGTGGTCAAAGGCATCCTGCCCGCAGCGGTTCAGAAAGCCGTACAGATCCTCGTCTGTCAAATTATGGAAATAGGCGGTATCCGGAAGTCCGTGGATCAGGCTGTAATTGGTCAGCATGGAAGCCGTGTAATCGTGAGTCGCAAACATTTTCGGAATGCCGCCCGGAGTGAGCTGAATATCCATCCGGTTTTCCCGTTCCTCGTCTTCCCCGGATTCCTCCGCTTCATCCGCAAGCAGCTTGACATAAAGACTTCTGCTGAAGCTGCCGTTTGCATCCAGCTCCTCTCCGATCATCTGATACATCAGATCGTCGGAGATCGCCTCAAAGGAGGAATCGTGATATGCGGTATAGAGCACTGCGGCGGATGCGAAGAAGCATACCGCAAGCACCCGGCCGCAGACCGCTGCCCATTTTTTCTTTTTCAGGATGATGACAGAGGCGGCGAGGGTCAGCCCGGCGCCGACCGCAAGCTGCGGATAGAAGGTATACTGCGGCAGGAAAATGAGCGCCACAATGCCCAGAAGTGCCGCGAGAATGCCGAGCGCTGCGCCGGCGGTTGCAAGATACCGCTTGACTGAGGGCGTTTTCCCCTTCAGAATCGCGCCAAAGCGGCAGAGCTTTTTCCATGCAGCTCTTGTGAGTCGGTGCCACAGCCTGCACAGCGGCGGGATCAGCCGGCAAATTGCGCCCAATGTAATCAGAGCGGCACAGAAATCTCCGGCCTCATATTTCAGGAAATAGGAGGAGGAATAGGTGATCCAGTAAAAGCAGAGAATGCCGACCGTGCGGCGGTACTGCCTGTGGTCGAGCCCTGTGAATTCCGACATGCCGACCGAGCCCGCAAAGGAGAGCGCCAGCGCCGGCGCGCAGCCCCAGCGGATGAGGCTGTACTGAAAGCCGTTAAGCCCGTAGTCAATCAGCGGAAGCGAAACGCAGGCGATGATGATGAGCAGATGAATGCGCAGCTCCCTGTGCTGCTTCAGCACCAGCAGTGTCAAAAGCACACCGGGCATGGCAATGAACACCGGGTTGATATTAAGCGGCTCTCTCCATGCAGTCGGCTCGATCAGGAAGAAGCATTCGCTCATGCGGCTGAGGCTGGGAATCAGCAGCTTTACATAATTGAGATTGGAATTGCCCATGCTGCGGGCACTGTTCGCCAGCAGGTACAGTGTCGGAAGCTGAACGACCGCAGAGAGGAGCGCACCGGTAATCAGCACCGGCAGGCAGCGCAGAAAAGCCTTCAGCAAATTCTGAATAAAATGCTCCCGGTACACAAACATCACGCGGACAAATGCAAACAGCGCGAGAAACGGCAGTGTATAAACCAGCATCGTGAAGCTGGTGAAGCAGAGCCAGAACACGCAGAAGCACAGCAGCCGCCAGCCTTTTTTTTGTATTACGCGGTCGATGCCGATGACCATGAGCGGGAACGCGGCCAGCATATACATGAAGTGCGGATTATACAAATAGTTATCTATGAAGCAGGTCGCACAGGCGTAGCTGAGCGCCATCAGGCTGTTCCAGTATGTCTGATGCCCGAAGTGGCGGCAAAGGCGCAGAAATGCGATGCCGGAGAGATAATCCAGCAGAAAGACGACCGCGGTCAGAAATGCCGGCAGCAAGCGAACCGGAATCAGCACGGTGAGCCAGAACAGCGGGAATGCGGCATAAGAGGGGAGCAGCGTCAGATTGTCCGTTCCGAAGCCGTAATTGAAATTCATCATCGGAAGCCTGAACGAGCCGTGACGGAGATTGCTGCCGAAATCCAGCAGCGTGCGGCGGAAATTCACGAGACCGGGGTAGTATATCCCGTAGCCGTCTCCGCCGAGAATCAGCCCGTCCCGGAGAATGACCGGGAGAAACACGGCCGAGAAAAACACCAGATAGATCAGCGTATAGAGACCGAGCTCCCGCCGGAATTGGCTTTTTTGCCCTGCGGCTGCGGGATTTGCCCGCCGAAACCATGCCATAGAGGTACCTCCTGAAGCTGCATTTGCAGAATAATCCGGATATCCAAATTATAACGTATACGATTCCATCTTCATTATAGCATATTACGCTGCAAATTTCAATGGGAGCGTAAGAAAAATACATACAGAAAAGACTGCTTTGGAGTTAAAACGGAGGGCGGCACTGCCGCCTTATAGCACATTACGCTGCAAATTTCAATGGGAGCGTAAGAAAAATTCATACAGAAAAGACTGCCTTAGAGTTAAAACGGAGGGTGGCACTGCCGCCTTATAGCATATTACGCTGCAAATTTCAATAAATATCAGAGCATTTGCCTCACAAAAAAAGGAGCGGACGCTCCTGCCGGAGTCCGCTCCCGTTCTGATATTACTGCTTGCTGCCGCGCTGCTTTGCGAGCAGTGCTTCGATCTTATCATGCGGATTGATGACCGTCGTGATCGACACATCGTGATTGATTGCAGCGATGAAATATGCCGCATACTTCGAGACATCGACCTCATGGAACCACTCGCGCTCCAGCAGAGCCGGCATGCGATAGGTGAGGTTCGTGCCGAAAACCGCGTCCAGCACGCCGTTTTCATAGGCCTCATCGAACTTTTCCAGTCCGTGCGTGAACAGGCCGTAGGTCGCATAGGCAATCGTGCGGGAGGCGCCGCGTGCCTTGAGGTTTTCAGCGAGATCGAGCATCGAGCCGCCCGACGCGATGATGTCATCCGCGACGAACACCGTCTTGCCCTCGACCGGGTTTCCGAGATACTCATGCGCGACGATCGGGTTCTTGCCGTCCACAACCTTCGAGTAATCGCGGCGCTTATAGAACATGCCGAGGTTGACGCCGAGCATCGTTGCATAATACATGTTTCTGCCGAGCGCGCCCTCATCCGGGCTGATGACCATGAACTTTTCCGGCGACATATCAAGATCGGGGAAGGTGCGGAGCATGGTCTTGAGCACCTGATACGACGGGATGACATTGTCAATGCCCATCAGCGGAACGGCGTTGTTGACGCGCGGGTCGTGCGCATCGAATGTGATGATATTATCGACGCCCATCGCCTGAAGCTCCTGCAATGCGCAGGCGCAGTCGAGCGATTCGCGGTAATTTCTGCGGTGCTGTCTGCCGCCGTAGAGCAGCGGCATGATGATATTCAGGCGGTGTGCCTTGCCCGAAGCTGCCTGAATGATGCGCTTGAGATCCTGATAGTGATCGTCCGGCGACATCGAATTGACGCGGTCAAACATCTTATAGGTGCAGCTGTAATTGCCGACATCAATGATGATGAACAGGTCAAGCCCGCGGACGGTGGACTTGATGAGTCCCTTGCCGTCTCCGGAGGCAAAGCGCGGGCATTCGCACTCGATCAGGTAGCTCTGATCGGGAAAGCCGTTTTCGTTTGCCCAGCGGACGAGATAGTCGTCGATCTTCTTGGCGAGCTGTTCGGCACCGGTCATGGCGATAATGCCGATCGGCGCGACACTTTTCGTGTTGTGGTAGAGGGCGTCAGTGGCAGCAGCGGTCATAATCTGAAACATCCTTTCACATTTTCACTTTTCGGATTCTTGCGAAATGAACAGGGCAGAGGCGCACATAAGGCGGGCTTTGCCTGTTACTTACAGAAGCACTCGACATAGCGGTCGATATCCGAGGCAATGATCCTGCGGGCTTCATTCGCATCGCCGAACTGATCGACGGCGGTGGATTTGCCCTCGAGCTCCTTATAGACGGAGAAGAAGTGGATCATCTCCTCGACGATATGGGGCGGGAGGTCGGCAATATCCGTATAGCCGTTGTAATTCGGGTCGTCGAAGGGGATGGCGATGATCTTGTCATCGCGGTGTCCCTGATCGAGCATACGAATGACGCCGATCGGATAACAGCGAACCAGCGTCATGGGAAAGAGCGTTTCGGAGCAGAGCACCAGCACGTCCAGCGGGTCGTTGTCATCGGCATAGGTACGGGGAATGAGCCCGTAGTTTGCGGGATAATGCGTCGATGTGTGCAAAATGCGGTCCAGCTTTAGCAGACCTGTCTCCTTGTCCAGCTCATATTTATTTTTACTCCCTTTCGGGATCTCTATGACTGCGACGAAATCATCGGGTGTAATGCGCTTCGGATTGATCTTGTGCCATATGTTCATATACAGAGCACGCTCCTTCCAAAAAACGGCATACCGTTTGGTTTCCTGTTTCAGTATACCATAAATCGGCTTGAAAGTCAATCGGCATTCGGATTTTTGTGATTTTGTATGAATTCTTTGCCGCCTTTCCCGAAATATCTTCTTTCGGTCGGCCGTGCCGACAGCCGATTTGGCTTCGCGGGTTTCTTGGCATATCCGCCCAATCTGATTCAGGACGCAGCACAGGAGTGTGCTGCCCGGCAGTGCCGGGCTCCATTTCGCTTCGCACCATAATGAGATAAGCTGATTGTTTTATCTCAGCCGAATATGTGGGCACGCTTGGGCGTGCACGCAGATGGAAACTGCTTTTGTTATTTGCCCAATAGCCAACAGGCGGGATTCACCTCATCCAAAGTCAGCGGGCGCAGACACATCGGAGCACATCGTTAAAATTATCTTGCAGCAACATCAAACAAACCATGCTCCCATTTTGAAGAAGAAGGAGGAGGCGGGCAGTGCCCGCTGCCAATTCGCTTCGCACCATAATGAGCGAAGGCGTATCTCTTGTCTCAGCCGAATATGATGGCACGCTTGGGCGTGCACGCAGATGGAAACTGCTTTTGTTATTTGCCCAATAGCCAACAGACGCAGACATACCAAGATGCGCGATAAAATAATCTTGCGGCAATATCAAACAAACCATACTCCCTTTTTGAAGAAGAAGAAGGAGTAAAATCTAAAATAATAATATATATATTTAATTATATATTTTTTTAGAGAAAAAATCTACTCCTCCTTCTTCTTCAAACGGTGTACTGAAATAGAATCATCTTGCGGCAATATGAAACAAACCATACTCCCTTTTTGAAGAAGAAGGAGTAAAATCTAAAATAATAATATATATATTTAATTATATATTTTTTTAGAGAAAAAAATCTACTCCTCCTTCTTCTTCAAACGGTGTACTGAAATAGAATCATCTTGCGGCAATATATGACAAACCAAGCCAAGCAATGGGCGCATAAACGAAAAAAAGAGGGATTTATCATGCTGAAACAAAAGCTCAGCAGCGCGGCGGTCAGCCTGTCCGTGCTGATTCAGATGACAGCGGGCGCATTCGGTGCGCTCCCGGCACATGCAGCGCAGCAAAGCGGCAGTATGGGCTTTGCGGAATTTGCAGCGCGTGTGCGCACGGCCGCCGCGGGGGACGCAGACCGCGCGCTGTTTCAGGAGATCGTCTATGACCCGGCAGGCGGCACGCTCTCGCAGGACGGCGCCGCCGCCTCGGATTCTGCCGGCGCGCTCTCTGTCCGGAACGGGAGGCTGATGCTCGACACCGGCGCCTCCTCAGGCGGGCAGACCGGCGTGCAGTCTGCCGGGCGCTATGCCGCATTCGATCAGGCCGGCGCGGACTACGGCTACTGCACAAAAGCGCAGCCGGACGGCACGCAGATCATCACAAACGATTTCCAGACCGCCCGCCTGATCGTCAAGGCAGAGGGGCGCATCGACCCGCACGGCGCCGTACAGGTCACAGAGGGCTGGAATGACCTGCATATCCTGCAATATGCCGACAGCGCCGCGGCCTATGCGGCTTATCAGTGCTATGAGGCGGATGCGCAGGTGCGCTTCGTGCAGCCCTCCCGCCGCATTGTCCTCGACACGGAGACCGCCGATTCGGAGCTCGCCGGTTCGGAACCCGTTGTGCATAACACATGGGGCGCCGGTCTGGTCGGCACGGACAGCTTCATCGCGGAGTATCTCAATGCCGAGCTTCTGCCCGATGTGACCGTCGCCGTCATCGACACGGGGATCAATCCCGCACCGGCGGTCTTCCGCGGCAGAATCCTCGAAGGCGGCATCAATGTCTCCGATTCCGGCGATGACACCGCGAACGACGACCTCTATCACGGCACGCATGTCTCCGGCACGATCTGCGAGCTGACCCCCTCCAATGTGAAGATTCTGCCGGTCAAGGTGTTCGATTCCGACGGCACCGCCGCCGACGAGCAGATCTACCTCGGCATGATGTATGCGCTGGAGCAGGGCGCCGATATCCTCAACATGAGCTTCGGCGGCCTCGGCGTCAGCCCGCTGGAGATCGAGGCGATGTCCATTGCCGACGAGCACGGCGTGATCTGCTGCGCCGCTTCGGGCAATAATGCCGATGATGCTGCCTATTACTACCCCGGCGGCATCGAAAGCTGCATCACCGTCGGTGCGATCGACAGCGCGATGAACCGCGCAGCATTTTCAAATTACGGCAAGCTGGTCGATGTGACCGCGCCGGGCGTCGGCATCCGCAGCTATGTCCTCGGCGATACTGAAAAAATCGAAGCGAAAAACGGCACCAGCATGGCGACCCCGCATGTTGCGGCCTGCTGTGCGCTGCTGCGGAGCTATGACAAGAGCATCACCCCGCGGCGGGCAGAGGCGCTGCTTCAGCGGAATGCGGTTGATCTCGGCACGCCGGGCTTCGACGACGACTACGGCTGGGGCGTCGTGTGCATGAAGGATTTTCAGTGGGATGACGGCATCTGCCTTGCACCGGAATTTTCGCGGAAATCCGGCAATTTCGGCTCGGCACAGACCGTGGAGCTCAGCACCGGGACCGAGCAGGCGGAGATTTATTACACCACCGACGGCACCGCCCCGGCAAAGGAAACCGGCATCCGATACGACGAGCCGGTCAGGATCACGGAAACAACGTGGCTGCGTGCAATTGCCGTTCGCGAGGGCTTTGCGGACAGCGTGGAATCGGAGGCGGTCTATGCGATCGGCGGGCGCGATACCGCCTATGCATGGGACATCCGGGACGGCGTGCTGTACCGGTACCGCGGCATCCGCTCGGGCGTGCAGGTGCCGGAGGGCGAGACTGTGACTGCGGTCGCGGCGGGCGCCTTTCAGGGGAATCATTTTGTGAAGGATGTGACGCTTCCGGATACCGTCACGGCGATCGGCGAGAGCGCCTTTGCGGACTGTGCCGCGCTCGAGACCGTGACTGCGGCCGGTGCTGCGGTCATCGGCGCGCGTGCCTTTGCGGATTCGCCGCTGCTCAGAGCGGTCACGCTCAGCAGCGAGCCGGAATCCGTCGGTTCTGCTGCATTTTCCGGCTGTGCATCCCTGACTGCGGCCGCCTTGCCGGGTATCGCGGAGATTCCGGCGGGCTGCTTCTTTGGCTGCAAAAGCCTGATTTCCGTTTCCGTGCCGGATGCGACGCGCTTTGGCGACAGCGCCTTCTGGCAGTGTGCCGCGCTCCGGACGCTTGACTGCCGCTGGGACCGCGTGACGGCGATCGGCAGCGGCGCCTTTGCAGGCTGTTCCGCATGGGCGGGCGACCTGCGCCTTGCATCACTCGAAACCGTCGGTTCTGCTGCATTTTCCGGAGACAGCGCCTTGATGCGCGTATCGCTGCCGGAATCGGTGACGGCACTTCCGGAGGCGGTCTTTTCGGGCTGCCGCGGACTGCGCCTTTTGCAGCTTCCCGGCGTGACGGCGCTCGGAGCCGAGGCACTGGCGCTCGGCTCCTCCCGCAGCGATCTGACCGCCGTGCTGCCCTATGACCGCATCACATCCGTCGGCCGCAATGCATTTTACGGCTTCCGGATCGGCGGCAGCTTTTCCGTCACGGAATTTTCCGCATTGCAGTCGCTCAGCGCCCGCAGCTTTGCCGGTGTATCGGCAGGCGCGCTCGCATTTCCGCAGATCACCGCGGTTCCGGAGGAGGCCTTTGCCGAGGCCGGCGTGACGCTCGTCTCCTTCCCGCAGGCAGACTCGCTTGCCGAGGGCAGCGTGACCGGATGCCGCGCCGTGGTGCTGGAGCGGGAAAACTGCGATCTGCGCGCTTCGGCCTTTGGCGAGAACGCATGGCTTGTCGCGCCGGAATCATATACCGGCGCTGAGGAGATTTCCGCGCTCAATTTCTGTGCCGAGCCGCTGATTCTCAGCGTCAGCCCGCTGGAGCAGACCGTCCCGCAGCACACCGCTGCGCCGCTGCAAATGATCGCGGGCGGCTTCGGCATGACCTGTCAGTGGTATACGGTCTCCGGAAGCTCCGTTTCCGCGGTCGCGGGCGCGGATTCCCTGACCTGCTATCCCGATACCTCTGAGCCCGGAAACTATGTGTACCGCTGCATTCTGACCGATTCTGCGGGCAAAACCGAGCAGCTCGATTACCGGCTGCATGTGCTGAAGGAGGAGGATGCTCCGGGCGCGCTTTTGCCTGATGACACACAGTATGCAGCAGGGGAGGAGCCTGCGCAGTACCGCCTGACCGTCCCGGAATCCGGCATCTGGCAGGTGATCTCCGAGGGCGCTGTCCCGGTCGGCATGACCCTGACGGACGCAAGGGGCAGCGAGCCGGTTCTCTCTGTGACCGAGCTCCGCGGCAGAACCGTCCTGCAAGCTGCGCTCACCGCCGGCGGGATCTATGATCTGACGGTCACGCCGCACTGGGCGGGCATCCGCTCGCTGACGCTGACGCAGCGCAGCCCTTCGGAGCGCGATATCGCCGATTGCAGCATCCGGGCGGCCGCTTCCGGTACGCTTCCCTTCGGCACGCCCTATCAGCCCGTGCTCACGGTCACGGCGCCCGACGGCACAGTCCTGACGGAGCAGACCGACTACACCGTGCAGGTGCAGGATCACAACCAGAACCGGACGGTTTCAGTGTTCGGCACCGGCGCATACAGCGGCTGTACGCAGATCACGGTGACGGTACGGAATACCGTTCCGGCGGATACCCCGGTTCCGGTGACGCTCTCCTCCGCCGAGGACAGCGCCGTGTTCGCGTTCATCCCGAAAACAACCGGAACCTATTACTACTACGCGACGGCGGCTTCGGGCTATGCCGAGGAGCTGACCGCATACAACCGCATCGGCAGATATGTCAGCGGCTCGCGCTATGTCAGCATCCAGACCGTCTGTACCGTTGCGGATACGCCGGAGGGCGACCGCACGGTCTTTGACAGCAACAGCTATTCCCCGGCGACCGGGAACTATTTTTACAGCAAGGTGCAGCTCAATGCCGGCCAGACCTATTATTTCATCTGCGCGGCGCAGTCTGCTGCCGAGTACAATCTGGTCATCACGCAGACGCCCTATGACCTGCGCGATGCTTCGATCGACGGCGCGTGGTTCGGATTCTACACAGAGGGCAGAACCTATTCCCCGAAGCTGAAGGTCACGGTCGGCGGGAAGCTGCTCACGGAGGGCACGGACTTCCAGCGCATCGACATCAACAGCGATATCCCCGGCAAGGCATCCGTCCGGATCGTCGGCTCGGGGCTGTATCTGGGCTCTGCCGAGCAGCGGTATGAGCTCCTGTTCACGGATTCCGTTGGCTATGAAAACCGCACTGAGCTCGATTCCCCGCGCACGGTCACATGCGCCGATGAGCGGCTGGAGACCTTCTGGTTCGAGGTGAACGATGCTGAGGAGGACGCCGTGCGCTACCGGATCCTCAATGAGCGGATCTCCGGCGGCAGGCTGCTTTACCGCCTCTACCGCTATCAGCCGGAAACCTATTCCTATACGCTGATTTCCACTGCCGACGGCACGGATTACATGCTGACAAACGGGCAGTATTTTGTGATGTGCTTTCGGCAGTATCCCGAGCAGGCGGCAGCGGCGCGGTTCACCGTTCTGAAGCCCTATCTGCTCGCCGACGCCGAGCTCACCATCGGCAATGTGCCGTATACCGGCAGCGAGGCGCCTCCCGCGCTGACCGTTACAATGCCGGACGGCACGGTTCTGACGGAGGAGGAGGACTACACGGTGCTGTATGCGGGCAGCAATATCATGTTCGGCACGGTGCAGTTTGTCCTGCGCTCGACGAACCGCTCCTACGGCATGCGGATGGAATCCTATGAGATCGAGGTCGTGCTGCCGGAGGATGCACCGGAGCTGGAGACCGGCGATCACAGCGTGTTCCTTGATTACGAAAACCGCCTTGCGATCTACAGGGTTTCGGCGGATACCGATACGGAATATTCGCTGCTCTGCTCCGAGGTTCCGGATATCGTGCTGCGGGTCTTTTCGCCGGACTGCGAGCTGCTCGCACAGGATTACGGCAACAGCACAAAATCGGTCTCCTTTACCGTCCCTGCGGGCGAAATGCGTTATGTCATGGTGAAATTCAACGGCACCGAGCGCATGGGCACGATTCATTTCCGGCTCGATACCGAGCTGCGCCTGCTCAGCGCGTGCGAGGCCGAGGCGCTGCCGCATTTTTATACCGGCGAGCCCGTTGCGCCGCAGGTGACCCTCTCGGACGGCGACTATATTTTGCAGGAGGGCAGGGATTACCGGCTGCGCTATACCGCCGACGATGTGAACATCGGCAAGGCAACCGCAAACTACATCGGCATGGGGCAGTATTTCGGCACGCTCGATGTCGAGTACCCGATCGTCGCCGAGAGTCTCTTTGAGATTGAGAATATGGAGAGCTTCGCGGTGCAGATCAGTCAGGTCTATCTGCCGGAGGAGGAAACCGACTGCGACTACCTGATCTACCGCTACACCGCCGGCACGGATATGGAAATGAAGGCGGATATCTTCAACTGCATGTGCAGCCTGACGATGCAGCGCTATGACACCGAGGGGCATTACCTTGAGAGCTGCTCTGTGCGCACCGCTGCCGATATGCAGTTCACGGTCAGCGCGGGCGAGACCTGCTATTTCCTGTTCTCCGCGACCGATATCTCCGGCTGGAACCAGACCTTCCGCTTTTTGCTGAACGATCAGGCGATCAACAGCGACACGCTGAAGGAGGACAGGGAAAACGGCGTGACCTACCGCATCAAGCCGGAGACGGGCTATGCCGAGGTCTATCTGTTCGATGAGGAGACGGAACAGATCCGGCTGCTGCCGCGTGTTCCGGGAACCGATTTGCAGCCCTATACCCCGGAGGGGCTCTTCCGCGGGCTGCCGGAGGAGACCGTCGTATACGGATACCCCGGCTGCGAGGCCGCATATTACGCGGATCTCTACCATTTTGCGTATATTGAGCTCTCGGAGAATGAGAGCACCGTGCCGGGCGATCTGAACGGCGACGGGCGGTGCTCCGAGGCCGATGTCGTCCTGCTGACGCGGATCATCTGCGAGACAGAGGCGCTGAGCCTTACCGATTCCATGCTCGGCCGCGCCGATCTCAACGGCGACGGCAGCATAGATCTGCGCGATCTTCCCCGGCTGATCGCCCTGCTCCCCGCCTGATTTTTTCAGTCCGCTTTCAATCGGCTTTCGTGATATTTTCACAAAAAAACCACATTCTGACTGTATACTGGTACCATTGAAAAACAGAGAAAAAGGGAAACAGATCCGCGGGAAAACGGCGGTGCGACAGCGATACAGAAAGGATGACCCCCATTATGCTGATTCAGAAAAAACATCTTGCGATTCTCTCCGCACTTGCTTGCTTCCTTACGGCATCCGGCTGCGCCGACAAAAAAAGCAGCAGCGATACCGGCAGCACGGATTCCGCCGCACAGAGCACCGATTCCCCGGCAGAGAGCAGCGCAGACCCGGGCGATTCCTCGTCCGCAGTCTCCGGCGAGAATCTCTCCGCGGCAGATTCCTCCGAGGTCGTTTCGTCCGTCGAGCTGAGCAATGCCGACCGCAATACCGCATGGGATGACGACGCGGTGACGATCCGCTTTCAGGGCAGCACCGTGACCCCCTCGGCCTCCGACGGCATCACCGTCGCGGAGGGCGTCATCACGATCACGAAGGGCGGCACCTATGTGCTCTCGGGCAATCTGGACGACGGGCGTCTGGTCATCAATCTGACCGACAGCTCCGAGAAGGTGCATCTTGTCCTGAACGGCGTGACCATGCACAGCAGCACCAGCGCGCCGATCACCGTTTTGCAGGCGGATAAAACCGTCATCACCCTCGCGGAAGGCACGCAGAACAGCATCTCCGACGCGGAGGAATACACCGCCTTCGACATCACCGAGGAGGACGGCTCGACCTATCCGGGCGCCTGCATCGCCTCGAAGGACGATCTGACGATCAACGGCAGCGGCAGCCTCACGGTTACCGGCAATTACAACAACGGCATTCACTGCTCCGACGATCTCCGCATCGTCGGCGGCAATCTCTCCGTCACCGCGGCAAATCACGGCATCCGCGGCAATGATTCCGTTCTGCTGCACGACGGCAGCCTGACGGTCACTGCGGGCGGCGACGGCATCAAATCCTCGACCGCGGACAAGGACGGCAAGGGCTTTATCCTGATCGAGGGCGGCTCTGCTGTCATCAAGGCAGAGCAGGACGGCATCGACGCCGCTGCGACGCTGGCTGTTACCGGCGGCACGCTCGATATCACAGCAGGCGGCGGCAGCCGGAATGCGGCAGCGCACAGCAACAATGACTGGATGGGCGGCGGGATGCCCGGCGGCGGCTTCGGCGGCCAGTTCCCGGACGGCTTTGACGGCCAGATGCCCGGCGATATGCCAAACGGCGGCTTCGGCGGCGGCAGACGCGGCGGGGGCATGCGCGGCGGTACGGATGATTTCGGCACCGGCACCGGCTCAATGCCGATGGCAAGCTACACCGCAGCGGCAAATTCCGATTCTTCGGAATCCGGCACGAGCACAAAGGGCATGAAGGCGGAGACGGTTCTTCTGATCACCGGCGGCACGCTTCGCATTGATTCTGCGGATGATGCGCTGCACGCAAACAGCGATGTCCGCATCTCCGGCAGCGCCGCGATCGAAATTGCGGCGGGCGACGACGGAATCCACGGCGACAATGCCGTTACGGTTGACGGCGATGCGTCAGTCAATATTACCGCATCCTACGAGGGCATCGAGGCGTATGAGATCACGGTCAACGGCGGCGAGATCCATCTGGTCGCCTCCGACGACGGCTTCAACGCATCGGGCGGCACATCCCAGACGGGCAATACCGGCGGGAACGGCCGCGGCTACGGCATGATGAACGGCTCGGGCGAGCTTTATCTCAACGGCGGCTATGTCTATGTCAATGCCGGCGGCGACGGGCTCGATTCCAACGGCAATATCACCATGACCGGCGGCACCGTGATCGTCTGCGGCCCGACCGACAACGGCAACGGCCCGCTCGACAGCGGCGACAACCAGAATACCATTACCGTGACCGGCGGCACGCTGATCGCGGTCGGCTCGACCGGCATGATGGAGGCGCCGGAGGCAAACTATATCGGCTCAGCACAGCTCAATGCGGCGGCCGGCACGCTGATCGTGGTCACGGATTCGGAGGGCAATGTGCTCGGCGCACTGAAGACCCCGAAGAATGCACAGGGCATCGTCTTCAGCGCAAACGGCATGAGCGGCGGCTATTCGGTCTACACCGGCGGCAATTACGACGGCACGCTGAATGAGGACGGCTGGGGAACCGGCGGCAGCTACTCCGGCGGCACGCTCGTGACCTCCGGCAGCGGCGGCGTATCCGGCGGCGGCATGCCGGGCGGCGGCAGAGGCGGCAGAGGCGGCAGAGGCGACTTCTGAGCCCGGCTTTCAGAAAAAAAGAGGCGGCATCCGGATGACCCGGGTGCCGCTTTCGTTGTTTTGTTCAATTGTCAAAAGACTGAACAGGGAGCAGGCGAGAGGAGCATTCTCCTAAGAAAAATGCTGCAAGTAATATTTAATTGGAGCACAAAGCAACAGCTCCCACGCAAAACCGCATGGGAGCTATTACGGCGGCGGGCACTGCCCGCATGGTCTGAGTGACCCGACTTGAACGGGCGGCCTCTACCACCCCAAGGTAGCGCGCTACCAACTGCGCCACACCCAGACAACAGGATTATTATATCACAAATGCAAGCATTTGTCAATACCTGTTGCCGAAAAAGGTGTGGCATATCGGGGATTTTATGATATTAGGAATAAAGTATCCGCTGCGCGGATGCTATTTTGGAATGGGGACCTCTATCGCCCATGTTTCGCAAAGCGAAACTGCGCAGTTTGCCTTCGGCAAACATGGGGTCCCCAAGCCCGCCGAGCTCTTTGCACGCTAGGGGAG